>NZ_JBHNZD010000006.1:0-177994 GCF_054960375.1 Alteromonas sp. G4i35 | reverse complement strand
CTGATAAATGCTGGGACGCCTTGTTCAAGTTCTCATATTGCGCAACAACAATAAATTTCCTTAAGTCTTCAATATCCATAAGTGCATCGCTAAATTGCTTCCAATTGGGAATTAATTGAATCTTAATTGTAGCTTAACTGTATGTGAATTGAATGTCAGTATTGCCACAGTAGCCTTTCAAACATACTTGCCGCCTTATGAAATATCTCTTTCTTACTGCTTT
The DNA here is from genome assembly GCF_054960375.1 of Alteromonas sp. G4i35. Classification (NCBI taxonomy): domain Bacteria; kingdom Pseudomonadati; phylum Pseudomonadota; class Gammaproteobacteria; order Alteromonadales; family Alteromonadaceae; genus Alteromonas; species Alteromonas sp. G4i35. The sequence continues at coordinate 177,771 of NZ_JBHNZD010000006.1, read as the reverse complement.
ATATATATTCGTGACTTTCATTAATACACCCGCCTCCAGTGCGAATGTCGTCGGCCGCGAGTTAGCGCCAGTTGCCACAACACACGCTAATCACGATAAAGTTGGATCTCACGGAATGGTAGTGTTTTCCGATGGTACTGATCTCTACGCTAGTCATCTGCCGCTATACTACTCGCCACACGATTATCAACTTATCTACAAGATAGACAGTTCATATAAAGCGCTAGTTCTTGAGTCTTTAGATCTGGATCACGCTGGCGCTTTTTCTCAGAGCAGCATGGTTACACTGTTGCCGGCTATTTTTGATTTAAATAAGCTCATTAATGGCGAGCAATTTTCTATTCCTGCGGAATTCTTTAAGGGGCACTTTGAACGAGGCGGTAATCAGTGGCTAAGTGAATCGAAACTGACATTCGTTGAGTTGCTGTTTAAACGTCGAGTGTCAAAACAGTATAAACGGCAACACGCCGATGTAGATGCCCCTAATGATCCGAGCGCTAATTCATGGTCAATCATTGAGCTTGGCGATAGTCAACTGTACGTTCATAGTATTGGTACACGCCCTTCTTATGATGCGTTAATACTCGTAAAAGGATGTAGCGAACCAGCGATAAAACCAACGGAAACGCATGTGCCTAGTGTGGAGCAGCTCAATGCGGCGTTTGCAGTATGCGACTTATACTCACTATTGTATTTCGAAACACAGGACTTTGCGCTGTAAAGCTAGCCACGTCTATTTAGTACTTTTATTGACCAAAAACGTCGCTGATGGCTTTAATATGTTCAGGGCCGATACCACAGCAACCCCCGATGATGGTTGCGCCAGCAGCCACCCAAGTCTTAACGTATTCAACATAGCGGGCGGGGGTTATATCGTCACGTATTTCGGAAAGTAGCGCGTTGGCCGCGTGTGTACGTTTTCTCTCAGAAAAGCTATTTGCATAAGCGCCAATATTAATCGAAGCATTTAAACTTCGCGTTATTGAAATAGCGTCTTCCATCTCTTCCGGCTGCGAGCAATTGAAAAGTACGCTCTGTACTTCGCTCAATAATGACTCTATCTCACTTAGCAGCTCACCTGAGCGCAATGTCACAGGCTCGTTAGATGTTTCTCGATTACTAACGGAGAATGACAGCCATATAGGCAGTGAAGAGTGCTGTTTTATAAGTGACACCACGGCTTTAGCTTCTTCTACCGAACTTGCAGTTTCAATCAACCAAACATCAACATAGGGCTCCTGGGCTTTAATAAGCGGGGTGAGAATGTCGGCTACACGGCTCGCATCAAATAAATCCGGGCGGTAAGAACCAAAAGCTGGAGGAACGCTACCCGCGACAAATCGCCTCTTGTCACCATCGCTCTTTAGTGCGTTTACTGCACCTCGAGCGAGTTCGGCCGCATTCTGAGCGAGAGTAAAAGCCTGCTCCCTAAATATATTTTCCCCAATATGAAAAGGTACAAGCGCATAGGCGTTAGTGGTAATAACGCAGGCACCGGCTTCAAGAAAACGTTTGTGCACATCACTTACTAATTCTGGTGTTTGCATTAGTGCCAGTGCTGACCACTCTGGCTGCTTAAAGGGCGCACCTGTCTTTTTCAGCTCTCGCCCCATGCCGCCATCTAAAATTAAAATGTCATGCATTCCTTCTTTCATGCTGCCCAAAGCCAAACCTTTTGAGATGTGAGATGATTAGTAATAATTTGCCTGAAGGGCTAGGTTTGCACTTCCAATGGATTGCGCTTTTCTGCCTACAAGACCTTCGCTTATGTGTACCTGAGCAAGGCCACGCATATCAAGCGTCTCCATCGCGGTTTGCGTATGCGCGACCAATGCGTTTTTGACATCATCAGGAATTGCGCCATCTATGATTACGCCGTCTAGGTCTAACAAGCTCATTGCACATTGAGTCGCAAAGGCCAATCCTCTGGCGGTTTCGCTTAACCAGTCTTCTATTGAGTGCGTGTCACAAGACCAGTGGGATGGCGATTCATAAATATGCTGACCGTTATGCCCAGCGTCGTTTAGCTTTCTTTCCAGCAAATAAAGTGAAGACTGGGTTATTAGCTGGCTTTGTGTACTGCCATTGTAAAAGGGTAAAGAGCCAATGGCCCCGGCGTTGCCTGTTTTTCCATTAACTAACTGGTTATTGAGTACCAGGCCACCGCCTAAGAATGTGCCAACAAAGATGTAAAGAAAACTATTGTAGTTTTGGGAATTACCGAAAGACATCTCTGCGCTGCACGCTGCTCCAGCATCATTTTTTATAAAAACAGGCAGTGATAATAAATCTTCCAACGCCGCTTGTGGGTTAAACTCTCTCCACTCTTCCAATTCAGTTTTTGGGGCTCCGGCTTCTTCTGCCCAACTCCAAATTTCGAAGGGCATAGCAACGCCTAAACCTCGGATTAGGCGCTGTTGGTCGGTATCCAAATTTTTAATGAGTACATTGAAAGCACGTTTTGCAAAGGTAAGCAGATTGCTTACGGTCGGGTAGGCAAACTTCTCGTGAAGTGTTGCTCTTACATTGCCTTTCAAGTCGAGTAACGTCATATCGAAACTTCGTCGACCTACTTTCAGCCCTATACCAAACGCGCCGTTTTCATTGAGACCAAACGGCACCTTGGGCTGGCCTACTCCGCCTTTGATTGGCTTTAGTCGCCTTACCAGGCCGTCAGCCTCTAGTTTTTTAATGATCACTGTCGCTGATTGTGCAGACAGCCCCGTTAACTGTGCTATTTCAGCTTTAGGCAATGAAGAACGTTGGCGAATTAGGGTAAGGATATCCCGTTCATTCGCTGAGCGGCTATCAAGCAATGTAGGTGCTTTTTGTGATGGCAGGTGAAAGGCCGATTCAGTATTCAATGTATTTACAATCTATCGTTTTAAGAAGCTAGAGTGTAATAACAACCTAGCCGTGTATCAAATTTAAGAAATGGTGTAGGTACTTGTTCAGACATAACTTTATTCGACAGTACTAGGTCAACCCTATCACACCCGTTGATTTTTGCGCAAAAGGTTAAATCAATTAGGTTGATTTAATTGATTCTTTCGACAATACTATGCCCCAATTAATTAACGATTCGTTAACCTTGCGCGAACTGTGCATAGGTAAGCTGCAATTTTTAAATTCTGTTAAGTGAGGCTGGTATGAAGATTTTATGTTTAGGTGAAGTGCTAATTGATATGTTAAGCCAAGGTGCTGCGCCCAAAGATGGCAACATACCAGCAATGAAACCTTTCCAGCCCTACGCGGGTGGTGCACCTGCTAATGTGGCAGTCGCTGTAGCTCAGCTAGGTGGTGAGAGTGCGATGGTCTCGAAAGTAGGTGACGATACTTTTGGCGCGTTTCTTAAAGAAATGCTAGAGCATTACAAAGTAAACACTGACTTCGTGTGGACTACACAAGAAGGTAATACGGCTCTGGCATTTGTAAACTTGGATGCAGACGGCGAACGCTCTTTTGATTTTTATGTTGATAATGCCGCGCATAAACACATTTCAGAGCAAGATTTGTCGACGATAGATTGTGATAAAAATACAGTGCTTCATTTTTGCTCAGGTTCTATTTCAGGCCCTGAACTTATTCCTGGTACCGAGTTTATTCTGAACAAGGCGAAGGAAAACGGCATGATGGTGTGTTTGGATATTAACTATCGCCCAGCGTTTTGGGATGACACAGCGAATGCTCCGTCACGTATAGATGAAGCTGCAAAGAAAGTGTCTGTTTTAAAGGCTAGCCGAGAAGAACTCGCAGAGCTATATGGCGAAGAAAATGCTGATACAAAAGTTCAGCAATGGCTTGATAGCGGCGTTAAAGTTGTATTGGTAACTGATGGTGGTGAGCCTATTCACTATATTACCAAGTCGTTTAGCGGCACGTTAGCGTCACCTAAAATGGATGTAAAAGACACGACGGCAGCGGGTGACTCTTTTATTGGTGGCTTCTTATATTTCCTATCTACAAAAGTGAAAAGTGCTGATGACTTCGACGCATGGGCGGAGAACTTCGAGAATGTAAGCGAAGCTACGGAATTTGCTATCCGCTGTGGTGCTTACACGGTAACGCAGTATGGTGCATTTAGCGCATTGCCAACGCAGGCTAATATCGCTAAATAAGTATCGATTATCTTAAGATAAACAAAAGGGTTCAAAATGAACCCTTTTTTCTTCAATCGCTGCGCACCGGCAAAGGTGGCGTCAGCTGATGTATTGGTTGCTTAGTGCTTATCCGCTCTACTTTGGAACTTGCGTTCCTCGGTGTTTACCTTAATCCACTCGCCAGTGCTGATGTATTCAGGCACCTGTACAACCAGTCCGGTTGAAAGCGTGGCAGGCTTGGTTCGAGACGTAGCAGAGGCGCCTTTAATAGATGGGTCTGTCTCAACAACTTCAAGCTCTACGCTCATTGGCAAATCTAACGCTACTGGCACTTCACTTACGATAACCACCTGAATACCGTCGGTGTCTTCATTAATGAATAGCGCCTCATTTTCAATACTTTCTTTGTTCAAGTGATAAGGCGTGTAGTCTTCCTTATCCATGAAAATGTATTCGTCACCATCAACATAAGAAAACATTGCCGGACGACGAATTAAATCAGCCATATCTAATGTGTCTGAGTCTTTAAATGTTTCGTCGTACTTAGCACCTGTGACGACGTCATACATGCGCATGCGATAAATGCTGCCACCTGCACGACCTTGGGGTACAGAACGTTCTATGTCTCTAACTATGCAGGTCTTACCGTCAAATACCACGGTGTTATTCTTTTTGATTTCACTAGCCTTAGGCATGGCGATTTCCTATTTTTGTTCTCTTCAGGCAATCCGCCCGAGGTCATCTGTAAAACTTCATTTTCAGCGATTTTTTCTTACTTAGGAAGTATTTTTACGTGGTTAGTTTTCGATTAACGCTTTAACGTTGGTTAGCGTGTCAGCTTCGGCGGCGGGTTTATCCCAACGAATACGGTGAATGCGAGGGAAGCGCAGCGCTACCCCCGATTTATGTCTTGAGGAAGGATGAACCGCGTCGAAAGCCACTTCTAACACCAGATCTTTCTTTACCTCCCGCACAGGGCCAAAGCGTCCCACTGCATTGCGCCGTACCCAGTTGTCTAGCTTCTTAAGTTCTTCGTCGGTAAATCCAGAATATGCTTTTCCTATTGGCAGAAGCTGGTCGTCTTCCCATGCACCGAACGTGTAATCGGAATAGAAGCTCGATCGTTTCCCGTGCCCTCGCTGCGCGTACATCATTACCGCATCAACCACCAGCGGGTCGCGCTTCCACTTGAACCATTGCCCTTTGGGACGGCCGGGGATGTACTTGCTATCTAAGCGCTTTATCATCAACCCTTCCACCGCGCGATTTTGACAAACGTGGGCATGAAGTTCACGAAGGCTTTTAGGAGAGCTCGCAGAAAGGGTTTCCGATAAAAACAAGCGCTTGCTTTTGTTATGGTTAAACCATTCGTGGAGCGCCTGGCGACGTTCCTTCAACGTTTTCTCAGTTAAATCTTTGCCATCTAGCACCAAGGCATCGTAGACAATAAGTCCAACAGGTGAAGACGCTTGCAGTGCTTTACTTGGCTTTTTCTTGTTGAGGCGTTGCTGAAGTGCATTGAATGTGTCGACATTCGGCTGTGAAGCCATAGCGTCATAAGCGTCGCCTTTTACGTTATGAATAACCAGTAGTTCGCCGTCTAACACCATATTTCCTTTTACCGTTTCAAGTAGGTCGGGAAAAGAATGGCTAATGTCATCTCCTGTGCGTGAGAAAAGCGCCTTATCCGGCGTCTCTTCATCTATTGTTTGCCCTTTTTTGTTATCGTTCTGGTCTTTTCTTGTGGTGCATTTACTGGCAAAAGGCTCCGATTTAACAGCAAGCTGAACGCGAATACCGTCGTACTTGTTTTCAATTTGCCACGTGTTTTCCGTAAAAGCATCAATATCGCTGTCCTCAATAGGGTGGGAGAGCATCACGGGGTGGAAAGTAACTGCATTTTCAATGTCAGGTTTGTCAGCTTTGCCTTCTAACCAAGCAAGCATGTCGGTGTAGGGTGGTGTAACCGCGTGCCACAGCGTCTCAATTTCTTTGATATCTTTATTGCCATAATCGGCTAATATTTGTTTAATGGAGCGAGCCGACACGCCTATGCGCAATCCGCGGGTGCCAAGTTTCAATAAAGCCCAGCGCTGTGCAGGGGTCATTATCGTCAGGTAGTTGGCTAGCGTTTCCGACACCTTCTGTTTACTCACAGACGCAAAGGTTTCTACGACTTCAGTAAGACTTGGAAGATTATCCGTAGGTTCACTGTAAGGCCATAAATGCGCCACGGTCTCGCTAACCTCTCCCACATAATCGTGGCTCATTGCAAAAAGCGCAGAGTCAGTGTGTTCGGTAATGAGCTTTTTCACAGTGTTACGCTTAAAAAAATCAAATCGCAACGTACCGGCCATAGCGGCTATAGCCCAGCCACGATCAGGGTCAGGTGTGTTGGCAATGTAATCAGCCATGAGTTGCGCTTTGGCTTTGTTTCCCGACGTGTAATAAAGTTGCTCAAGCAAATTACTAAATGCTTTCATTAGTCGCCTCCTTGCTCTTCTTCATCGTAGCCGACAAGCGATAATGCCCTAGCTTTGAACCCCATTTTTTCAGCTTGATACATTAACGCGTCTTCTCTACCGTGGGTCACCCATACTTCTTTGGGATTCACTTCTTCAATGGTTTGTAATAATTCTGGCCAATCGCAGTGATCGGAAATAATAAGCGGTAGTTCGGCATTTCTTTGCTTCGCACGGGCGCGAATTTGCATCCAGCCAGACGCCATAACAGGGCGCACATTGGGTAAGCTTCTCGACCACCTGTCGGCCAATGCCGAGGGGGGCGCTAATACAATCTCACCTGCCAGTGCTTTTTTATCTGCGACGTCGGATACAGGAATTAAAGCGCCTAGACTTATTCCAAGCTGTTCATATAAATCGCATAGCTTTAGCTGCGCACCATGTAAGTAGATGGGCTTTTCGTACCCCGCTTCACGTAGCGCTAAAATAACCCTCTGGCATTTCCCTAGGGCATACGCACCAACAAGGTGGCATCGTTCGGGAAAAACACGTAACGAGTGAAGGAGCTTATCTATTTCGTGCTCTATAGGTGGATGTTTAAATACAGGAAGGCCAAAAGTGGCCTCGGTAATCAATACATCGCAAGGGACAACTTCAAACGGCGGGCAGGTAGGATCGTGGCGACGTTTGTAGTCGCCGGAAACTACAACGCGATAACCTGCATATTCGATAAGAATTTGAGTAGAGCCTAAAATGTGTCCGGCGGGGAAAAAAGTGACCGCAACGTCATTAAATGTCACTGACTTACCTAGCGTTATGGCGTGTTGGTGTGTTGCCATTTCATCGCCGTAGCGGGTTTTCATAATGGCCAGTGTTTCTGCGCTGGCATAGACACTGTGGTGGCCTGCGCGAGCATGATCAGCGTGTCCGTGAGTGACCAGTGCTGTGGCCACTTCATTCATCGGGTCAATATAGAATTCACCCGGCTCGCAATACAGGCCAGTGTCGTCAGCTTTAAGCCATGTTGATGGATGCACTACACATAATTTCCACGAAATAAACAATGCTCTTACTACGTAGTGAGTACCTAAAATCGACCATTTGATATTCGTTCGTTGAGGATTTTTTCGAACTGTAAAGCGCTTAAGCACTTTGTTTGTCGCAGTAGATATGGACTTGGATACAGCTTCGGAAGAGGCACTTTAAAAGTCTCTCACATTACATGTGCGGTTGAATCAATGGAATACTTTCCTTGATGAGAAGTAACACTGATAAGGATGCTGTAGTCTTATAACGTGCTATTCGAGCTACCTATTGTACAACCTCAAGTTGTTGGGCTTCTGATGCTGTTGCCTCGAGCGTCGCTTCGGAGAGGTGTGGATTATTAAGTTTGAGTACGGTTCTCTCTGAAAGCTTCAGCGCTTTTTCAATATCTTTAAAACTAATGTACTTTTCAAATAACGCGGCGAAGCTTCCGTCTTGTCGAGCAATATTTAATCCCCGTTCTATGCGCTGCGCTAATTCAGGTTTCGATTGTGAAACGAAGAAGAACATGTAAGACGGGTAATACAATAAAACTGAAGGCTCTATGATAATGTCTGGGTCGTTTAGTGATTTCGCCTCTACCACCGCCTCATGAGCCGCACGTGGAAAGTAATCAATTCTACCAGCCTTTAAAAGCTCAATGATAATGTCGTAATTACTGGTTCCTAACGTAGTAAATCCGTTGTGCTCTAGAATCTGAAAATCGGGCCAGTCGTGACCTTGACCTGCAATAAATCGCTTTAGGTCAGGCGCGCTACGAACATTGTTAAACTCACGTAGAGTACTTTGGCGGATCAAAGAGACGCGATAGCCCATGATTCCGTTCAATAGAGGAACCCGCACCGGAATGGCTTGCTGTTCACGTAGTTTTGACGTCACTGTCCAAAAAACGTCAATTCCCCCTTCTTGGTTTAGTTGGCGCAGAACGCGTTCTTGCACCAAATTGCCGCTACTCTCTACGAGATATGTTGGTTTAATAGGGTCTTCTGTTTTGCTAAGCGCTAATTTAAGTAATGCAGAGTAATAGGCATGAGAGGCATAGTCGAGCTCACTACTTTCGACTATCTTAACTTCGTAACTGCTAGGGGGGAGCTGTGATGTTTGCGCACTGTCCAACACACTTCCAAAAGCTTGTTGACAGAAAAGGTGCCGAATTATCATCACCGCTACTATTGAAAATAGCCCTACTCGACGTTGATTTTGTATCATGCCTATTTACCTCAATGGCTAAGGAAAAGCCATTGGACCTGCTAACCTTTAACATTGAGTAAAGCTTAGCAGGCCTACTTATTTAGGTTACGTTTACCGTTCAGTATAGACACAATTTTCAAGATGCAAGCGACATGGCCTCAGGTGAGCTGCTCTACTTCATCATGTTTCAATTTTTGCTTTTTGTGAAAACTGCGCAAATACATTTTTCGCCATAGGGCTTCAAAGGGACCTTGGTTGAAGTGCTTAGTAATGGCGTTCGCCAAAATAACTTGTACTGCGGTAAAGGTAATGGTGACCAGAAGCAAATCAAGCAACGTTACGCTGTAAATAAAGTTTGGAAAATAAGCGGGCATGACGATGCGAAATAGCACAGCGAGTGCTATTGATTGGGTTAGGTAGAGCGTGAACGCAACTTTGCCGCAGTTTATAAGCGACTGATACCACCACGTCGAAGTATGTCTTATGTTTATCAATAGGTGAGCGTATACCAAAGCACAGAAAATGGCTGGAATGCTAGTGAACATGGGAATCACATCTAATGTTACCTGTTCGAATAAAAATTGCGGAAGTGCAGTAATGATGGATGTGACGATAGCAACCAATACTAACTTCTTAAATATCAGTGACGAGAAGCCGTGATTGAAAAAGCCTGCCCTATACAAATAAGCGCCAAACATCATAAGCCCCATAGACTGCCACAGCATAGTGAATGGCGCGACAATAACCGTAGACAGCATAAATGACGCTTGAATACCAAGTTGCGTTAAATAGCCGCTTTGCCACAAGGCGACTTCTTCGTTAAATGTTTCACTGGGTCGCGTTGGCAGTTCAGCCCCCATGTCGAACACAAACGCCATGACGAGCCCACCAACTAACATAATTGCGCTTCCCACAATAAGGTAATGAATACTTTTCTTTTTGAGTTCATCTTGAGGGAGCGTGAAGTGTTTTAAAATAAAAAATGCGCACAGGCTGTAATAAAGCAAAATGTCGCCGCTGAAAATAAATACGCCATGCAGTAGCCCAAATACAAACAGCCACTTAAGTCTGGCTTGTGAGAAATCTAAAAAATGGTGTCCGCGCTTTTCGCAGGACTCAAATTGAATTGCCAGACCTGCACCGAACAGCAAGCAGAACAGAGAACGAAATCGTCCATCCAAAAACAGCGTGTTAAAAAGTGAAATAACCGTGTCTGATAATAACGGCTCTTCAAAAAATGCATAGTTAGCGTAACCGTTTTGGTGAAACGTAATGTTCATGAATAAGATGCCAAGAATGGCTAAACCTCTAACGGCGTCTATTGAATGAATTCGCATGTACGGTCCTTGTAAGAAAATCGCTAATTCGTGAAGCATAAGAAGGTCAAAAACTCTGCGCTGAAGTTTACGCTAAGAAAATGCATAAGGTCGAAGTGAAAAATGTATCTAAACATTAAACGCGCTGAGGATGATTACATTGTGCATCTATCGTAAGGCGTGACAAGTAAACCTAACCAAGGTTTTGCCGTATAAGTGCTAAAAGTATTAACAAGAACCATCAATGACTCCACTTCCTTCAGTCTTTGCCCATTGGTTTGAACAAAAAGGCTGGCAACTACGCGATTATCAACACACCATGCTGGTGGAGAAAGACCAGCATGACTGTACATTATTGATTGCGCCAACCGGCGCTGGCAAAACCCTGTCGGGCTTTTTACCTAGCCTAGTCGAACTTGCAGAGACATTTGGTATGAGCGAGCTTGCTGAGGCATTCGGTACGAGTGAACTTGCAGAGATGTCGGAAAACGGGGAGCTTGTTAAGGAGACCGGAACCAGTGAACAAGCCGAAACAAAAGCAATAAACAAACAGGCAACAAAAGGAAAAGAAAAGGATGGGTTCAACGGCCTACATACCCTTTACATATCGCCGCTGAAAGCACTCACGCAAGATATTCATCGTAATTTGTTACAGCCCATTGAAGAGATGGCGCTGCCGATAACGGCAGAAACACGTACTGGCGACACGCCTTCTCATAAGCGCCAGCGTCAACGTAAAAAGCCGCCAAACATACTGCTTACCACACCAGAATCGCTCATGCTGATGTTGAGCTACGCCGATGCCGATAAGCTTTTTGGCAAGCTTAAACGCGTGATCATCGACGAAACGCACAGTTTAATGGCCAACAAGCGCGGAGACTTTCTTTCACTCGCCCTCGCGCGGTTAAGCGTTCTATCACCGCATTGTAAGCGTATTGGCTTATCAGCCACCGTCGCTTTTCCCGAAACGCTAGGTGCGTGGCTGGCTGGCAGTGACGGTGTAGCTAATATTGTAAAAGTGAAAGCGGGTGAAAAACCTAAGGTGGAAATGCTGCACTCTAAAGCGCGCATGCCTTTTGGCGGCTTTATGGCTCGCTACGCCATCGATGATATTTATCAGGCTATTGAAAACGCCAAAACCACGCTGGTTTTTGTGAATACGCGAGCTCAGTCAGAGCTGTTGTTTCAAATGTTGTGGGAGGCAAACAAGGCTGCGCTGCCCATTGCGCTTTATCACGGCAGCTTGAGCAAAGAGCAGCGTCGTAAGACCGAAGCCATGATGGCAAGCGGCATGCTGAGGGCAATTGTATGTACGTCGGCCTTGGAGTTAGGTATCGACTGGGGTGATGTAGACAAGGTCATACAAGTTGGCGCACCTAAAGGTGTAAGCAGGCTGCTGCAAAGGATAGGGCGAGCAAACCACAGGCTCGACGAGCCAAGTGAAGCGTTGCTCGTACCGGCAAACCGTTTTGAAGCGCTGGAATGTCAGGCGGCGATCTCCGCTATTGAAAAAGGGGAGCTAGACGGGGAAAGCCCACAGCCAGGGGCACTGGACATTGTCCCGCAATTTATATTGAACTGCTTGTGTAGTAGGGCTGATAGCCCAGATACCTTGTATAAAGAGATACTTACCGCCACGCCATACCAAGGACTCGATAGAGATGATTTCGACAAACTATGGCAATTTACCCAAGACGGGGGCAGTGCGCTTAATGCGTATGAAAGATATCAGCGGCTGACGAAAAACGACGATGGCACTTACTCGCCAGCGAATCGGCGGGTTATTCAACGGCACAGACAAAATATCGGCACAATCGTTGAAGCGGGTCGGCTTAAAGTAAAGCGTATACGAAGAGGAAATCAGGGCAAGATAATTGGTGAAGTAGAAGAGTATTTCGCTCAGCAGTTAACGCCCGGAGACACCTTCTATTTTGCAGGAGAAGTATTGCGTTTTGAGGCTATTCGCGACATGCAACTACACGCTAAGCCTGCAAAAGCAAAAGAGCCGAAAATACCAAGCTATGCGGGTGGCCAAATGCCGCTATCTACCTATTTGGCGGAAGGGGTACGGGCAATTTTGGCTACTCAGAAATCATGGAGAGCACTGCCTGCACAGGTACAAGAGTGGCTTAAACTTCAACAGGCGTTTTCTCAATTGCCTAGTCCTGACAACGTGCTTGTAGAACAATTTCCGTTTAGACAGGCGCACTATACCTTGTACTACACCTTCGACGGACGCAAAGCGAACCAAACCTTAGGTATGTTGCTAACGCGACGAATGGAAAAAATGGGCATTAAGCCTTTAAGCTTCAGCGTGACCGATTACGGATTATCGGTGGCTTCAGTAAACGCCATCACACAAGGGCAGCTCCAGCAGCTATTCCAACCAGATATTTTAGGGGACGAGTTAGAAGACTGGATGTTGCAGGCACCTATGCTTAAGCGCTCGTTCAGGCAAGTGGCGGTGGTGAGTGGGCTCACTGAACAGCGCTATCACGCCAGCCAAAAAACCATGAAGCAGGTCACGTTCTCCACGGACCTTATTTACGATACGTTGCGTGAACACGACCGCGACCATATCTTACTTAAAGTAGCTCGGGCCGATGCAGAACGTGAGCTACTTGATTTACGGCGACTCGCTAATTTACTTATCCGCTATGTAGATTCAGCGACATTAGTGAATCTTGAAAAGCCGTCGCCCATGGCCATTCCAATAGTGCTGGATGTGCGTAGTGAACAAGTGAAAGGCGCTGGCGCACAGGCTATCATCGAGCAAGCTAATTTATATGCCGAAGCTGAAACCATGTTAGATGAAGTGCGCGCATTGTTATCAGGGGCTAGCGTTGAATAACGTGAAGATAAACACGACCTTTAGGCTTCGCTTTCATATCTTGGCGATGCACTTCACGCCTGATACCTTGCTCAACTAACTAGAGCGGTCAGAATGCGGAGGCTACGAAGCGTAGTCCCGCAAAATTAACGAGCGGTTTCAAACCGATAATAAAAAATCACAAACGAAGAGCAAAAGAGGAAATTTTGGCAATAACTGACGCGTGGCTAACCGAAAAAGTAAGCCAGCGCCACATCACTATCACAAAATATGCAGACTACTTGTGGCTGTTAGACGCGCGCGGTGTGGCGTATTTACCCGCATGCGATTGGCTTGTAGTGTCTGATCTCCACTTAGAAAAAGGCAGTTATTTACGCAGTTATGCGAACCCGTTGCCGAGCTTGGATTCCACCGCTACGTTAACGCGATTAGAGAGCATCATCGATGATTACAAGCCACTGCGAGTAATCAGCTTAGGTGACAGCTTTCACGACAAACACAGCATGTCGCGCATGACCACTGAGGACCGTCAGCACTTATGTAGGCTTGTTGACAATGTGAACGAGTGGATGTGGGTAGAAGGTAATCATGACCCAGATTTACCCGACGGCATACCGGGTACGCCGTGTTTTGAAATAGTGTTAGATAATATGGTATTCAGGCACGAAGTAGAAACGAGTGAAACTCGTGCTCAGGTTATTGGCCATTATCACCCTAAAAAGCGCACAACCATCACCCGCCGCCGATACTCAGGCAAATGCTTTACTAACAACGAAAATGTATTTGTGATGCCAGCCTTTGGTCAGTTCACTGGTGGGCTGGATATAGATGAAGAGGTAATGCTAACGCTTCTGCCTAAACGCTCACGACAGGTATTCATGCTCTACGACAAGATTATATTTAAAGTGTAACCACCAAAATGGGGTCAGAGTACATTTCCACCGCGGCAGAATTAAAAAAGGGGTCAGAGTACATTTTGTGACATAGATTTGTCTTGGAAAATGTACTCTGACCCCATTATTTAGGTTAATCGCGCCAGCGCTTGGTTAGTTCGTCGTAGGCGTCTATGCGGCGGTCGCGGAAGTAAGGCCAAATGCGCTTCACCTGTTCGGTTCGCTCCATATCAAGCTCTACGGTTAGCGTGGTTTCACCTTCAGCTTCGGCTTTGGCCAAAATCTCACCTTGCGGGCCTGCTACAAAGCTTTGTCCCCAGAACTGAATACCTGGATCACCTTCAACAGGTGACGCTTCAAATCCAGTGCGGTTTGCCACGATGACTGGTACTGAGTTTGCCACAGCGTGAGAGCGTTGAATGGTTTCCCATGCACCGTGCTGACGGGTACGCTCTTCTTCTGTGTCAGTTAAATCCCAGCCGATTGCGGTAGGGTAGAACAACAAGTCCGCACCTGCCATCGCCATTAGGCGCGCCGCTTCTGGATACCACTGGTCCCAACACACCAATACGCCAAGTTTACCCACGCTGGTTTCAATAGGCGTGAAGCCCATATCGCCCGGTGTGAAGTAAAACTTCTCGTAAAAGCCTGGGTCATCAGGAATATGCATTTTACGATATTTGCCCGCAATTTCTTTACTGCGGTCGAACACGACTGCGGTGTTGTGATACAAACCTGAACCGCGCTTTTCAAATAAAGATGTCACCAACACGATATTGTGTTTTTCGGCTAGTTCACCAAAAAATTCTGTCGCAGGTCCAGGAATTGGTTCAGCCAAATCAAAGGCGTCAGTATCTTCTTGCTGGCAAAAATACAGGGTGCTGTGTAGTTCTTGAAGCAAAATACACTCGCATCCTTCAGCGGCTAATTTGGCAATTTGTTCGGCACTTTTATTCCAGTTCGTTGCTTTGTCGTTATCGGCAACGGCCTGTTGTACCAGACCCACTTTTAGCTTAGCTGGGCGCATGTAATGACACTCCTTTCTTTAAGGTGGTGATAATCGAATCTTTTAATGTATTTGTGGGAACCTGCATGGAAATGCAATGCAAGCTGCCGTATTGTCTTACGAGTACACTGCAATCGATTGGTTCAACAATATGATTGGGATGTGCTCTTTGTACAGTCTCAATGGCTTCTGCGTCTTCCTCTTCACCGTAAACAGGCAATAATATTGCGTTGTTACAAATCAAGTAATTTGCGTACGATGCCGGCAGGCGATCCCCTTCGTCATTTACAATATTAGGCAGCGGCAGATGAAACTGTTCATGCTCAGGCAGCTCAAGGGCGCACTCGTCGCACAACGCTTTCAACCCTTCAAAGTGACTGTCATTAGGACGGTTGTTACACGCCTGGATCACTAGGCCTTTGTTCGGCGTGAAACGCACTAATGTGTCGATGTGACCGTCAGTATCATCGCCTTCTAAATGACCATGCTGCAAAATAGTAACTTTGCTGCAGCCTAGCATATCTTTAAATGCATCTTCGTAAGCGCTTAGCGACATATCACCATTACGTTCAGGGTTAAGTAAACACTGGGCAGTACTTAATAGGTGTCCGTCTTCATCAATTTCCAGCGCGCCACCTTCAGCCACAATTGGGCTGCTGCGAAGTACAGATTTACACATGCTGGCAAGATAACGCTGATTCGCCAGATTATCTTCAGCGGCGTTAAACTTATTGCCCCAACCGTTAAAGCGAAATTCTACCGGCGAGCCATTGCCTTCACTGTCTTTACAAGTGATGAAGCCGTAGTCGCGCATCCATGTGTCGTTAAATGAGGCCGGAATAATAAGCACTCGAGCGTTCTCTGGTAAACGAGAATTAAGATCGTCTACGTCACTCGGCGCACATAATAAAATCACACCCGCATCGTTGCGGTTTACTGCAGCAATCACGTTCAGATACGTCGCTCTCGCGTCTTCTAACCATGGAGCCCAGTCGGTTTGCGCATGAGGCCACGCTAACATAACAGCATCAATGTTATGCCATTCAGGCGCCATAGTACGGTTGCCGTGCATAGTAAAATTCCAAATAGCTACGAAATAGGGTTCGGATTATAGCTATGCCTCAGCATGAGACCAAGGCAAATGGCGATGAAATTAATTGGCGGTGACGATTACTTTAAGCCATAGGGAAAACTGAAATGACAGAAAAAAGGGGCAGTCTTTATCTTAAATGCCGCCCACCGTTAAGATGAAGGGTTTGCCCTGTCACGTAGTCACTATCAAATAAATAGTTCACGGCTTTCACGGCCTCTTGCGCCCCCGGTACTATCTCTAACAGTGATTTTTCTAACGCTTTTTGCTTATAAGCTTCGTCATCACCCTCATTGAACATAAGCAAAGCTGGGGCAATGCTATTTACTTTTACCTTTGGTGCGAGCTTCTTAGCAAATGATAGGGTCAGGTTGTGCAGGGCTGCCTTACTTGCCGCATAAGCCATGTGTTTCTCGCTGCCTGTTTCTTGAACGTAGTCAGTCATATGAATAATGTCAGATTGAACGTCGCAATCACAAAGAGCCTTTTCAAGTGCCAAGTTTATGCGGTAAGGGGCAACAGCATGGACCAACATCATTCGTTCAATCAAGCTATGCTTGTCATGGTTATCTTTTTCTTGCGCCCAATCTGACGCGTTGTGGATCACCGCTCGATAGGTTTTACTGATTGCCTTAATCTCATCAATTGCTCGATCAATAGCCGCCTCAGTGCTAAAATCCGCCTGTAAGACTGTAGCACCTTTATCCTCAAGCATTGAAATACTTGGACGAAGTGTTCGATAAGTCACGACAACGTGGTGGCCCTGGTCAAGTAAACTATTGGCCATAGCTAAGCCTAAACGTTGACTTGCGCCTGTAATTAACACAGGTGAATTCAAGATGATGTCCTTCTTTCGTAAAAGGTAACGGTTTTATTATTCTGTGCCAAATGCACAGTCGGTAGCAATGACATTAAATAAAAGTCATGTTGCCAAGTAATCGATCTGTAACGAACTCATGCTCGTACAAGATCAAAAAAGAAGTAACTACGGATAAAGTAATGTTAGCAAAAGAAGCGGTAATTGTGCGCGACGCACTAGACCCCTCTATTTCAGAGCCAGCACAACGTGTACGAGAAGCATTAGAAGCCAAAGGTTTAGAAACACCTATGGTGGCTAATGGTCTTACTGACGAGCAAAAGCGCAAACGAATTGAAAGTGCTATGCGTGACGTAATGGACACGCTTGGCCTTGATCTAACTGACGACAGTTTGTGTGATACGCCCACGCGAATCGCTAAAATGTATGTTAATGAAATCTTCGGTGGATTGGACTACCGCAAATTTCCTAAGATTACTGCCATTGAAAACAAGATGCAGATTGACCAGCCTGTACAGGTATCTGATATAAGCCTGACCAGCACCTGCGAACACCACTTTGTTACTATTGATGGCACGGCAACCGTTTCTTATATTCCAAAAGATACAGTAATCGGCCTTTCAAAGATTAACCGTCTTGTGGGTTTCTTTGCTCAACGTCCACAGGTACAAGAGCGTTTAACTCAACAAGTGTTAGTTGCGTTGCAGACGTTGACCAATACTGAAGACGTAGCGGTGAGCATTAACGCCACGCACTATTGCGTTAAGGCGAGAGGGATCCGTGATACTAATTCATATACGAAGACGTCTGCGCTCGGCGGCCGTTTCCTCACTGATAATGAATTGAAACGAGAGTTCTTTCGGTAGTTGATGCTTGTTGAAATTCCTGCTTCGGAACTTTATTCAAGAACTTTAAAAGCCGCTCATGAAGCGGCTTTTTGTTTGCTAACATTTTGCTACGCTTTCCAATGCGCTTTATTTGATAACAAGCTCTGCATCCAGTGAATCGACAATCAAATTGATACGGCCACCAATACCATCGGCCGCCGTTAAACTGAGTACTTTATTGCAGCACCCACAAGATTCATACTGTTCGTGATACATGTCGCGAACTGTTTCTAACTGGAAGTCATTTATTGCGCCGCAATACGGGCACATGTATTCCAAAGCACTATCACTTTGCATCGTTTTATCCGTTACCATGTTAAACATATCCATATGACATAAGTCGAATCCCGCTGTGTAATACTTCTGCGTGAAGCAAGAAACAAACCACACACAACAAGAAGAGTGCTACTTCCGCGTCAATCAGTTTGAGAGCCAGTCAAACACAGGCCAAGCTACCAAAGTTATGCGGAAGCTACGTGAACTATCTATTCACTATAAAAAGTATAGTGGGTATTTATTGGTGTGCCTGTGAAAAAATGACTTATTCGATAAGTCACTGGCAGTAAAGATAATTAATTTGGCGACTAAGCCGCGGATAACTTGCTAACCACTTTTCAAACAGCAATTAGCAAGATATGACGAAAGCTCGAGCTCTAATCAGTAAGAAGCCACATTTGTTGAAAAGGCTCAAGCAATAGTGGTGATGCATTCATTTCGAAAGTTTCATCAGTTAACAAATCTCGGCCTGATGCGCCCTTTAGTGTTGCCAAAAGGCTACGCTGAATGGTCTGAGGGTGCTCACTGAAGTTACATATCACAAGCAGCTTGTGACCCTGTGTATTTTCCCGAAGAAAAGCAAAGCAATGATGGTTATCGGCATCTAAAATTTGGGTGCTAGACTGCCCGAAAATCGCATTCTGCTTTCTAATTGCTATCATTTTCCGCAATCCGTTAAACACGCGAAGGCTCGCAGTCTCTGTAGGGTTGGCAGGAGACGTGTTTCCTAGCGCCAATTCCGTATCTGCGCGGGTAACAGCAATTCGGTTTACCCATCTGTCGTCGTGCTTTTTGGTGTCATCAAATCGATAGCTGTAGTCATTAAGCTTGCCTACTTCATCACTTGAGTAAAGTAGCGGAATACCTCCAATGCTAAAGGTGATACCATAAAGCAGCATCATTCGTTTCACAGCGTCATCAATGCCTTTTGAATCGTTGGATTTAAGTGCGCCTTCTAGCCCACATAAAGAGGCCAGTGAACCACACACACGACAATCGCCGTTAGAAGGGTTTTCAGCAAACGGCACGCCGTTGGCAAAACTTCCTTCAAAACGACCGGTATAAAATTGATTAAGAAAATGGCGGTGATCGAATGCGTTAATACCCAGTTCGTTGGCTACCGCGTCGTCGAAGGTCCATCCGATATCGTCGTGGCATCGCACGTAGTTCACCCATGTGCAGTTCTCAGAAATAGAGAAGCTCTTTTTCATTGAGCGCGTAAGCAAACGGGTTTTACGCGTGGCTAACGAATTCCACAGCAGTGCCATTAGCAAAGGATTGTAGGATAGCTGACACTCATCTTTGTCGATGTACTTAAGTACTTCGTCAGGGTGCACGATGGCTTCTGACTTAAAGACCACGGCAGGCGCTACAATTTGTAAGCAACAGTTGAACGCTTGTATAAGTACGTGGGCCTTTTCCTGATTTTCGCAGTTAGTACCAAGCTCTTTCCAAATAAAGGCCAACGCATCTAAACGCAGTGCAGCGCTACCTATATTGGCCAGAAACAACATTTCAGACGTGATAGCGTTAAACACCTCAGGATTACTGTAGTTTAAATCCCATTGAAAGCTGTTAAATGTCGTCCATACCCATTTTTCTATCTGTTCATTAAAGGTAAAGCTACCTCTTCTTACCTGGGGAAATATTTCTCTTAAAGTATGTTCGTACTGATCGGGAATGGTTCTGTCATCGAAAAGGTAGTAGTAGTCTTGAAACTGCTTCTCACCTGCCAGTGCAGCTTTCGCCCAAGCGTGCTCGTCAGAGGTATGATTGAACACAAAGTCGAGAACAAGATTTATTCCCTCTTTCTGAAGTGCTGAAGCAAGCTTTACTAGGTCTTTAACTGTGCCTAGCGTTGGATTAACCTTGCGATAATCCGACACAGCATATCCTCCATCGCTATCCCCTTTGGGCGCATCGTATAAAGGCATTAAGTGCACATAGGTAACGCCTAAAGACTTAAAGTAGGGAATTTTGTCATGCAAGTCATTCAAAGTGGGGCCCATCAGGTCAACATAGCAGGCCATGCCGACTTGCTGTTCATCGCGATACCAAAGCGGGTTTTTTAACCTTTCATTATCAAGCTTTTTGAGGGCTGGTTTACGGTTTTTTAAACCGTCTCTTAATATTTCAACCAGTTTTTGTAAATGAAAGTAGCAGTCATACTGGTGCCCATAAACGTAGGTATATTTGTCAAAAAGACGAGGAAAATGTTCCTTCAAGCGACGCGTAAAAGTTGTTGCATCTTTCTTACTTAGGCCAGATAAATCGGTTGATGCCAAGATTCGGTCTAAACATACACCACTGTCAGCAGCATAGCTCATAGAAAACTCCAAAGTGCGACGCTTAGGTGCGTCATACAACCTATCCTAATTAACGGGTTTACAGGCTTTTTAAATTCTGTTAACTTTTATCTTAAACGATTAAGCTCATTTATCAAGTTTATTACATCGTTATTTTTGACCTACTGAATGCGTGCAATGATCAACGTGTTTTTGTGAAGTTTAGAAGGGCTGAACAAGGCCTTTCATACCGTGCTTGTGAGACAGACTATGCCCAATCATGATCCTAGTAGCAGAATTATCAGATGGCTAACCTACCTAATGTTTATGATGTTTGCGATGACGTCAGACTCGGTAGGCGAGATAATCAAAGAAGTGAAAGTGGCGTTCTCTGTCACCAATGCTCAAGCAAGCTTAATGCATTCACTCCCCATGTTAGGTATTGCCTTATCGGGTCTTTTCCTAGGTTTTTTGGCTGATAAGTTAGGCCGCAAGCCTACCATTATCATTGGTTTAGCGTTGTTTGGCCTTGCATGCTACAGCTTTTTAATTGCTAACGACTTTGTGTTGATTGTTAGTTTAATGAGCTTATCTGGCGTT
Source organism: Alteromonas sp. G4i35 (assembly GCF_054960375.1). NCBI lineage: Bacteria > Pseudomonadati > Pseudomonadota > Gammaproteobacteria > Alteromonadales > Alteromonadaceae > Alteromonas > Alteromonas sp. G4i35. Next base: position 156,974 of record NZ_JBHNZD010000006.1, on the reverse strand, counting down.
GCCGTGGGCATCTTTAAAACAGGTGCGCTGGCGCTCATCGGTGATATTTCAACATCGACCAAACAGCACACAGCTACTATGAATGGGGCAGAAGCCTTCTTTGGCGTTGGCGCAATTATCGGGCCTCTTATTGTCGCTTATCTCATTCATCAAGGCGTTGCATGGCAGTGGCTTTATGTAATCGCCGGTGGTGTTTGTACGCTACTTATAATCGGTGCTTTGCTGGTGAAATACCCCGCTTACACTCGCGATACAGCCTCAGGTGAAAAGAAAGTATCGATAGCGCAGAGCTTAAGTTTAGTGAAAAACCCCTATGCTTTAGGATTTTCAGTAGGCGCGTTTTTATATGTCGCCGCAGAAAGCGCCATTTATGTGTGGATGCCGAGTTATTTAGTGTGCGACGCGACTACGCTTAAAGCGACCTATGATTGTTATACTGAAGGCTTCTCTCAGACCCTTGCAATATACTCGGTAACGGCATTCTTTATCCTTCGTGCTGCAGGGCGTTTCGTAGGCATCTGGATGATGTCTCACTTCAACTGGGCATTGGTTCTTATGGTGTTCACTGGTGCTATTGTACTGTGTTTCGGTCTTGGTCTGTGGGGCGGAAAACAGCTTGCGTTGTTTCTATTCCCGCTAACGGGCATTTTTATGTCAGTAATTTATCCTACCTTTAACTCAAAAGGCATAAGCTGTTTCCCAAAACATCAACACGGAAGCGTAGCCGGAGTAATCTTGTTCTTCACCGCAGCAGGTGCGGCTGCAGGGCCTTTCATCATGGGCCTGGTGAGCGACGCCAACGGTGGCGACGCCAAGTATGGCTTTATGGTAGCCACGGGTTTTGCTGCCGTGCTCTTTGTTGGCTTGGTGTATAACTACATTAAGAACCCTACCAAAGAACGTTTAGCGGAAATTGAGGCAAGCGAATACGCCAACTAAATGCAATGCTCGCTCTTTATTCCTTAAAACCGTAACGTGCCGGGCTTGCTCTCGGCACTGGTTTTTCCTCACGTTGTTGTTTAAGCTTCGGTTATTCCTATCAGTTTCTAGTCTAATCACGTTCCATGGATGAGTTAAAACAAGCGCAAGCCCTTTACGACACTCTTGTAGAATTTGCAGTGACCTACAGTTTCCAAATTGTAGGCGCCATCATTATTTTTCTGCTTGGCTGGTGGGTGGCCAATAAAATAGGCCACATGGTTGAAAACCTGATGGTCAGCAGAAATATCGATATTACGCTGAGCCGCTTTACCGGCGGTGCCAGCAAGCTAGTGGTATTGGGTATCGTAATAATTATAGCATTAGGTAATGTGGGCATTAGCGTAACCCCACTTATAGCCGCCGTAGGTGCTGTAGGTTTAGGTGCAGGTTTAGCTATTCAAGGTATGTTGGCCAATTATGCCGCTGGCTTTACCATAATTATTACCCGTCCTTTCGTTGTTGGCGACACTATCCGCGTGCGTGGTGTTGCAGGGGTGGTCGATCAAGTCATGTTGCCCTATACCATTCTTATTGACGAAGACAATGTTCACATCCAAATACCCAACAAACTGATAGTCGGTGAAATCTTGCATAATTCTGCAGAGAACATGTTGATTGAACTTGAAATTGGCGTTGCCTATTCCAGTAAGGTCGATGAGGTAATCGATGTGATTCGCAAGGCTGTTGAAACGGTAGATGGAGTCAGCGAAGAAAAGTCACCCGCCATTGGTGTAGATAATTTTGGCGACAGCAGTATTAACTTTGGTATTCGGGTTTGGGCGCCAGCTGTAAGGCATTTCGAAGTGCGCTATGCACTAAACCAAGCCATTTTTAATGCTCTTCAGCAGCATGATATTGAAATACCATTCCCGCAGCGGGAAGTCAGGATGCTCGACCAATAAAAGTTTGTATCGCTATTGATAAAAATGCCGAATAAGAGACCCCTTATTCGGCATTTTTCTATTACGGCTACGCGATTTTTAGATTTCGTATAGCTCTAGAGGTAAACCGTCAGGATCTTGGAAAAATGTAAAGCGTTTGCCGGTGTATTCATCGGTTCTCACTGGCTCGCATTCAACTCGCTTATTCGTTAGGTGGTTAATCATTTCATCAAGGTTGTCCACCTTGAACGCTAAGTGCCTAAGTCCTTGCGCTTCTGGGCGCGACGGTCTTTGCGGTGCCCCCGGAAACGAAAAAAGCTCAATCTGACTGCCATCAGGTAACGCGAGGTCACATTTGTAAGAGTCTCTGGCTTCACGGTAGTTTTCATCAATAATCGAGAAGCCCAACACGTCCGTGTAAAACGTCTTTGAGCGAGGGTAGTCACTACAAATGATAGCAACGTGGTGAAAGCCTTTCAGCATCTTAATTTCCTTAATATTTATGCTTACGGCATCTCTTGACCGCGAGCAGCCTCAAATAACTTGTACCAGTGCTCTCGACTTAAATGAACATCTTCAGCCTTTTGGCTTGCTTTAATTCTGTCAATATTGGTACTGCCCAAAACGGGCGCAATGTTGGCAGGATGTCGCATCAACCAGGCCAAAACAATCGCTTCAGGCGTAGTTTGATATTCACCTGCAAGTTGAGCCACTAAGTCTGCTGTTGCACGGTCATTACTATTTTCAACTTTTGCACCTGTGTATCTACCTTGTGCCAAGCTTCCCCATGCCTGAAGTTGCACGTTGTTCATCATGCAGTATTCAAGTGTGCCGGGCGCATAACCTGTATCGCGATTAGCAGCACTGTTGGTAGTAATGCCGTCTTCTAACCAGTCTCTAAAGCCAAGGCTCATTTCAAGTTGGTTGGCAACAATAGGTGTGGAAAGTGCAGACTGCAGGTAATTAATTTGGTGACCATGCATGTTTGAAACGCCAACATGCTTTATTTTACCTTGCTGCTGAAGCAGCTTCAGTGTACCGGCGACTTCGTCTAGCTCCATAAGTGGATCTGGACGATGCAGCAGCAGTATATCAAGCTGTTCTATTCCTAATCTAGAGAGAATGCCTTCAACCGACGTGTGAATGTGATTTGCTGAAAAGTCGTAACGCTTTGGTCCTAAATCATCCTCAAATCGTATTGCACATTTAGATTGGATAATCATTTTGTCTTTTAATTCGGGCGCTTGCTTGAGCGCTTCACCAAAAACCGTTTCGGCTTTGCCGAACGTATAAATATCAGCATGATCAAACACATTAATATCTAAACTCAGTACAGTATCGATGATGCTTCTTGCTTGGCTTATATCGGCTTTGGTTGCCGGTTTGTCGTTCCAACCGCCACCTAAGCCCATGCATCCATATATTAGGCGGCTTGCGTGTGGAAAGTGTGCATTCATGTCATTTTCTCCCTGTTTGAGAATATCGAGTGGGCAGGGCCTGTATTAGCTCAAGGCTTGTTTTAAAAGCACTGTAATATGGTCCAAGCGATAAGAAAAGTCTGATTAGGCGAGCGTATTTTTACTGTCGACCGTTAGCCTAGCTTGAAGGTTTATGGTGTTGCAGCACCGATAAAGATCATTTTTGCGATGTAGGCGTGTATTTAAATCAATCAGTGGGCTTTTTAAAAGCTGAGTTCAAGGAAAAGAGGGCATATGTTTAAGCAGTTAGTTTCAATGATTATGGCGGGTATGGTGTGTGTGGGCTTGTCTGGCTGTACTGGCGTACCTGACAAGGTAGTGCCGGTTGAAGGCTTTGAGCTTCCTCGTTATTTAGGGAAGTGGTATGAAATAGCGCGCTTTGACCATAGCTTCGAAGAAGGATTAAGCGAAGTTACGGCAACCTATAGCATGCGCGATGACGGAGGGGTCAAGGTAATTAATCGCGGTTTTTCAGTAGAAGAAAATGGATGGGATGAAGCCGAGGGCAAAGCGTATTTTGTAGAGTCTGAAACGACAGGGCATCTGAAAGTATCGTTCTTTGGCCCATTTTACGCCAGCTATGTAATTATGGAGCTAGATAAAGAAGGTTATCAATATGCTTTGATAACAGGCCCAGATAAAGACTACCTTTGGATTTTAGCGCGAACATCTTCTATTTCAGATGAAGTTCGCACCCGTTTACTAGAAAAAGCGACATCGGCTGGGTACGACGTTAGCAAGCTTATTTGGGTAGAGCACGGCGAAGAGAATTCATAGCCACTTTCGAGCGAGTTGTTCTGCGCGCAAAATGGGAATTGTGCTATTATTGCGCGCATCTTCCCCTCTGTTTGAATAAGTACTAAGAGAGACAAGGCATGCAAACGCTCACCATTACTACGCCAGACGATTGGCACCTTCACTTTCGCGATAACGAAATGCTAGCTGAAACAGTGCCTGCAACCGCACGTTGTTTCCAGCGCGCTATTGTTATGCCAAACCTTGTACCACCGGTGGTTAATGCTGAAATGGCCATGGCGTACAAAGGGCGAATTGAAGCTGCGCGACCTAAAGGTAGTAGCTTTGAGCCATTAATGACCTTATTCCTTACTAATCAAACTACACCTCAAGACATTATCGATGCAAAACAAGCGGGCGTAACTGCGTGTAAGCTATATCCTGCAGGAGCCACTACTAACTCAGATGCGGCTGTAAAAGGCATTCAGGCTTTATACCCTGTATTTCAAGCCATGCAAGAGCAAGGCTTATTGTTGCTAATTCATGGTGAGGTGACCGAACATCACATTGATATTTTTGACCGTGAAAAAGTGTTCATTGATACCCATTTAGGGCCTATCGTTGACGCATTCCCTAAGCTGAAAGTGGTGTTTGAGCATATTACAACAGCAGATGCCGCAAGCTTCGTAGCGGGCGCCAGCGAATTTGTTGGAGCCACCATTACCCCTCAGCACTTATTGTTAAATCGCAACGATTTACTGGTTGGCGGCGTACGCCCTCATAACTATTGCTTGCCAGTGCTAAAACGCAACACGCATCAAAAAGCGTTACGCGATATGGTGGCAAGCGGCAACAAAAAATTCTTCCTAGGCACCGACTCGGCACCTCATGCCAAGCATAAAAAAGAAAATGCTTGCGGCTGCGCGGGTTGTTATAGCGCATGGTCTGCAATTGAGCTTTATGCTGAAGTGTTCGAGCAGTTAGGAGCAATAGATAAGCTAGAAGGATTTGCTAGCCATTACGGTGCAGATTTTTATGGTTTACCACGAAATACGACTACAATGACATTAGTGAAAGAGTCGTGGACGGTGCCAGAACAAGTAACCCTAGCTGATGGCACCGATATGGTTCCATTTTATGCGGGGCAAAAGTTGCAGTGGAAATTAGAAAAGGCATTTCAAGCGTAGTTTTTGTTGTCATTGTCTGTTTATGTGCCCCGTGGAGTTCATCCACTTGGGCACAAGCATTCTCTTACTCTCACGCCCCCGATTTACCAAGTACCCTATCTCCCTCTGAGAAGCAGAGTATTCAATCTTATTCACTCACAGTGTTTAAAAATGCCTTATCAAAAAATGGCATTGATTTAACGCCTGCTACTGACACCATATCGAATAAAGCTGACGCCCTTATCAATTTGATCAGAGATGAAAATAACGAAGATAGTTATTTTTGGATCACGCCGCTATTTGCCTTTGAATGTGGAAATAATGTTCGATGTACGCCGAATGCGGGCAGTCAGGCAACGACAATAGCAGTGAGCTATATCGCACTGAGCAAAAGTGAAGGTTCTGCCGATTTTGCAGAGCGGTTGAGCGAACTGATTGCTCAATACAAAGGTTCAGACAACTTCACATTGCTTGCTAGCGCTATACGGGATGAACTGAAAGCATCTTTCCCGGCCACAACACTTACTTTTGGAACACTAAGCTTAGCAGGTGAGCTGCATGCTAATACCGACAATCTTTGGGTCATCGCCGACATTGTGCCACTTTTTTCAGAGGTGGGAGAGCGAGGAAAGCTTAAAGGTATTGCTGCAGACTTGGTCAGAGACATATTAGATGAGATGACGCTAAAGCAGAATATCCTTTCCGCGCCATGGGAACGTATTGCAAAGGAAGCAATGACCAAGTCTAACGTATTGGTATTCTCAGTAATTCGCACGAGTGAAAGAGAAAGCGTGTTTCACTGGGTAACGCCGGTATCAAGAAACCTTCATGGACTGTACGGCATCGATAAGCCCTATTTTGAATCCTTTGCCAACGTACCAAAGAACTTTAGGGTTGGTACCTTATTGGAAGACTATCGCTATAACGTTGCAATAGAGCATGGCTTCAAAGTAAAAGCCTATGATTCGTGGCAGGCATTAGTGGATGCACTGATCAACAACGAAATTGATACTATTTTCGGTTCTCAGGGGGCAATTGACTTTGGATGTAACCCAAAACAATTTAAATGTGAGACAATAACCCTATCGAGTAAGTACGACATTTCAACGGCCTACCTAGCACTGTCAAAGAAAGACACCTGTGTTTTGGTTTTAGAGAAGCTCAAGTTAGCGGCGGCCGGTGTGAAAATGAGTGACAAGTTTAATGAGCAGCTTTCTTCCTGGAGTGACATGGTGTCCCAAGAATACGGCATAGCTCATCATACCGAACATGGTGTAGTGCACCTTTGGAACCCAAATTAATGACAGTTGAAACAGTTAAGCATTTAGATATAAACCCAGCCATCGTAAAGGCGCTAGACTCACAAGGCATTTACCAACTCTCCCCTATACAGGCTCAATCACTTCCTGAGGCACTGCAAGGTAAGGATGTCATCGGCCAGGCGCAAACCGGTAGCGGCAAGACTCTGTGCTTTGTGATCCCTGCTTTACAGCACGTTGAAGTGAATGATTTTACCACGCAGGCAATCATACTTTGTCCAACCCGAGAGCTTGCTGATCAAGTGGCTCAACAGTGCCGTACAGCGGCTAAAAACATTGGAAATATTAAAGTAACTACCTTATGCGGTGGACAGCCTATGGGACCGCAAATTCAGTCACTTAAACATAGCCCTCATATTATTGTAGGCACGCCGGGTCGCGTAATGGACCATGTGGAAAAGCGTCGAATTGACTTAAGCAATGTAAAATTGCGTGTCCTCGATGAAGCCGATCGCATGTTAGATATGGGTTTTGAAGACGATTTACGTATTATTTTCGGTCAAACGCCGAAACAGGTGCAAACCCTGTTATTTTCTGCAACCTTTACAGAACAAATTGAGCGCGTAGCTAAGCAGTACCTGCACAACCCGGTAACCTGCAAGGTTGAGGCTCAAGAGAGTAAACCAGCCATCACGCAGTTGGGTTACAACGTACTGCCGCACACGCGTACTCAGGCGCTCAAAGCGGTACTTACCCACTATCAACCTAAAAACGCCATTGTATTTTGTAACCGCAAGACTCAGGTAAATGAAGTGGTTGAGGAGCTTATCGAGGATGGCTTCAGTGCCGCTGGGCTTCAGGGGGACATGGAACAGCATCAACGTACGTCGGTGCTTATGCAGTTTGCCAGCGATGCGCTACAAGTACTTGTTGCTACCGATGTAGCTGCGCGAGGACTGGACATTGACGATGTTGCCTGCGTAATTAATTACACGGTAAGTGAAGAGCCGGAAACTCATATTCACCGCATTGGTCGTACGGCACGTGCGGGCGCTCAGGGCATGGCGGTAACGCTAGTCAGTGATGACGAAGAACACTTTTTGCGAAAAATAGAAGTATTGCAAGAAAGCGATATTCCACTGAAAGGTGCGCAAAGCCTGCGTTTTCATAAAAACAAAATTACTCAGCCTGAATTTACCTGTATTTCACTAAGCGCGGGTAAAAAGGAAAAGCTTCGCCCAGGCGATCTGGTGGGGGCACTTACCAAAGATGCAGGTATTCCTGGCGACGACTTGGGTAAAATTAAAGTTCAGAACAGCATGAGTTTTGTCGCAGTAAAAACGCGAAGCGTGAAAAAAGCCATGGCGCACTTTAGAGAAGGAAAGATCAAAGGAAAACGTATTAGAGCCCGAAAGCTTTAATATGCGCTCTAAAATCTAAGTACTGACGTTATTCAATGGAAGGTGAGTGTGGTCGCTGAAACTGACTTGAGCGTGTTATTGAAAAATCTGAATCCTGTGGCGAGTAGTGAAAATTACGTTTTTACTACCTTGCCTGCTGACAGATTAACTAGTGCGTTAATTTCAGTAGCTAAGGGGATGTTTCAAGAACGCGAGGGCACAACCCTTATTCTTCCGGTTGCCGCAGCCGAGAAAGCTAATCTGCAGTTTGAAGGTTATTACCGCTGTATAACCTGTGAAGTGCATTCTAGTTTGGAAGCGGTAGGCATGACGGCAGCTATGTCCACCGCGCTGGGTGAGGCAGGAATTAGCGCCAACGTGGTGGCCGCTTATTATCACGACCACATTTTTGTGCCAGCTGAAAAAGCCGGTTTGGCGATAGACGTTTTAACTTCGCTGTCTAACTAGGCCTAACCCTTTTCTTCCTGTCTATTCTCTCTTCTCAAAAACGCATCAACAAGCCCCATGGTTAAGCAATATTGAGCTCCATAGTAAGTTGTCATTACCCAAAAGGTAGACAGTGGGAGCGGGGTTTTGAAAACCGACTGAGCGAGAATGGCATCTGATATCACAAAAAGTAACGCACCGGTTACGATTAGCTTGGTTTGAGCTATCCACACCGCGGTTAAGCCCATCAGTGTGATTACGCTAATGTATGCCACTACAGGGTAAAACAACGAACCTGATGCAGGCAGAATATGACCGGCCATCACTGCCGTAAAACTAACAATGGTAAGGCTAATTAGCCATTTCACATTGGGCGAAATAATATCGCTTGAGAGCACTTTGGGTTTGTGGCGATTTAGATTGGCAAAACACGCGGCATAAGATAAGTGCGCGAGAAAAAAGCACGCCAAGCCGGTAATAAAACTATCAGCAAAGGGCAAGGCCAGACTAACATCTCCGGCAAGACTAAAAAGTAACGCCGTCAACACCATGTATCGCGGCATGGCGCTAAGTTTTGTATAGGCGAAAACTGCCAGTACCACAATAGGCAGGGCTTTGGGTAAGAATTGCGCCACGTAGGGGGTAAGCGGCAGCGTCGCCAGGTAAATCAACGCTAAGCTGCTAAAGACAATAGTTGTTCTTACATTCATATTTAGCCTTTTTGAAACTGCTCGGTCATACACTTCAACACGACAAAAAAAGCCCCAGTCTGGTGAAGCAAACATGGGGCTTTAGCTATCGAATTTTATATGCGCTATTCAATGTGCGCGAATTACCAAATTTTTACGCGTTCTTCTGGTGGTAAATACAACGCATCTTCTTCGGTCACGTTAAACGCTTCGTAGAATTCAGGTACGTTGCGAACAGCACCGTTAGTGCGGAACTTCGTAGGTGAATGGGTATCGGTTTGTACTTGGCTGCGCAACGCCTCTTCGCGATATTTGCTTGCCCAAACCTGGCCGTAACCAATGAATACACGCTGGTCGCCAGTGAAACCGTCTAGTTCAGGGGCTTCTTCACCATCAAGAGACAGGTGGTAAGCTTTAAGTGCGATGCTGATGCCGCCAAGGTCGCCGATGTTTTCACCTAGGGTATATTCACCGTTTACGTGCAAGTCAGGCAGAACCTCAAACTGGTTATACTGTTCAATCAAGTTCGCAGTGCGTGCTTCAAACTCGCCGCGATCTTCATCAGTCCACCAGTTTCGCAGAACGCCGTCACCGTCGAAGGTTGACCCTGAATCATCAAAACCATGGCCAATTTCATGACCAATTACCGCGCCAATGCCACCGTAGTTAACCGCGTCTTCGGCGTTCATGTCAAAGAACGGAGGTTGAAGGATAGCCGCAGGGAATACAATTTCGTTTAGCGGTGGGTTGTAGTAAGCATTAACAGTTTGTGGTGTCATGCCCCATTCATGGGTCCACACTGGGCCGCCTTGTTTCTTAAGCATTTCTTCGTACAGCACGTCCGAAGAACGCTTAAGGTTTCCAAACAGGTCACTGGCATTAACTGTCAGCGCTGAATAGTCTCTCCACTGGTCTGGGTAACCAATTTTCACGGTAAACTTAGATAGCTTGTCTAGTGCTTGTGCACGGGTTTCATCTGTCATCCAATCAAGATTTTCGATACTTTCTTTGTAAGCTAACAACAGGTTATTAACCATTTCCATCATGCGATCTTTCGCTTCAGGCGGGAAGTGCTGTTTTACATAAACCTTACCGATCAGCTCGCCTACATGGGCATTTGAAAGGCTTACTGCACGACGCCATTGTGGCTGTTGCTCTTCAACACCGCGAAGCACTTTGCTGTAAAAATTGAAGTTTGCTTCATCAAGCTCGGCATTTAAGCGACTGGCTGAAGCATTTAACAAGCCCCACTTAAGGAACGTTTTCCAATCTTCCAGTGAGGTTTCTGCAATAACGCCATCAATGTTTTGCATGTAGTCTTTTTGCAGGATGCCTAGCGAAGGAATGTCGCTAATGTCTGCTTCAGTAAGATAAGCGTCCCAATCGAACTTAGGCATTAACGCTTTAAGTTCTTCAATTGTCAGCTTGTTATAGTTGGCAGCAAAGTTACGGGCCTGCTCTTTTTTCATATGTAGCTGAGCAATTTTAGTCTCAAGTGCGAACAGCATATCCGCACTTTCTTTAGGCGCGTCGAAACCCGCCAGCTCAAACATGGTTTGAATATGTTTAACGTAGGCATCGCGAATGGTTTGTGATGTTTCGTCGTCCTTGAAGTAGTACTCGCGCTCAGGAAGGCCTAAGCCCGACTGCCACGTGTACATCAAATATTCTTTTGGCGACTTAAGGTCAGGGTATTGAGTTAGGCTGAACGGCGTACCGTAGCCATAGCGAGCAGCATAAGCAAAATATTCAGCAAGGTCGGTGTAGTCTTCAATGGCATCAATCTTAGTTAACTCAGGCTTTAGCGGTGTCATACCAAGTTCGTTGCGGGTTTCCATGTCCATATAGGCACGGTAAAAATCACCGACTTTTTGCTCGTCGCTGCCCGCTTTAAAGTCGCCTTCGGCAGACGATTTTATAATATCCATAACGTGATCTTGTGCTTCATCGCGAAGGATCACGAAAGAACCGTAGCTCGATTTATCTGCCGGTATTTCAAAATTATCAAACCACTTGCCGTTTACGTAGCGGAAAAAGTCATCACCCGGGTCAACAGACAGATCCATATTTTCTTTAATGACACCTGAAGAAAGCTGTTGCTGAGCCTCTTCGGTAGCCGCGCTCTGTGTCTGTTGTTCTGTGGATGAATTTTGTGGGCTACAAGCCGTGAGGGCCAGTGCCACGCTTAAGCTTAAAACGCTACGTAACATGTCGAGTTTTCCTTTTCATTTTATTGGGCAACATTTGGGCTTGCCGCTTATTGTTTTAGTGCGTTGCGAAACCTGTGCATCCCTTCTAAAGAATGGTGTGGCGTATTGCGTGCACGCTTTTTACTAATTTTTAGCATGGCGGGGGGGATAGAAAAAGTGTTTATAGTGAAAATACACAGCTTGTAACAACTTGTAGGACTAATTTCGCTATAGTGTTTTTTCTCACACACTACAACATTCAAGGAACGGCGATGGACTTACATAACACCCCTTTCGATAGCGTATCACCCTGTGAGTACGCCGATGCGCTGCCAAGAGAGCAGTTCATGCACTATGCGATAAAACCGTTGTGGGAAGGCATGCCACGCATTGCGGGTCCAGCATTTACCGTTAAGTGTGAGCCGGGTGACCATCTTATGCTGCATGCGGCGATATATCGCGCAAGCCCCGGTGATATTATTGTTGTGGAAGCCGATGATAAATTCGCTGTTGCGGGCGGTAACGTCTGCGCGATAGCCCAGTCTCGCGGCATAAAAGGTTTCGTGATTGATGGTGTTATACGAGATCTTGCAGAAACCCGTGACAACAAATTTCCGGTATTTGCCAGGGGCGTTATACCCAAGCCAGGAGCCAAAAAGTGTATAGCCCCGTTAAATGAGCCTATTTCCTGTGCAGGTGTAACGGTTCACGCCGGAGATATCATTGTTGCAGACGAAGAGGGCATTGCAGTAATTCCAAGAGATGAGGCGCTAGCAGCCTATGACATTGCTCAAAAACGTGCCCAGAAAGACGGCTCTATGTCACTTGAACAATGGCAGGCTGAACATGTTGAAAAAGTAGAAAGCATACTCGCTAAATTAGGCTTTGCAGAGTGAAGGCTGACAGGAAATTAGCTTAGTGTTGAGTTGTTTTATGTGAGCTCTTCTCCAAATAATAATTTTCGCCAAGTATCAGCCTGTGCCAAATATTAGCTAATGTTAAACGAGCTTTGCGGCAAAAAAACACCGCAAAGTTCAACACACTTTCAGTTATCGTGTAGAATTGTGACCTAAGCATTTTGGGGCATACGTAAACGTGCTCTGTCACTGAATAACTAACGAGTTCTACATGTTTTCATTTTTTGAAAAGCTGACCCAGCCTTTCCCTGACACGCCGCCTACCCAACCACCAACAGGTATCGTTGCATTTTGTAAGTACTACACAAAAGGCATGTGGGGCGTAATCCTTACTGTTTCCGTGCTAAGTGCCATTGTTGCCATGTTAGAAGTGGCGCTGTTTGGCTTTTTAGGGCAGTTAGTTGACTGGTTCTCTGATCAAAACCGAGCCACGTTTTTAGCGGATCAAAAATTTACCCTCATTGGCATGGGTTTAACCGTTCTCGTTTTTATTCCATTGTTTATTTTGTTGCGCTCGTTGTTTTCTCGTCAGTCTCTGATGGGGAACTATCCCATGCGCATTAGATGGCAGGCTCACCGCTATTTGCTTGGCCAAAGTTTAACCTTCTTCCACGACGAGTTTGCCGGCCGTGTTGCTACCAAGGTGATGCAGACAGCGCTATCGGTACGAGAAACCGTGACCAAGGTTCTCGATTTGCTGGTGTACATCAGTGTTTATTTTATCTCTATGGTAGTGCTTATTTTCAGCACTGACTGGCGCTTAGCCATGCCGCTTATCGTGTGGTTTTTTGTGTATATCGGTATCTTGAAGGTGCTGGTACCTAAACTAAAAGAAGTCTCGCAAAAGCAAGCCGACGCGCGCTCATTAATGACTGGGCGTATTGTCGATAGCTATACCAATATCACAACGGTGAAGCTGTTTTCACATAGTCGCCGCGAAGCGGATTACGCAAAAGAAAGTATGGATGGTTTTCTTAAGACGGTTTACCCGCAAATGCGTTTGGTTACCGTGTTGGAATTCTGCGTGGAAATGGCTAACGCCATTCTTATTTTCACCATTGGTGCGCTATCTGTGTATTTGTGGATGGAAAACATCGCGAGCCCGGGCGATATCGCCATTGCTATTAGTCTGTGTTTGCGACTAAACGGTATGTCGCACTGGGTTATGTGGGAAGTATCAGGTTTGTTCGAAAACTTAGGCACGGTGCAGGATGGCATGAATACACTAGCGCAGCCTATTGCAGTAAAAGACAAGCCAAAAGCCGATGCGTTAAAGGTAAATGGCGGCGGGATTAATTTCGATAATGTGCATTTTTCCTATTCAGGTGCAGACAACAAACCTATTGATGTGTTCACTAACTTGGATTTAGCCATTAAGCCTGGAGAAAAAGTGGGCTTAGTGGGGCGCTCTGGGGCAGGTAAATCGACCCTGGTTAATTTGCTCATGCGTTTTTACGACACCCAAAGTGGTCGCATTGTCATTGATGGTCAAGATATCACTGAAGTAGGCCAAGAAACCCTTCGCGCCAAAGTCAGCATGGTGACACAAGATACTTCACTGATGCACCGCTCGGTACGCGACAATATCCTTTACGGTCGAACGGATGCGACAGAAGAAGATATGATACGTGCGGCCAAACAGGCCGAAGCGCACGACTTTATTCTTACGCTTACCGATAGTCACGGTAGAACAGGGTACGACGCGCATGTAGGTGAGCGAGGTGTTAAGCTTTCAGGCGGTCAGCGCCAGCGCATTGCTATTGCGCGAGTGTTACTGAAAGACGCGCCTGTATTAGTGCTGGACGAAGCCACATCAGCGCTAGATTCAGAAGTTGAAGCGGCAATTCAAGCCTGTCTGGATAAAGTGATGGAAGGCAAAACCGTGTTGGCTATTGCGCATCGACTGTCGACCATTGCGCAAATGGACAGGTTACTTGTTCTGGATAAGGGCAATATTGTAGAGCAGGGAACCCATACCGAGCTTATTGCGCACAATGGCATATATGCCAAGCTTTGGGCGCACCAAACGGGCGGATTTATAGGCGTTGAATAGGCAAGGCGCGAATTAGCCTTCAATCGCAGATGGGATGGATAAACCGCTTGTATCTTGAAAGTGGTTAAGTATAATACGCGTCCCTCCCTTGCGATACCGCACTTTCCTTAGAAAAGACGCACAACTCACAAGGGCAGTGTAAGTAAATTTTGTCTTATCGACACCACAGGGGTGTAGTTCGAATTGGTAGAACAGCGGTCTCCAAAACCGATGGTTGGGGGTTCGAGTCCCTCCACCCCTGCCAAATTTACTTAAACTAAGAATTTTTAAGTTGCGCATTTTTTAGATGCGTAAAACAACGACGCTGTAGTGCTAGGATCGTAACATGAGCGAAAAGACGGAAAATCAGTCCAATGCATTGGACATGTTTAAATGGGTAGTGGTTTTTGCACTACTTGCCGGTTTAGTAACCGCTAATACAATGTACGGTGAGATCTCGGTACTATACCGTGCCATCGCAATTGTTGTAGTTGTTGGTATAGCTGGTTTCATCGCGGCAACTACCGAAAAAGGTAGCACCTTCTTGAGCTTCGCTAAAGAGTCTCGCACAGAAGTTCGCAAGGTTGTGTGGCCAACTCGCCAAGAGGCGAACCAAACTACACTTATCGTGCTTGCAGCGACGTTAATTATGGCACTAATTTTATGGGGACTAGACGGCATCATCGTTCGTGTAGTTGGCTTTATTACAGGAATAGGAGCATAACCGTATGTCTGAAGAAGAAGCAGTAAAGAAAAGATGGTACGTAGTTCAAGCCTATTCACAATATGAGTCTCGCGTTAAGAAGACCCTGCTTGAATACATCAAGATGCACAACATGGAAGACTACTTCGGTCAGGTACTAGTACCAACAGAAGAAGTAGTAGAAATGCGTGCTGGTCAAAAGCGTAAGTCTGAGCGTAAGTTCTACCCAGGTTATGTATTGGTAGAAATGGCGATGACTGAAGAGTCATGGCACTTAGTGAAAAGCGTACCTCGCGTACTTGGTTTTATCGGCGGCACATCTGACCGTCCTATGCCCATCACGCAGAAAGAAGCTGACGCTATCTTAAATCGTCTTGAAGAAAACGTTGATAAGCCAAGACCAAAGACGCTGTTCGAGCCAGGCGAAGTTATTCGCGTTATCGATGGCCCATTTGCAGACTTCAACGGTGTGGTAGAAGAAGTAGACTACGAAAAGAGCCGCGTAAAAGTATCGGTGCTTATCTTCGGTCGTTCTACTCCAGTAGACTTAGAATTTGGTCAGGTAGAAAAAGGCTAAGCCTATTCAAGCTACCGTATAGTATTTTTAAAAAGCCCCGTTTGACGGGGCTTTTTTGTATCTAGATAACGATAAAAGTAGAGCGGTGAACATTTATAAAAATTTGCATGTTACTACAACGTAGCATCCTCTTGACCTAAATAAGCCAGAAATAACAGCTAATAAGCGAAAGAAACATAAACATAAACTGCAATATTGTTGCGGTTTTTTCAGAGACTTTATCGCTCTTTGTAAAAGAGTCCCAAAATCTGACACCCAGCGCACGTTTTAAGATTAGATTCATTCCACAAATTACCATGACCCAAATGAACACCGTTCCGATATCTACCATTTTAAATTTGACCTTCACTCATCTGTTGTTTCTAAGCCCTCTAGATCCGACGCCAAATTTGCTATAGCGCCCGAAACTAACCCACCACCTACGGATGTTGCGAGAGAGCTGAAACCTTTAACCGGACTTAAAGCGCCTGCACCCATTCCGGCAAGTGTTCCTGTAGCGATGGTACTGAACGATGCGTTACGCCCGCCACCAATAATTGCCCCGTAGAAACCACCTATGCCACCGGCTATTGCGCCTAAAGCATTGGCCCAAAGTGCACCAGAAACATTTGAGATCTCATGATTGTTTAATTCTGTAGGTTTTTCCATTGTTTGATTATCCTTTCAAAATAAATGATGGGCTTCACACAGTGTGCGTAAAGCCAACATAACTCTGATTCACTTTGCCTATGAAAAATACTGACCTTTCGATGGTTTTTTATTCTAAATAGCCCTTGCATAGTAATTAATCACCTTATATAATGCGCGCCCTTTTAAACGGAAACGGGAAGCCGATTGAGCAAATAATCTCTGTATTTGCGAGGCGTTAGACCCAAACAAGAGAGCATGTAAAATGGCTAAAAAAGTAAGCGGTATTATCAAGCTTCAGGTTGCAGCAGGCGCTGCTAACCCAAGTCCACCAGTTGGTCCTGCACTAGGTCAACACGGTGTAAACATCATGGAATTCTGTAAGGCTTTCAACGCGAAAACAGAAAGCCTTGAGAAAGGCGCTCCAGTACCAGTAGAAATTACTGTATACGAAGATCGCTCTTTCACATTCGAAACTAAGACTCCTCCTGCGTCTTACCTGCTTAAGAAAGCAGCGGGCATCAAGAGTGGTTCTGGCCGTCCTAACACTGAAAAAGTGGGTAAAGTTACTCGCGCTCAGTTGGAAGAGATTGCTAAAACTAAAGAGCCAGACCTTACTGCAGCTGATCTAGATGCAGCGGTACGCACTATCGCGGGTTCTGCTCGCTCAATGGGCTTGAACGTAGAGGACTAATCGAATGGCTAAATTAACTAAACGCGCTCGCGTAATCCGCGACAAAGTTGACTCTACTAAAGAGTACGAAATCAACGAAGCAGTAGCGCTTCTTAAAGAACTAGCAACAGCTAAGTTCGCAGAAAGCGTAGACGTATCTGTTAACCTTGGTATCGATGCGAAGAAATCTGACCAAAACGTTCGTGGTGCAACTGTACTACCTAACGGTACTGGTAAAGACGTTCGCGTTGCAGTATTCACTCAAGGTGCAAATGCTGAAGCAGCTAAAGAAGCTGGTGCAGACATCGTTGGTATGGACGACTTAGCTGAGCAAGTTAAGAAAGGCGAAATGAACTTTGACGTAGTAGTTGCTAGCCCAGACGCGATGCGTGTTGTTGGTCAACTAGGTCAAATCTTAGGTCCACGCGGCCTTATGCCTAACCCAAAAACTGGCACTGTAACGCCTGACGTTGCAACGGCAGTTAAGAACGCTAAAGCTGGTCAGGTACGCTACCGTAACGATAAGAACGGTATCATCCACGCTAGCATCGGTAAAATTGCGTTCGAAGCGAACCAAATTCAAGAAAACCTTGAAGCGCTACTTGAAGCATTGAAGAAAGCTAAGCCTTCTTCTGCGAAAGGTACATACATCAAGAAGATCAGCCTAAGCACTACAATGGGTGCTGGTGTTGCTCTTGATAAGGCTTCTGTAGGTCTTTAATTTCGCTGAGCTTAGGCTCATCGAAATCTCTTAAAGGTTATGGGTTGGAGCTGTGACAATTAGCAGTGCTAATAAGCAGCTCCCGTCCTAGACCGCAGGTGCGGTGTGGTGAAAGAGGTAAGAGAACTTTCACAGTCAACACACTGCTTAATACAACAACCTGCGCAGACGGTGGTTTGACTCAGACTCTCTGGGGTAACAAACACCGTAGAGCGGTATCAACCATGAGGGTTGGTATCAATCTGTGAACCCTGACGGCGTAAGCGGGTAACCGTAAACAATGTCAGATACAAAGAGGTGAACTCAGTGGCACTAGGTTTAGCAGCAAAAAAAGAGATCGTAGCAGAAGTTTCTGAAGTTGCGTCTCGCGCTCTATCCGTAGCCGTTGCTGAATACCGTGGGATGGAAGTTGCAGAACTGACTGACCTACGTGTTAAAGCTCGTGAGCAAGGCGTATACCTAAAGGTTGTACGTAATACTCTTGCAAAGCGTGCTCTAGCAGACAGTCAATTTGCAGACTTAGACAGCGCCTTAACTGGTCCGCTTATCTATGGTTTCTCTATCGACGCACCAGGCGGTGCGGCACGTCTTTTCAAAGACTTCGGTAAGACTAACGATAAGCTAAAAGTTACAGCACTATCTATTGGTAGCGGTCTTCTTGGTCCAGAGAAATTGGACGCAGTTGCAGCACTACCTACCCGCGATGAAGCGCTTGCGAAACTACTTGCAACCTTCAAAGCACCAGTTGGGAAATTCGTTCAAACAATCAACGAAGTTCCTGGCAAGTTTGTGCGCGTATTGGCGGCGGTCAAAGACACCAAGTAATTGGCGTTTTTGGCATATTGATTTTTTTAACATTTTATACCCAGGAGTTTAGAGAACATGGCTCTAACTAAAGAAGATATCTTAAACGCAATCGCTGAAATGCCAGTAATGGAACTGGTTGAACTAATCGAAGCGGCTGAAGAAAAATTCAACGTATCTGCTGCAGCTGCTGTTGCTGTTGCTGGTCCAGCTGCTGGCGGTGACGCTGCTGCTGCAGAAGAAAAGACTGAATTCGACGTTGTAATGACTTCATTCGGTGGCAACAAAGTTGCAGTTATCAAAGCAGTTCGCGGCGCGACTGGCCTAGGTCTTAAAGAAGCTAAAGAAGTAGTTGAGTCTGCTCCTAAAGCTATCAAAGAAGGCGTAAGCAAAGATGAAGCTGAAGCACTTAAGAAAGAGCTTGAAGAAGCTGGTGCAGAAGTAGAAATCAAGTAATCTGACATAGTCAGATTATTGCCTGAGACGGCAAGGCTGGTGGTTTTTTAAACCACCAGCCTTTTTGCGCTGTATAGTGTGTAGAATCTAACCCTTGGTTACACTACTTAAAGCGCCATTCGGAAATACCCATAAAAAGCATAAAAATCCAACAAGTTAACTAATAATTGGTTAAATTTTGTTGTATGCTGGTGTATCTGCCCGAAAAAGGGTTGTGGAAGTTTGTTGCTTAGTGCGCCATTTGAAACGTAGCTTTTAGCCCATAGCACGCGTTTTAAAGCATTTTGCAGCAGGTTGGGTCATAAATCAGCAGGCTGAGGAACCCATGGTTTACTCTTATAGCGAAAAGAAACGTATCCGTAAGGATTTTGGCAAACGCCCACAGGTATTGGAAATTCCATACCTTCTTTCAATTCAGCTTGATTCTTTCAAAAAGTTTATTGAGATCGATGCAGATGCTCAATACGGTTTGGAAGCAGCATTTCGTTCCGTTTTTCCAATTAAAAGCTACTCAGGTAGTTCAGAGCTTCAGTATGTAAGCTACCGCCTGGGAGAGCCCGTTTTCGACGTTAAAGAATGTCAAATTCGCGGCGTAACTTTCTCTGCTCCGTTAAGAGTAAAACTACGGTTAGTGTTGTTCGATAAAGACGCTGCGCCAGGTACCGTAAAAGATATTAAAGAACAAGAAGTGTACATGGGCGAGATCCCATTGATGACTGAGAACGGTACGTTCGTTATCAATGGTACAGAGCGTGTTATCGTGTCACAGCTACACCGTTCACCTGGTGTATTCTTTGATCACGACAAAGGTAAAACCCACTCGTCAGGTAAAGTGCTTTATAACGCACGTGTAATTCCTTACCGTGGTTCGTGGTTAGACTTCGAGTTTGACCCGAAAGATAACCTATTCGTACGTATCGACCGTCGTCGTAAGTTGCCTGCAACGATTATCTTACGCGCACTTGAAATGACGTCTGAAGAAATCCTAGATACTTTCTTCGACAAAGTAAGCGTACGTATCGACAAAGACAAACTAATGATGGAAGTGGTTCCAGATCGCCTACGTGGTGAGACGGCTGCTTTTGACATCATTGACGGTGAAGGCAACGTTGTTGTTGAAACGGGTCGTCGTATTTCTGCGCGCCACACGCGTGCACTAGAAAAAGCCGGTCTTACAGAACTTGAAGTTCCAGCCGATTACCTAATTGGCCGTGTTTACGCAGCTACTTATGTAAACGAAGACACAGGCGAAGTGATTGTAAGCGCGAACGACGAACTAACCCTTGAAAACCTAGCGGCACTTAGCCAAGCGGGCATCAAAGAGTTCGAAACGCTTTACATCAACGAGCTAGATCACGGTTCATACATTTCAGATACGCTACGTATCGATTCTTCAACTAACCGCCTTGAAGCACTAGTTGAAATCTACCGTATGATGCGTCCTGGTGAGCCACCAACGAAAGATGCAGCTGAAACCTTGTTCGATAACTTGTTCTTCTCTGATGAACGTTACGACCTATCTTCTGTTGGCCGCATGAAGTTCAACCGCCGTCTTGGCCGTGAAGAACTTATTGGTGCTGGTACACTAGATAAAGAAGACATTATTTCTGTAATGAAGCAGCTAATAATGATTCGTGACGGTAAAGACGAAGTAGATGACATCGATCACCTAGGTAACCGTCGTATCCGTTCTGTAGGTGAAATGGCAGAAAACCAATTCCGCGTTGGTCTTGTACGTGTTGAGCGTGCAGTTAAAGAGCGTCTAAGCTTAGGCGACCTAGACAACGTGATGCCACAAGATCTTATTAACGCTAAGCCTATCTCGGCTGCGGTTAAAGAGTTCTTCGGTTCATCTCAGCTTTCTCAGTTCATGGACCAAAACAACCCGCTATCAGAAGTAACGCATAAGCGTCGTATTTCTGCATTAGGCCCGGGTGGTCTTACACGTGAACGTGCAGGCTTCGAAGTTCGAGACGTACACCCGACTCACTACGGTCGTCTATGTCCAATCGAAACGCCGGAAGGCCCGAACATCGGTCTAATTAACTCATTGGCAAGCTTCGCGCGTACCAATGACTTCGGTTTCCTAGAAACGCCGTTCCGTCGCATTGTAGACGGTGTCGTAACAGACGAAATCGATTACTTATCTGCAATTGAAGAAGGTCAATTCGCAATCGCTCAGGCAAACATCGCGTTGACTGAAGCTGGCGAGTTGGTTGACGACCTAATTCCATGTCGTCACCGCGGTGAAACTACCTTGATGCCGAAAGAAGACATCAAGTACATGGACGTTTCACCTCAGCAAATCGTTTCAATTGCTGCAAGCATTATCCCATTCCTAGAGCACGATGATGCGAACCGTGCACTTATGGGTGCGAACATGCAACGTCAGGCAGTACCTACACTACGCGCTGATAAGCCGCTAGTTGGTACCGGTATGGAAAGAACTATCGCGGTTGACTCAGGTGTTACTGTAGTTGCTAAGCGCGGTGGTGTGGTTGATTACGTAGATGCCAGCCGTATCGTTATTAAAGTAGACGAAGATGAAATGCTTCCAGGTGAAGCAGGTATCGATATCTACAACCTGACTAAGTACACTCGTTCTAACCAAAACACGTGTATCAATCAGAAGCCTACTTGTAGTGTTGGCGACCCGATTGTTGCAGGCGACGTGCTAGCTGATGGTCCTTCAACAGACCTAGGTGACCTTGCACTTGGTCAGAACATGCGTATCGCGTTCATGCCGTGGAATGGTTACAACTTTGAGGATTCAATCCTTATTTCTGAGCGTGTAGCGCAGGAAGACCGTTTTACTACTATCCACATTCAAGAGCTTAGCTGTATCGCTCGTGATACTAAGCTTGGGCCAGAAGAAATTTCTTCTGATATCCCGAACGTGGGTGAATCTGCACTAAGCAAGCTTGATGAGTCAGGTGTTGTTTACATTGGTGCGGAAGTGAAAGGCGGTGACATCCTTGTAGGTAAAGTAACGCCTAAAGGTGAAACGCAGCTTACGCCAGAAGAAAAACTACTACGTGCAATCTTCGGTGAGAAAGCGTCTGACGTTAAAGATACGTCTCTACGTGTACCTAACTCTGTTCACGGTACGGTAATCGACGTTCAAGTATTTACCCGTGACGGTGTAGAGAAAGACAAGCGTGCGCTAGAAATTGAAGATATGCAGCTACGTCAGGTTAAGAAAGACCTTACTGACGAGTTCGAAATTCTTGCAGACGGTATCTTTGCACGTGCACAAACTGCACTTCTACGTGCTGGTGTTGACCAAGCTAAGCTTGACAGCCTGCCGCGTGAAAAGTGGTTTGAAATCGCACTTAACAGTGAAGATGCACAGCTAGAGCTAGACCAAATCGCTGATCAGCATGCTGAAATCAAACTTGATTTCGATAAGAAGTTTGAAGGTAAGCGTCGCAAGATCACTCAAGGCGATGACCTAGCCCCTGGCGTGCTTAAGATCGTTAAGGTTTACCTTGCGGTTAAGCGTCACATCCAACCGGGTGATAAAATGGCCGGTCGTCACGGTAACAAAGGTGTTATCTCGACTATCCAGCCTGTAGAAGACATGCCATACGATGCTAACGGTACGCCGGTAGATATCGTTCTTAACCCACTAGGTGTACCGTCTCGTATGAACATCGGTCAGATCCTAGAAACGCACTTGGGTATGGCTGCACACGGTCTTGGTGTGAAGATTGATCGCATGATTAAAGAGCAGCGTGAGCTGGCTGAACTACGTGAGTTCTTGAAGAAGGTGTACGAGCTTGGTGAGAATCACCAAGAAGTTGACATCGATAGCTTCACAGACCACGAAGTACGTCGTCTAGCTGAAAACCTTCGTAAGGGTGTTCCAGTAGCAACGCCTGTATTCGACGGTGCACGTGAATCTGAAATCAAAGAAATGCTGAAGCTTGCTGATATTCCAGAAAGCGGTCAGATTTCATTGTTCGACGGTCGTACCGGTCGCGAGTTTGAGCGTCCAGTTACGGTTGGTTACATGTACATGCTGAAACTGAACCACTTAGTAGACGACAAAATGCACGCGCGTTCTACTGGTTCTTACAGCCTTGTTACACAGCAGCCTCTTGGTGGTAAAGCACAGTTCGGTGGTCAGCGCTTCGGTGAGATGGAAGTGTGGGCACTTGAAGCATACGGTGCAGCATATACCCTTCAGGAAATGCTTACTGTTAAGTCAGACGACGTTAACGGCCGTACCAAGATGTACAAGAACATCGTCGATGGCGACCACAGAATGGAACCTGGCATGCCAGAGTCATTCAACGTACTACTTAAAGAAATTCGCTCGTTGGGTATCAACATCGAGCTTGAAGAAAAGTAATACGGCGTTAGCCACGTAATGTTATGAGATGGCCCGGCGCTTGCGCCGGGCTCTAGAGACTGACTCCGCTGGGAGAGTAATGTGAAAGACTTATTAAAGTTTCTAAAGCAACAAAACAAGACTGAAGAATTCGATAATATTCGAATCGGTCTGTCTTCACCTGACATGATCCGTTCATGGTCATTCGGTGAAGTTAAAAAGCCTGAAACAATTAACTACCGTACGTTCAAGCCTGAGCGTGACGGTCTGTTCTGTGCGCGTATCTTTGGTCCGGTTAAAGACTACGAGTGTCTTTGCGGTAAGTACAAGCGCCTTAAGCACCGTGGTGTTATCTGTGAGAAGTGTGGCGTTGAAGTTACACTGACTAAAGTACGTCGTGAGCGTATGGGTCACATCGAGCTAGCTAGCCCGGTAGCACACATCTGGTTCCTGAAATCACTTCCGTCTCGTATCGGCCTAATGCTAGATATGACACTTCGTGATATTGAACGTGTACTTTACTTTGAATCATACGTGGTTACAGAGCCAGGTATGACTACGCTTGAGCGCAGCCAACTTCTTAACGAAGAAGAATACTTGGATGCACTTGAAGAGCACGGTGATGAGTTTGAAGCGAAGATGGGTGCTGAAGCAGTATTCGATCTTCTTACAGCACTAGACGTAGACGCAGACGTTGCGGCTATGCGTGAAGAGCTGCCTTCAATCAACTCTGAAACTAAGCGTAAGAAAATTACTAAGCGTCTTAAGTTGCTTGAGTCATTCCAACAGTCTGGTAACAAGCCAGAGTGGATGATCATGACGGTTCTTCCGGTACTTCCACCAGATTTACGTCCTCTAGTACCACTAGATGGCGGCCGTTTTGCAACGTCTGACCTTAACGACCTATATCGTCGTGTTATTAACCGTAACAACCGTCTTAAGCGTCTTCTAGACCTAGCTGCTCCAGACATCATCGTACGCAACGAAAAGCGTATGCTTCAAGAGTCTGTAGATGCGCTTCTAGATAACGGACGTCGTGGTCGTGCGATTACCGGTTCTAACAAGCGTCCACTTAAGTCGCTTGCAGACATGATCAAAGGTAAGCAAGGTCGTTTCCGTCAAAACCTTCTTGGTAAGCGTGTTGACTATTCAGGCCGTTCTGTAATTACCGTTGGTCCTACGCTACGTCTTCACCAGTGTGGTCTTCCTAAGAAGATGGCACTTGAGCTATTTAAGCCTTTTATCTACGGTAAGCTTGAAGGTCGTGGTCTTGCGACAACAATTAAAGCAGCTAAGAAGCTTGTAGAGCGCGAAGCACCAGAGGTTTGGGACGTACTAGACGACGTTATCCGCGAACACCCGGTACTACTTAACCGTGCACCTACACTTCACCGTTTGGGTATCCAAGCATTCGAACCAACACTAATCGAAGGTAAAGCGATTCAGCTTCACCCGCTAGTGTGTGCGGCGTACAACGCCGACTTCGATGGTGACCAAATGGCGGTACACGTTCCGTTGACAATCGAAGCACAGCTAGAAGCACGTGCACTTATGATGTCAACGAACAACATTCTGTCACCTGCGAACGGTGAGCCAATTATCGTACCTTCACAGGACGTTGTATTGGGTCTTTACTACCTAACGCGTGACAAAGTAAACGGCTTAGGCGAAGGCATGGTATTTACCAGCCCGAATGAAGCAGAAAAAGCATACCGTACAGGTAATGCTGAGCTTCACTCTCGCGTTAAAGTACGTATTACAGAATACGACATCGATGAAGATGGCAACAAAACTGAGAAAGTTACGCTAACTGACACGACTGTTGGTCGTGCGATTTTCTCATTGATCCTTCCAAAGGGTCTGCCGTTTGAAATCATCAACCAAGCGATGGGCAAGAAGCAAATTTCAAAACTATTGAATGCTTGTTACCGTACGCTAGGTCTGAAAGACACAGTAATTGCTGCTGACCAAATCATGTATACCGGTTTCCACTACGCGATGATCGCGGGTGCGTCTGTTGGTATCGACGATATGGTTATCCCTGCTGCTAAGAAAGACATCATCGACGCAGCAGAAGCAGAAGTTATCGAAATTCAGGAACAGTTCCAAAACGGTCTTGTTACCGCGGGTGAGCGTTACAACAAAGTTATCGATATCTGGTCAAATGCCAACGAAAAAGTTGCTAAGGCCATGATGGATAACCTTAAGACTGACATCGTAATTAACCGCGATGGCGAAGAAGAAGAGCAATCATCATTTAACTCAGTTTACATGATGGCCGACTCGGGTGCTCGTGGTAGTGCCGCTCAGATTCGTCAGCTAGCTGGTATGCGTGGTCTGATGGCTAAGCCAGATGGCTCAATCATCGAAACCCCAATTACGGCGAACTTCCGTGAAGGTCTGAACGTACTACAGTACTTCATCTCAACTCACGGTGCTCGTAAAGGTCTTGCGGATACTGCACTTAAGACAGCTAACTCGGGTTACCTAACGCGTCGTCTAGTAGACGTTGCACAAGACTTGGTAATCACTAACGACGACTGTGGCACATTCGAAGGTGTTCAAATGACACCACTAATCGAAGGTGGTGACGTTGTTGAGCCACTACGCGAGCGTGTACTAGGTCGTGTGGTAGCAGAAGATGTACTTAAGCCAGGTACTAACGAAGTACTAGTAGAGCGTAACGTTCTTCTAGACGAAGCGTTAGTAGACATGCTTGAAGCTAACTCAGTTGACCAAATCATGGTTCGCTCGGTAATCACTTGTGACAACGACTTCGGTGTTTGTGCTAAGTGTTACGGTCGTGACCTTGCACGTGGTCACATGGTGGGTAGCGGTGAATCGGTTGGTGTTATTGCAGCACAGTCAATCGGTGAGCCAGGTACACAGCTTACCATGCGTACGTTCCACATCGGTGGTGCGGCATCAAGAGCATCTGCTGAGAACAGCGTACAAGTTAAGACGGCGGGTAGCCTTAAGCTACACAACGCGAAGTTCGTACGTAACTCTGACGGCAAAGTGGTTATCGTTTCTCGTTCAACAGAACTTACTGTTATCGACGAGCAAGGCCGTGAGAAAGAGCGCTATAAAGTACCTTACGGTGCTGTACTTAGCGTGGATGACGGTGCAACTATTGCAGCTGGCGACGTTGTTGCTAACTGGGATCCGCATAGTCACCCAATCATCACTGAACGTGCAGCTAAGATCAGCTTCGCAGACATTGATGACTCTAACACTGAAATGCAGCAAGACGAGCTTACTGGTCTAACCCGTATCGTTGTTAAAGACCTTGCGAAAGTAAACTCTAAAGAGCCTAAGCTAATTCTTGAAAGCGACGAGTTCGGTCTTCAAGAAATTCGTCTTCCAAGCTTCACAACCATCGAAGCGAAAGAAGGCAAAGTGGCTAACGAAGGTGACGTGCTAGCACGTATTCCTCAAGAAAGCTCGAAGACTCGTGATATCACGGGTGGTCTACCGCGCGTTGCGGACCTATTTGAAGCTCGTAAGCCTAAAGAGCCTGCAATCCTTGCAGAAATCTCAGGTACTATCGGCTTCGGTAAAGAGACCAAAGGTAAGAAGCGTCTTGTAATTACACCTGCTGAGGGTGACGCATACGAAGAGATGATTCCTAAGTGGCGTCAGCTTAACGTATTCGAAGGTGAGAAAGTGGAAAAAGGCGAAGTTATCGCTGATGGTCCAGAGTCTCCACACGATATCCTACGTCTACGTGGTATCTCAGCTGTAGCAAACTACATCGTGAACGAAGTTCAGGAAGTTTACCGTCTACAGGGTGTTAAGATTAACGATAAGCACATTGAAGTAGTTATCCGTCAGATGCTACGCAAGTGCATTATCACTAATCCAGGCGATACGCAGTTCCTTGAAGGCGAACAGGTTGAAGTATCGAACGTTAAAGTGGCTAACCGTGAAATTGAAAAACACGGCAAGATCCCAGCGCAGTACGAAACACAGCTGCTTGGTATCACTAAAGCGTCACTGTCTACTGAGTCATTTATCTCAGCGGCATCGTTCCAAGAAACAACACGTGTTCTAACTGAAGCTGCGGTTCAAGGTAAAGAAGATGACCTACGCGGTCTGAAAGAAAACGTAATCGTTGGTCGACTAATTCCAGCGGGTACAGGTTTCGCTTACCACGAACGCCGTGCACAACGTCGCAAAGAGCAAATCGAAGAAATGTCAGTTTCTGCTGCTGAAGCAGAACAGGCACTAACCGAAGCGCTTAATGCTGGTGCAGACGAAGATACTGCCGAATAAGGCAAGATCATAGGAGTACGTTAACGTACTCCTAACAATTTGGCAGTCATGTTGTACAGATTGCAGATAAATTAACTGCTTAACCTTTGTACACCTTGACAGTCAGAGCGATGATCTTTAATATTCCGCGACCCGATTTTGGATAGCCAATAAGTGGCTCGATAAACGGTCGCGGTTTTTTGTATCAGCGCTCAGTGAATGTTGACGAGCACAATATTCACAAACAAGAGCGATTAAACAATTAATCGCATTAATATGGACCCAATCACAGTGATTGGGTTTTCGTAGTTTTTAATCAGGAGCTAGTTAATGGCAACAGTTAACCAGTTAGTGCGCAAGCCGCGTAGAAAGCCCGTTGAAAAAAGCAACGTAGCTGCTCTACAAGCTTGTCCACAAAGACGTGGTGTATGTACTCGTGTATATACTACTACGCCTAAGAAACCAAACTCTGCACTACGTAAAGTATGTCGTGTACGTCTAACTAACGGTTTTGAAGTTTCTTCATACATCGGTGGTGAAGGTCACAACCTACAAGAGCACAGTGTAGTACTTATCCGTGGTGGTCGTGTTAAAGATCTACCAGGTGTTCGTTATCACACAGTTCGCGGTACTCTTGACTGCGCAGGTGTAAACGATCGTAAACAAGCCCGTTCTAAGTACGGCGCGAAGAAGCCTAAGTCATAACGGTTCTCCGTTAGTAAGGCCAAACTGAAGTTTAAGAGTTTTGGGTTTTCCCTGAATTCATACGGAGAATAGAAAATGCCAAGAAGAAGAGTCGTAGGTCAACGTAAAATCCTACCAGAGCCAAAATTTGGTTCACAACTGCTTGCGAAATTCATGAATGTCGTAATGCTCGACGGCAAAAAGTCAGTCGCTGAAAAAATCGTTTACGGTGCGCTTGATATTGTTGCTGAAAAAACCGGCAAAGCACACCTAGATATCTTCGAGGAAGCGCTTGATAACATCCGCCCAACAGTAGAGGTTAAGTCTCGTCGTGTTGGTGGTTCTACTTATCAGGTTCCAGTTGAAGTACGTCCAGTTCGTCGTAACGCGCTAGGTATGCGTTGGATGGTTGAAGCTGCACGTAAACGTGGCGAAAAGTCTATGGCACAACGCCTAGCGGCTGAAATGCTAGACGCAGCAGATAATAAAGGTTCAGCGGTTAAGAAACGTGAAGACGTTCACCGTATGGCCGAAGCAAACAAAGCGTTTGCTCACTACCGTTGGTAATCAACGTTATTTAACTGAGAGAGATTTATGCCTCGTAAGACCTCGATTGAGCGTTATCGCAATATTGGTATTGTGGCTCACGTGGACGCGGGTAAAACCACGACCACAGAGCGTGTTCTGTTTTATACAGGACTGTCTCACAAAATCGGTGAAGTGCACGATGGTGCTGCTACCATGGACTGGATGGAGCAAGAGCAGGAGCGTGGTATTACTATCACGTCTGCTGCAACGACTTGTTTCTGGTCTGGTATGGAGCAACAGTTCGATCAACACAGGATCAACATCATCGACACCCCTGGACACGTTGACTTTACTATCGAAGTAGAGCGTTCATTGCGTGTACTAGACGGTGCAGTTGTTGTTTTCTGTGGGTCTTCTGGGGTAGAACCTCAATCAGAGACAGTCTGGCGACAGGCTGACAAATATCAAGTGCCACGCCTTGTGTTCGTTAATAAGATGGACCGGGCTGGCGCTGATTTTGAACGTGTTGTGGGTCAAATCCGCAAGCGTTTAGGCGCAAACTGTGTTCCGATTCAAATCAACATGGGCGCTGAAGAGAATTTTCATGGCGTCATCGACCTTGTGAAGATGAAAGCCATCAACTGGAATGAAGAAGACATGGGTATGACATTTACCTATGAAGACATTCCGGCTGAATATTTAGATACCGCTGAGCAGTACCGTACCGAAATGATCGAAGCGGCTGCAGAAGCATCTGATGAGCTAATGAATAAATACTTGGAAGGTGAAGAGCTTTCTGAGGAAGAAATTCGTTCAGGCCTTCGTCAGCGTACGCTGAACAACGAAATTGTTCTTGCCACCTGTGGCAGTGCCTTCAAAAACAAAGGTGTTCAGGCAGTACTAGACTCTGTTATTCATTATCTTCCGTCTCCAACAGAAGTTAAGGCCATCACTGGTGTACTTGACGACAAAGACGAGACAGAAGCAGAGCGTCATTCAAGCGACGATGAGCCGTTCTCAGCGCTAGCATTTAAAATAGCGACCGACCCATTTGTGGGTACGCTAACCTTCTTCCGTTGTTACTCTGGTGTAGTAAACACGGGTGATACGGTTTACAACCCTGTTAAGGGCAAGCGTGAGCGCTTTGGTCGTATTGTGCAAATGCACGCGAAAGACCGTGAAGAAATTAAAGAAGTACGCGCAGGTGACATCGCTGCGGCCATTGGCCTTAAAGATGTAACAACCGGTGATACGCTTTGTGACCCTAACCATGTTATTACGCTAGAGCGTATGGAGTTCCCAGAGCCGGTAATTTCAATTGCGGTTGAGCCTAAGTCGCAAGCTGACCAAGAGAAAATGGGCATAGCCCTAAGCAAGCTTGCAGCTGAAGATCCGTCATTCAAAGTGAAAACTGACGACGAGACAGGCCAGACGATTATCTCAGGTATGGGTGAACTTCACCTTGATATCATTGTCGACCGCATGAAGCGCGAATTTAAAGTTGAATGTAACGTAGGTAACCCTCAGGTTGCTTATCGTGAAACCCTTCGTAAATCTGTTGAAGTTGAAGGGAAGTTCGTTCGTCAGTCAGGCGGCCGCGGCCAATTTGGTCATGTATGGCTGCGCATTGAGCCTCAAGAAGAAGGTTCAGGCTACGAATTTGTGAACGAAATCGTCGGTGGTGTGGTACCAAAAGAGTTCATTCCAGCGGTCGATAAAGGAATTCAGGAGCAGATGCGAAGTGGTGTTCTTGCAGGGTATCCGGTACTTGATGTAAAGGTTACGCTGTTTGACGGTTCATACCACGATGTTGACTCTTCTGAAATGGCGTTTAAGATCGCCGGCTCTATGGGTTTCAAAAAAGGCGCCGCAGAAGCAAATCCGGTGTTACTTGAACCCACAATGAAAGTTGAAGTGACTACTCCAGAAGACTGGATGGGTGATGTAGTTGGTGACATTAATCGTCGCCGCGGCATGATCGAAGGTATGGAAGATGGCGTCGCAGGTGTTAAAATAATACGTGCTAAAGTGCCGCTTTCAGAAATGTTTGGCTACGCAACTGACTTGCGTTCACAAACACAAGGTCGTGCTTCATACTCAATGGAGTTCTTCAATTATTCTGAGGCGCCGAACAATGTGGCGCAGGCTATTATTGAATCTAGAATTTAATCTAAATGAAGGTTCGGTCCGGTCTATTGGTGGGTCGGACTTTTAACTTAGGAAACGAGAAAAATGGCAAAAGAAAAGTTTGAACGTACGAAACCCCACGTAAACGTGGGTACAATCGGCCACGTTGACCACGGTAAAACTACGCTAACTGCAGCAATCACTACAGTTCTTTCAAAGACTTACGGTGGTAACGCACAGGCTTTCGATCAAATCGATAACGCACCTGAAGAAAAAGCACGTGGTATCACCATCTCTACTTCACACGTAGAATACGATACTCCTACTCGTCACTACGCACACGTAGACTGCCCAGGACACGCTGATTACGTTAAAAACATGATCACTGGTGCTGCTCAGATGGACGGTGGTATCCTAGTAGTAGCTGCGACTGATGGCCCTATGCCACAAACTCGTGAGCACATCCTACTTGGTCGTCAGGTTGGTATTCCTTACATCATCGTATTCATGAACAAGTGTGACATGGTTGACGATGAAGAGCTTCTAGAGCTAGTAGAAATGGAAGTTCGTGAACTTCTTAACGA
Organism: Alteromonas sp. G4i35; assembly: GCF_054960375.1. Classification (NCBI taxonomy): domain Bacteria; kingdom Pseudomonadati; phylum Pseudomonadota; class Gammaproteobacteria; order Alteromonadales; family Alteromonadaceae; genus Alteromonas; species Alteromonas sp. G4i35. The sequence goes on along the minus strand of NZ_JBHNZD010000006.1, from coordinate 125,729 downwards.
ATACGAATTCCCAGGTGATGACCTACCAGTTATCCAAGGTTCAGCTCTTAAGGCGCTTGAAGGCGACGCAGAGTGGGAAAAGAAAATCATCGAGCTTGGTGAAGCGCTTGATTCATACATCCCAGAGCCAGAGCGTGCAATCGACAAGCCGTTCATTCTTCCAATCGAAGACGTATTCTCAATCTCAGGCCGTGGTACAGTTGTAACGGGTCGTGTTGAGCAAGGTATCATCAAGGTTGGTGAAGAAGTAGAAATCGTAGGTATCAAAGATACTACTAAGACTACTTGTACTGGTGTTGAGATGTTCCGTAAGCTTCTTGACGAAGGCCGTGCAGGTGAGAACGTTGGTGTTCTTTTACGTGGTACTAAGCGTGATGAAGTTGAGCGTGGTCAAGTACTAGCTAAGCCTGGTTCAATCACTCCACACGTTAACTTCGAAGCAGAAGTATACGTACTATCTAAAGATGAAGGTGGCCGTCATACTCCATTCTTCAAAGGCTACCGTCCACAGTTCTACTTCCGTACAACTGACGTAACTGGTGCTGTAGAGCTTCCAGAAGGCGTAGAAATGGTAATGCCTGGTGACAACCTTAAATTCAAAGTTGAGCTAATTGCTCCGATTGCGATGGAAGAAGGTCTTCGTTTCGCAATCCGTGAAGGTGGTCGTACAGTAGGTGCTGGTGTTGTATCTAAGATCCTAGACTAATCTAGACTTAGCAACACAAGCCAAAAAAAGCGCACTTAGGTGCGCTTTTTTTATGCCTGCGATTTAGTTCGTGATTGTTGTGCCCTCTGAAACACGCCGTAAAGCCATCCTTGCTTTTATGTAAGAGCTCCGATACCGCATCCCTGCGGTGTCAGGTTCAGAGAGCGATTTCCCTCTGTAATAGACATAAAAAAGCTAGGACTATGCCTAGCTTTGATATTTAGGTCGGTAGCAACAAGGGGGGTTACATTTGCTCGACTTTGTAGCCTTTCGCTTTTAATAAGGCGATAACACTGTCATCGCCAACTAGGTGGCCAGCACCGACTAAGACAAATTCTTGGTCATCATCTCCAAACATGGCTTCGATTTGAGGTAGCCAGTTTTGGTTGCGCTTAGTAAAAACATCGTCGTACGAAGCGGGAGACTCACGTTTGAATGTGTCTACCACCACTTCATCGATTTTCTGAGTATTCCCTTCTCTCCATGCTTTTATGGTGCTTTTAAGCATGTCTTTTAGCTCTGGTAGCGTTTCCAAAGTTTCAGAAATGAGGCGGTCTTCTTCACCGGCTCCCATATTGGCAAGCATACTGATTTGAAAATCTAACGATTCCAGATATTCACTGGCTTTTCCGTCGCGAGCAGCTAACTGCATGAAGTAGGCATCTACACCTTGTCCAGCTAACTGAGAGCGTTGTGCTTCCATAGCTACCAGCATTGATGCAACCATGCCTGGCTTAAATTGCGCTAACTGATCGGCTGTTGCGCCAAAGTTGGCTAAATAAACATTGAGAGCCTGATAGGTCTCTTCTGATACATCATCTTTAAGCGACTTACCGTCTTTGTAAGCTAGCCCAGCCATCATTTTTTGCTGACCTTCAATATCCGTTGGGGCAGGCATTTTTACTTCAAAAACTAATGTGTCACTTTTTTCATAGGTTTCAGTGAACGTAGCGGGCAATGGAAATTCAGAGATTGGCAGAATATGTATTGTACCACCTACATAAACTGCATCATCGCCTTTCGACACTTTCCAAACCGAGGTCTGGTCGTGCTCTACATTTCCTGCAAAGGCTGTTGCCGAAATAGCGAAACTTGCCGCCATTGCCCATTTACGAAGGGGTATTCTTTTCATTGTATATATCCTTATTAACTATTCTACCAAGATGTCTTAGAGTGTATTGGCTACATGCAGCTTAATTCTTCCTGTCTGCCCCCAAAACACACTGCGCTCGACTAGTATTTCCAATCATATCAGATGCACAACCAAGTAAGGACTGATCTTCAATACAGATTTTATTACTCTTTGTTGTGTCACTTTGATGTAGAACCACTATACCTGCGGTAACACGCCGCGGTCGCGAACATTTCAACTCTCGCTGAGTGAGTAATTATCTCTGCGGACTGGTATAAACTATATGTTAAAGCTTCGGGCGAGTGAATACGTTACGCTATGCACTCCATATTCGGTGTAGGCTGGTAGGATTCATACATTCTTGGCACCAACTCGCTGTTTATTAACTTTAACACTTCAAAAATAATGTCAAAACCTAACGAACCAAAAACACAGACCGTTAGTGATGCTCTTAAGCATGCTATCGAAAAATTTCCGACGACACCTATCGCAGAGGTTAAGGCAACGGTACCTCAAGATGCTGCTAGTTGGCGGGACCTCGTGCAGCAACGAAATGCGCAGCAAAAGAAAAAAATAAAGAACATGCGTAAACAATTAGGTGTCAGTGTGGAATTACTGGAAATAGCCGGCGTAACAGTTCGTAAGCTCACACCGAAAGAGGTGTCACCGCATTTTGAAAACCATGTTTATATAGACGTGCATGGGGGCGCCTATGTATTTTTTGGTGGCTTACCGAGTATTGAAGAAGGGTTATTGATTGCATCACGGTTAGGAATAACCGTATTGAGTGTAGATTACGCTATGCCGCCACATGCCCCAGCACCTGCCGCGCTTTGTGATTTAAAAGCTGTATACCTAGCGCTTTTAGATAGCGTTGACAGTCGTCGCATACTCGTTGGAGGGACATCCGCAGGCGCCGGGCTGGTTCTTGCACTTGTACAGTCACTGGCCGCCGAGAGTATAAGCCTTCCTTGCGCTATCTATACAGGCACACCATGGGTAGACTTAACGCAGGCAGGGGATAGTCGACAAGTTAATGAAGGTGCTGATCGTGTGCTGGTTACCTACGAAGGGCTACTACAATCTGCGGCAGCGCTTTACGCTGGAACTATCGACTTATCACACCCTAGTGTTTCGCCTATTTATGGCGACTTTACTTCGTTTCCGCCTGTTTTCATCGTGGCAGGAACACGCGATCTATTTTTAAGCGATGCAGTCCGTCTGCATAGAAAAATTCGCGATTTCAACGGTACGAGTCAACTTGAGATTGTGGAAGGGCTGTCTCATGCGGAATACCTCATTGCCCATGAAACTCCAGAGTCTTATATGACTTATGATGAACTAAGGGCATTTTTCTTACAGCATCTCTAGCTCAATTCTACAAAACCATACTGTTACAAAACATCTTTAGCCAATGAAAAAGAAAGCCATATAAGCTTGTGCTTATTCTTAATCAACCCGCGTTTTATCAGTTCTGACTGTCAGTTTAGTGTAAATTTGTAAAAGCATATGCAAATAATAATAATTTGCATTTAGTTTGATCTCTCTGTATTTTACTCGGTGCCAAAATTCAACTCGGTACATTTAGGCATTTAATCACACACTTAAAAGCACTAAAGGGACTTCTTTTTCATGAAGAAAATGAATACAAAAAAAAGCGCACTAGCGCTGACAGTCACCGCAGCAATACCATTTGGAACCGCACTCGCTCAACAAGAGAATACCGCAGTTCAAGAGTTAGAAACCACTAAGGTTCAAGCTACCGAAGAAGCGGGTTATAAAGTTGACGAAACCTCTTCAGTAAAGCTAACGCAACCCATCGCGAATACCCCTCGTTCGATCAACGTGATTTCAGAGCGCCTTCTTGAAGATCAGGGGATTACCAACTTAAACGATGCGCTTCGAAACGTTGCAGGCGTATCAACGTTTGGTGGTGGTGAAGGTGGTGGCGGTGTCGTGTCTGCCAGCGACAAGGTCACCATTCGTGGTTTTGATGCACGCTCAAATATCTATGTAGACGGTATTCGCGATATAGCCGGTTACAGCCGCGATACCTTCAACTACGAAGCTGTAGAAGTTATCAAGGGCGGAAGCGGCTCGTTAGACGGCCGCTCTACCGGTGGTGGTAGCGTTAACCTGGCAACTAAACGTGCGCGACTTGAGGATTTTGGTGCAGTGTCAGGTCGCTATGACTCCTTCGAAAACGCACGTGTAACACTGGATTACAATAAGAAGCTTTCTGAGAATGTTGCCGGCCGTTTAAACCTGTTATACAGCGATGGCGGTGACTTCTTTGACAATGGCGTTGAGGAATACCAAACCACTGGTGTGGCGGGCTCATTACTTTATAAAGTGAATGAAGCAACAGACATAAACCTTGATGTATTTGTGATGGAGCAGGATAACGTTCCGGTGCTTGGTCTTCCCTTCCTAACTTCAGCGGCTGCAGAAGCTACAGGTCAGCCCGAAGGACCGATAGATTCGGGTTTATGGGACGAATATTACAGTGTGCCGGGCCGTGACTTCGAAGAAGTGTCGACACAAATGTACACCTTAGTTATCAATCACAAAGTAAACGACGTGGTAACGCTTCGTAGCCAAACCCGTTTTGGTAGCAACGAAAAAGAGTCAGTAATTGGTCGTCCGTGGTGGAATTCAGGTGAAGAAGCTAACCTATTGAATGCTGAGCGCTTGCAAGCATTGGACGAAGAGACTGATTTATTTGTATCACAACTAGACGCAATTCTTTCACTTGAATCAGGGGCTTTGAAGCATCGAGTTGTGCTGGGTGCAGAAGTAGCAGAAGAAGAGCGTACCAGTTTTGGTGTGACAGCAAATTACACCTATGTCGATGGGCAAGGCAATGTGTTGGAAGCTCCCACCATTAACCCGTTCGACTTGCAAAACAACGTGTTTGTAACAGGTGGCACAACGCGTAGCGGCAATGACACTTCGGGCGATGCGAGCACGGTAGCCTTATATCTTCTAGATACCATCAAAGTCGGTGAGCACCTTCAAGTAGACATTAACGCGCGTTATGACGATTTTGATATCTCCGGTTCTGCGTGTGGTCGACGTAGCGGTTGTTTCGATGGGCTCGACGCTCAAGACAGCTACTTTAGCTACGGTGCAGCGGTGAGCTATATGCCTACAGAGAACGGTAATATTTACCTAAGTCACAGTAATTCTAAGCAGCCGCCCGGCGTAGCGTTAGCGCTATCAACCAACGCAGCACAAAATGCGGTAAGGCCTGAAAATGCAGTAACCACTGAACTTGGTGTGAAATGGCAGTTCTTTAACGACCAGCTACTTGTTAGCGGTGCTGTGTTTGAAACTACGAAAGACGTGGTCGATTCACAAAATATTGAAGACGGTGTCACAGTGTATTCGCTAGCGGGTGAGCAAGAGTCTAAAGGCTATGAAGTCAGTGTTACAGGTATGCTAACGGACTCACTATCAATCTCTGCAAACTATGCGAGTTTAGATACTGAAGTTACCCAGGACACGACAGCGGATTCTATCGGTAACGGTCTACAAGCGTCGCCAGATGATACGGCTAACATTTGGGTTAACTATGCTGCAATGGATAACAAACTGAATGTGGGCGGTGGTATCTATTACAACTCTGGTGAAACCTACTGGCGCAGAAATACGGCTTATTTCACGGTCGATTCTTACACTACGCTTTTCCTAATGGCATCTTATCAAGTGACAGAGGATCTAAAGCTTCAGTTAAACGTTGATAACTTAACAGATGAAGAGTACGTGGTAGATTACAGCGCTAAAGGGCACTTCCGTCCAGGGAACCCTCGAAGTGTAGCTGTCTTTGTTAACTATACTTTCTAATTGAGTATTCGTTATTATAAAACCAGTCTTAGGTAAAAAGACCTCTGGCTGGTTTTTTATATTTTACTCGCTTTGCCACAATGGGAACATCATGCTGGTTAGAATTGAGAACTTCCTTACCAAACAAGAAGTCACCGATGCGGTGTCGCTTCTTGAGAAAGCCGATTGGGTTGATGGCGCTGTAACAGCGGGGCATTTAGCGTTACATGCTAAGAAAAACCTGCAGTTGCCTGAAGATTCTCCCACGGCACGTCAGCTCGGAGATTTCATTTTGAGCTTGATGGGTCAGTCGCAGCATATTCTTGCAGCAGGATTACCAAACAAAATATACCCTCCCATGTTCAACTGCTATCAGAGTGAAGGAGAGTTTGGCGATCATATCGACAATACCATTAGGCGAGTGGCAGGAACTGCTGTAAAGGTTCGTACGGATATCTCAATGACGGTTTTTCTTAGTGAGCCCGAAGAATATGAAGGGGGAGAACTCGTAATCCAAGATACCTATGGAGAACAACGTGTAAAGTTCGCTGCGGGCGATATGGTGATGTATCCCTCGACCAGCTTACATAGAGTGACGCCAGTTACAAAAGGCCGTCGACTCGCGTCCTTTTTTCGGATGCAGAGTTTAGTAAGAAGTGCTGAACAACGCCGTATTCTGTACGACTTAGATATGAGTATTCAGGCACTTAGCGCCGAGACGCCTAATAACGCTGAAATTGTCAGGCTTTCGGGTGTGTATCACAATCTGTTAAGACAGTGGAGTGAAACCTAAGCTTAAAGACCTGCAAGTAATGCGTGTTTGCGCGGTGAAATTTTCTAAGAAATTGACTAAGCTGTGGGCCATAAACAGTGCTTATTTATTTCTTCTATGGAGCCTACGCCGCAAAGCGCCATTGTCATTTCAAGCTCGTCTCTCAACAATCGAATAGTGTGAGCAACACCTAATGCCCCCGCCGTGGCTAACCCGTACATCAGAGGCCGACCAATAAGCACGGCGTTAGCACCCAGTGCCATGAGCTTTACCACATCAGCGCCTCTGCGCACACCGCTGTCGGCCAGTACCATCATTTCATCACCAACCGTTTGGCGAATAATAGGAAGCATTTCTACCGGTGAAGGCACGCTGTCCAAAGCACGGCCGCCGTGATTCGACACTACAATACCCGCTACGCCAAGTTCCGCTGCTTTTTGAGCGTCCAGTGGATTAAGAATACCTTTCAACACAATGGGCAATGACGTGTGTTGCTGGATAAAAGCAATATCTTCCCATATAGGAGCCTGTGCCATAAGCCCTTGAAATACCACGCTCTTGCCTTCTCCAGGGGGTGCTAAGGGAGGAGGCGTATCTATATTGACCGCGCGCACATTTGGAGGGAGCGAAAATTCAGTTCTCTGCTCACGGTTTCGCAAGCCGTTAATTGGCGCATCGATGGTGATTACCAATGCTGAAAACTGAAAGTGCTCTGCTTTTTGTATGAGTTCTAGAGTTTGTGAACGGGTAGGTTGAACATAGAGTTGAAACCAGCGGGGGCTTTCCACCTGATTAGATATATCTTCAAAGGAGCAACTGGCTAGTGTGCTCATCACCCATAAGCCGCCTTGAGCTTGTGTTGCCATCGCCGTCGCAATCTCACCATCGGGATGCGCTAACGCTTGATAAGCAACAGGCCCTGAAATTATAGGGTGTTCAAACTGCTGCCCTAACAAGGTGGTTTTAGTTCCCCCCAGTTTGACATCTTTCAAAGCGCGGGGAAGTAAACACAGGTCGTCTAGTTTTTCTCGATTTCTTCGCATCGACAATTCATCTGCAGAGCCACCGGCAATATACGCCCACGATTGTGGAGTTAGTCGCTCCCGAGCCAGGTTCTCGTAATCAGACAGTGCTGCAAGGGTTTTAGGAATTGTATTTAGCGGTGTTTTAAGCATATTCGTCAGTTTTATGTAAAGAAAGTAAAAAGCCTTTCAATATTAATTAAATTGCAAATGATAATAATTGTCATTAAGATGCAGTGCGATTTGAGCACGATTAGCCACTTCTTGCAAATAAGAAGAGAAATAAAGCGATGAAAATTCCCTATGACAGACAGGGGATGCAAGTTTCTACGGATAGTCTCACTTTTGGGCATTCTTTCTTGGAATAACAATAATCACACCAATTGCCCTAACTCAAATAGTTAGTGCTTTGCTCATGTTTGGCGTTAGAGCCATTTATGAAGTTAAGCCGCGCGTAACAAGACACAACATTTTGAAATGGCGAGCCACTGGCTGGCCAACACTCAACACATTAAGGATTATCAAATGCCTGTAAATGGTAAGCGCATTATTTTGTTAGGAACCCTGTTTCCCATGTTGTCAGCGGGTGTGCTGGCGCAAAGCGAAGAGATAGAAACGCTCGACACCACCGTTGTGCAATCTGCGTCTGAAGAGCTGAAGCAAGCCCAAGGCGTGTCTATCATTACGGAAGAAGATTTCAAACGTCGTCCTGTCACTAACGATATTGCTGAAATTGTAAGAACCATGCCGGGTATCAACCTTACAGGTAACTCAAGCTTAGGACAGTATGGCAACAAACGTCAAATCGACATTCGCGGAATGGGTCCAGAAAATACGCTTATTTTAATTGACGGCAAGCCAGTGTTGTCGCGTAACTCTGTAAAAATGGGCCGTTCAGGCGAGCGAAACACACAGGGCGACAGCAACTGGGTTCCAGCTGAAGCGATTGAGAGCATTGAAGTTATTCGTGGTCCAGCAGCGGCTCGCTATGGCTCTGGCGCATCAGGTGGTGTTATCAATATTATCACTAAGTCTCCTGATGAAGCTTCTACCTCTATCACCGCTCAGACCGAGCTTTCTTCAAATAAATACGAAGGCGACAACCGTCGTTTTAACCTAGTAACAAGTGCGCCTTTATCTGAGCGCTTCTCTCACCGCACTATTGTTAACTACAACGAACAGGACGCTGACGACCCACGCGTAAATTTAGACGCAACAGACGTAACAACGGGCCGCGGCGGTACAGCAAAAGCGGTAGGTGCAGGACGTGAAGGTGTTGAAAACATCGACGTGCGTACTCTTGTTCGATTCGACCAAGATGAAATTAATCGCTGGGACTTTGAAGCAGCCTATAGCCGCCAAGGCAACCGCTATGCCGGTGACAATGCATTTCAAGGCGTAAGCTACCCCGTTGATGAAAACGGCAACGTCATCATACCTGAACCTGAAGACCTGGCAGAAACTGATGCTCAGAGCCTAATTGGTGAAGAAACACTAGTAATGCACCGTCGTACGTTCGGCGTAACACACAACGGCGAATATGACTTCGGCGACTCATTTAGCTACATCCAATACGAAAGCACGTCTAACAGCCGTTTAGGTGAAGGTGCGGCCGGTGGAACTGAAGGGCGTATTAATAGCCTTGAAATGACCACCATCAAGTTAGAGAACATTACCGCAAAGACCGAGTGGAATGTGCCTTTAACGTTAGGCGGCTTCAATCAAACCGCAACGTTTGGTGCGGAATACCGCAAAGAGACCCTAGACGATTCAGTTAGCAATCAGCTTTCTCTGAACGTGGTTGATGACGGCACTATTCCTGGTGTAGAGACTGACCCAGAAAATCGTCCATCTGAAACCGACGCCACGCTTGTAGGTGTGTATGTTGAAGACAACATCATGCTAACGGATTCAATCACGCTTACGCCTGGACTGCGTTTTGATGATCACAGCAAAGCGGGTACAAACCTTAGCCCGAGCTTGAATGCATCATGGCAGGCATCGCCTAATATTGTGGTTCAAGGTGGTATTAGCCGTGCTTTTAAAGCACCAAATCTCTATCAATTAAACCCTAACTACGTGTACTACACACGAGGTAATGGTTGCCCAGTTGACTTCTCTAACCTAGGTGGCGGGTGTCACATTCTAGGAAACCCTGACCTAGAGCACGAAACCTCAGTAAACAAAGAAATTGGTGTTAACTACACCAACGAAGAGGGTTTGAACGCGGGTATTACTTACTTCCACAACGACTATAAAGACAAAATTGGCACCGGTAATGTACCGCCAGAGTATGTGTTACCTGGCGAAGAAGGTGGCGAGGCAAACGTTCAGGTATTCCAGTGGTTTAACGTTCCTGAAGCGGTTATTTCTGGCCTTGAAGGTAACTTGTTGTTCCCTGTAACCAGCACTATTGAGTGGTCGACCAACTTTACCGTGATGCTTGAGTCAGAGGATAAATCTACTGGCCAGCCATTATCTATCGTTCCTGACTACACAGTGAACTCGCTAATAAGCTGGCAAGCCACCGATGCACTTGAGCTTGTGCTTAGCGCTCAACACTATGGTGAGACAGAAAGCCCTACGGCCAGCGTTAATTCGGGCGCCGTTATCGAAGCTGATGATCGCGAAGCCTATACCATCACCAACATTAACGCCATTTACGCGTTCGACGAAAACTTAAGCTTCAACGTGTCGGTTAAGAACTTGTTTAACGAAAGCGTTAAGCGTGAAGGTACACAAGCATCTAACGCAGGGGCGAATACTTTCAATGAACCAGAAAGAAGCTTCTTGTTGTCTGCTACTTACCAGTTCTAATACTTAGCAAGCAGTAACAAGACATTAAAAATGCCGGCCTCGATAGCGATATCGACGTGCCGGCAATCTCATTAATTCAGCTAAGAGATGTAAGGGATTTGAATGAAAGTTAAAAGAAGTGCAGCGCTTTCTTTTTTACTGGTATCACTTGCCGTGGCCTCATCAGGTATTGTGATGGCAGCAACAAAAGCCAGCGATATCGACGGGCTCACTGAAAAGTGGATTAGCATTGAGCGCCAGACGCAAAAGCTAGAAAACGAGTGGCGTGAATCAGAGCCTGCATTGCGTCAGCGTATTCAACTGCTTAAAGCTGAACGTACTCAGCTGCAGAGTATGATTGACGAAAGTAAGGCTGCAACCACCGACGTAGAAGCCCAGCGAGAAGCACTGCTTTCTGAGCAAAGTGAGCTTGAAGCACAACAGGGTGGGGTAGAGCGTGCATTGACTGGAGTAATAGGTCAAGTAGACAGCCTTTACTCGTCGCTGCCTGAAATTATTCGCCAGACGTGGGATAAAGAGCAAGCCGAATTAGCGGCTGACGCCGACACGTCAAATAAGCTTCAGGTCACCCTTGCAAAACTTTCATCCCTTGCGCAATTCAATAGCAAACTTCTGGTTAACGAAACCGTAATGCGTGCTCCCGATGACAAAGATGTATTAGTTAAGCAGTTCTTTGTTGGCAGCAGCTATGCGTGGTTTACCAACGCCGATGGTCAATATCAGGGGGTCGGTCACGTTAAAAATGGCGAGTGGCAGTGGCAATTTAGTGACAATGTCGATAGCGAATCGGTAGCGCTTGCCGTCGCTATTTTTGAGAAAAAGCATGAACCTGATTTTGTTTCTTTACCACTTACGCTGGCTAAAGGAGAAAGCGAATGAAATGCTTATCTCACGTTCTCACAGCATTTAATCCAATGTTGAGATCCTCTCTCATCGCAGCATGTGTTGCTTTGTGTGCTGCTGTGGTTTGTGTACCGGCAGTGGCAGCGCCTGAAGATAGCATGCTGGCCAATATTAAAGAGGCGAAAGCGCGTCTGGATCGCACCGAAAGCAAAATTAGTAAAGAGCGGGTAGCGCTGGCTAATGAATTGCGTGCGCTTGAACAGCAGGTAATGAAACTACGCAATGAAACCACGGTAGCCCGCCGTAAAATGGACGAAAGAACCCTTAGTCTTTCACAGTTAGAAAATCGCCTATCGAGCTGGAGCGAGCAACAAGAGTTCCAACAAAATTTGTTGAGCCGTTTCCTGCTTCAAACTGGTGTAGACAGTCTGTCATTAAGCGAAATGAGCTTGTCTGACAAAGTCCAGAAACTGGGTGAAAAAGCGAAAGAGTTTGCCAATCAACAAACCCCTAGTTTCAGCGCAGGAAAGGTTGTACTGGCGAATGGCGAAGTGACCCAAGCAAAAGTGCTTACCCTTGGCCCGGTGACGTGGTATCTGGCGCAAGCACAAAACGTTGCGGGTACGGCAGAGCGTAAGCAAGACCTGTTTACCTCTACGTCCACTTTTTCAGATACGGATACCGAAAGCCTTGCAAGCTTGGCAAGCAGCGGCAATGGCAGCATTAAAATAGATCCTACCCTTGGCCGCGCAGCAACGCGCGAGCAAGCGTCAGAAGGGGTAATTGAACATGTTGTGAAAGGCGGAGTGTGGGTGATCCCTATCGTTTTGTTTGCCCTTCTCGCTACGCTTATCGCACTGTTTAAAGTTATTCAGCTATGGCGCTTGCCGAAGGTTAAGCAAGTAGCATCAGGCAAAGCTCTGGTGAACATGGTGGGCAGTTCAGGTGTGGGCTTCTTTGATGGCATGCAGCGCGAGCTGTATGACATAACTAAGCGTGCAAGCACGCCAACTGAACGCGACGATGAACTGTTTTCTGCACTCCAGCAAGACAAAATCAAGCTAGAAAAATACAACGGTACCATTGCTGTAACTGCTGCCGTTGCACCCTTGCTAGGTCTTCTAGGTACGGTAAGCGGCATGATTGAAACCTTTAGAATGATGACGGCATTTGGCTCAAGCGACCCCGAAGTTATTTCTGGCGGGATCGCTAAAGCCTTGGTTACGACAGAGTTAGGCTTAGTTGTGGCCATACCGGCATTAATTCTAAATGCCGTACTCTCTCGCAAAGCGCGACATTACTACGAAGAGCTCGAAAGTTTCGCGCTTGTACTTAGCAATGACGAGCCTGACGTTGCTGAGAAAAGCGACCAAAAGAGTGATGGTCAAAAGCAAGCGAGCGCAAGCTAATGATTGAACAGCTAGCGGGGAATGCATTGTGTTGGTTAATGCTGCTGGTGGCATGGTTTGCTTACCAGCAAATCTTTGTGTTGTTTACTACACGCAAAGAGATAGCCCAAGTGCGTGATGGAGAGAAAGAGCTAACAAAGCGAGAAATGGTACCTGCCGTGCTGGTTAGTGCTCTTCCCTTGATGGGCCTGCTAGGAACAATAGCAGGCCTACAAGTGAGCTTCACCGGAATGATGTCGTTAGGTGTCGATAGTCAAGTCGTCACTGGTGGCATTGCCGATGCACTTTTTACCACTCAGCTTGGCTTAACCTTGGCTATTCCTGGCTGGCTTTTGTTGATGTTTGTTAATGGTGCGGTAAAGCGTGCCGTAGCAAGGGAGGCGTAAACATGGCAAGTCGATTACAGCGACGCCTTGAAAACCAGCAAGCGCAAGGCATTGATATGTCTCCGCTACTAGACGTGGTTTTTATACTTTTAATTTTCTTTATCGTTTCAACAGTGTTTGTAAAAGAGACTGGGGTAGAGGTAGATAAACCACAGGCAATATCAGCACAAAAGCTCGATCAAATGGCCATTATGCTGGCAATTACCCGAACCGGTGAAGTGGTGTATGACAGTGCCAATATCGGTGTGAGCGGTGTGCGCTCTACCGTTGAGCAATTGTTGATGAAAGAACAACGCCCAGTAGTCATTCAGGTAGATAAAGCCGTTCGCTCTGAATTACTGGTAGAAGTCATAGATGAAGCCAAACTGGCGGGTGCCGACACGGTAAATATCGCCACTTTGAAGCCATAGCGAACGAGGCAAAATTCAATGAAATACAATCTTCAACCTTCTCTACTTAGCGGTGCGGTGCTCGTTTGTGCGCTCGGCGTTATGTGGCTAGGACACTTTTTGTCTAATCTGCAGCCCGACACTATGGTTGTGCGCAAGTTAGACATTGCGGTAACGCCTCCACCGCCGCCGCCCCCTAAAACGCAAAATGTAGTGGAAGAGACTGAACTTGTTATGCAGGTAGAGGGCAGTGGCGCAGCCATGACCATGGCGGATTTAAGTGTTGAGCCAGATATTCAAGTGCCAAAGCCCGACATGCCAAATGTCAAAGTGACCCAAACCCAATGGGATATGCCTGATATTGAATTGGACGCCTTTGGGCTAAGCGAACTGGATTCAAAGCCTACCTTGCTGACACCGGTCAAAATACGTTTCCCCAAGCGACTTAAAAAGCAAGGTATCAAGCGGGTGATTGTAAAGCTCGACGTCATTATTGACGAACACGGCAACGTAAAGCTGATGGACATTGTCGAGAACCCGCATCACGAGCTCAATAAAGAAATAATGCGTTTTGTTAAAGCCAGCAAATTTACATCGCCCTACAAAGAAGATGAAGCGGTGAAGGCGCGTTTTATTTGGCCTGTAGTTATAGAGGCCTAATAGAAGCTTAATAGAGGCTTTATAAAGGCCTGGTTTTATCGCAATAAAGCGAAATAGAAGCTAAAGAATTTAGAGGTTGATTGAGACAATGTTAAACAAGATTACAGCCGTAACTGTCCTCAGCTGTGTAGTGAGCGCGCTGGCTTTTGTTAAGCCGGTAAGTGCGAAAATAACGGTGGAATTGGAAGAACCCGATTGGCAGTTTGTCATGCGTCAGCATCATAGAGATGATCATCGTGAACGTATATCCCGTGAAGAAGGTGAGTTTATCGGGCGCATTCAGGCCGACTTGCAAGCAGGCAATTATTCAAACGTTGCCAGCGCATTTGCAACCCAGGATATTTCTCAATTTAGTCCACGCTTGCGTGAGCTTTACGGACAAGTGCTATTGAATGAGAAAAACTACTCACTTGCCGAAAAAGTGCTGTTGGACGTTATCGATGCTATGCCAAACCTTCCATCGGCGCACAGAAGTTTGAGCATGGCGTATTTAATGACAGATAAATTGGCCAAAGCACGCACTCATTTAACGAAAAGCGTAGAGCTAGGTATTCAAGATGCCCAACTTTTCGGGCAGCTAGCCTATACCAATGTTCAGCTTGGCAAACCTGTCACCGCTATTGGTGCTTATCAAAATGCGTTAATGCTCGAACCTGAAAACAAGCAATGGTATCAAGGCTTATTGTTCGCGCTTATTGAAAGTAATGCACTTGCACAGGCGGAAAGCTTGCTAAGCGAAATGTTGGTAGATGATGAAAGTGATCAGCAGCTTTGGCTCCAACGGGGACAAATAGCGTTAAAGCAGGGTGACATGGTAAAGGCGCTGAGCAGCTTAGAGACTGCCCTTTCTTTAGGTGACCGCTCGCTGTCGAACTTGATTTCAGTGGCTAAATTGCACGTATCTGACGGCAGTCCGCGGCGCGCAGCAGACATACTGGCTACCCATGCGAAGACTTTCATTACCGACAAAGATGGGGAAGGCTTCGACGCTTACTCCAAAATAGCGGCTTACTTAGCGGCTAATGAGCAGTGGTCTGATTTAGGTAAATTAACGCAAGCTGCTGACAACAATGTGAAAAAGCTCACGACCACTCAAGCAGCTACGCTTAATGTACTTAAAGCTCAGTTGGCTATGGGCAAAGGGCAAAGCAAAACGGCAATTTCCCTTTTGACCAAAGCCATTGCTGACGCCCCTGACAATGGAGAGGCGCTGTTGTCTCTTGCTTCACTTTATCGTCAACAGAACAACGTCGAACGTGCCAAAATGACCTATCTACGAGCTGAGTCACTCGCCGACGTTAAACAGCGCGCCATGCTCGGGCGTGCGCAAATTGCCATAGATCAGCGTCAGTACCAAGATGCACTTACGCTTTTACGACAAGTCTATAAATCGTACCCATCCCGTTCTGATTTACTTGGCAACATCCAGTCACTAGAAAACCTAGTGAAGAACACAATATGAAAAGCCAAACGGTGAACCGCGTCGCCATAAATCGTGAACGATTGGATGTCGCACTTAGAACGCTGATCGCTGTGGCACTGGGCTACGCTTTTTCAGCGTGGCTAAGCAGTGCTATCGCCAATTTTATAGGGGCTGACGGACGAGAGCACGAAGTGCTGGTAAGAATGCTGTTCTTTTGTGTTTACTGCACCTTCATCCTTTTTACGTTCATCTTTGATACGACGAAAAAGGCGTCCATCATAATGACAGCGCTCTCTGCGTTAGCCTTATGTCTTTATTCAATCAGTACAGGGCTTTAACATGAAAGGGAATGTCAGAAAGTCTATGACGTGGCTTCATACTTGGAGCTCGATACTTGTTGGTTGGTTACTCTTTGCGATTTTTTTTACCGGTACGCTGTCGTTTTTTAGAACCGAAATAACCTATTGGATGCAGCCAGAACAACACGCCGCAGTACCCAGCGAAAAGGCGCTAGAGCACGGTTTACGTTATCTTGCGATCAATGCGCCCAATGCAAGTGAATGGCAACTCTCACTACCAGATGCGCGCTCGAATACACTCGACTTGTCGTGGCGCGACGCTAATGCAGGTAACGAGCGTCGTCGAGGTCCACGGGTCATGTTGAACCCGTCCACGGGTGAAGAGATAAAAGTAAGGGAAACGGCCGGTGGCAACTTCCTTTATCGTTTTCATTTCGAGTTATACGGTATCGACAGAACCATTGGACGCTGGATAGTAGGCGTAGTCAGTATGATGATGTTTGTTGCTATTATCAGCGGCGTCATCATGCACAGAAAAATCTTTGCCGATTTCTTTATGTTCAGGCCAAAGAAGAAGCTGCTGAGCTGGATAGATGGGCACGCCATAAGTGCGGTATTAGCACTACCATTTCATATCATGATCACCTTTTCTGGTTTGATTCTATTAGGCGCCACGCTATTGCCTTTTAACAGCGAGGAGCGCGTGCGGCACCGTCCTCAAGGTACAGAAGTACGCCAGAATGCGCAGCAGCAAAATCTAGCTTCGCCAGACATTAATGCCTTATTGGCCTTACCCATCTCTTCGATGATTGCTCACGCTGAGCGCACATGGCAGGTGCCGGTTGAAAGCCTATCTATTACTCACCCGGGTAAAGCTAACGCTCAGTTTACGCTAAGTGGGAACAACAGAACGCAGTTAAGTGCGGGGCGTGGAGGAAGTAGTGCGCTGGTATTTAACGCACAAGGCGAAGTCATTAACGAGCGCCCAGCCTCAGTAGCCGCTAACGCCAGCCAGGCGACGTATAACTATTTGGATATGCTACATCAAGCGCGCTTCGCCGATACCCTCACTCGCTGGTTACTATATTTTGCCGGTATTCTGGGTACCATTATGGTGGGAACGGGCTCTGTTTTGTGGGTAGTGAAACGGGCAAAGCAGCAGCTTGGAGAGTTTGGTTTTGAATTGGTCAGAGGCAGTAATATAGGCAGCATTGCAGGATTAATGTGTGCGACCGGTGGCTACTTTTGGGTAAATAGACTACTTCCTGCTGATCTAACGTCTCGAAGCTTATGGGAAATTAAGGTTTTTTTCGCAATATGGCTGGTGTGTGTGGTTGCAGGGTTTATTTGGCGAGACAAAAAAGGGTGGGTAATTCAACTTGGCTTTGCAGCAGTGTTGTTTGCGCTTGTCCCTTTGCTTGACCACCTCACCTCAGCAACAGGCTTAGATTTCGCGGTTGCAAATGGTGATAGCCTGAGAGTGGGTTTTGACCTTATGTGCATAACACTTGCGGCAGTACTTGGCTATGCTGCTTACCACGTCACAAAAGCCAAAGCCGTGAAAGCAAAACGGGTAAACAGCGCACCTTCACCAAAGCGAAAAGACACAGCTCGCCAAAATAAGCCGCAAGGTGACAACAGCGAGGCATTAATATGAGTGTCATTCTGGATGTGGTGTTCGCATTTGTGCTTACTTATTTGAGTTTCTTACTACTCTCGCTTGGCAACAAGAAGCATGCCGGTATCACTCGACTAACCAGTACACCTTCACCACTACTTTTAATTGTGCTTCATAGTTTGGCGTATTTGCTTATGGCAATAAGCCTCATGAACTGCATAGACGTGTGGAAGACCGAAATTGGCGTGGTGGTATGGATAGGGCTTTTACAGCTTGCAAGCGTGATGGTTTCAGCAACGTTTACCTATTTACCTTCCCTTTACACCGTGATGTGTAATTACCTATTGCTTGTCGCTTTTTGGGGGCCTCGTTTACGCGAAAAGTGAAGCAATACTTAAAGGTTGTTGAGCAAAAAATACAATAATGAGAATAAATCTCATTTACATTGAAAAGGGTGGAAATATCTGTATTATCTAGCCCGTTGAATTAATCAATATCACCGAGTAGTACAGAGAGTTAGCAACGAAATTATGAGTTTTTCTTTAGGCGGCATCCGCCAATGGCACTGGATTAGTGGCGCAGTCTGTCTGGTCGGGATGATGTTATTTGCCCTAACGGGGATTACGCTAAATCACGCTGCAGACATTCCGGCGAACAGAACTGTAACGTCAGCTGAATCAAGCCTACCACCGTTGGTTGTCGAACAATTGGTTTCTCTGGACACCGGTGACATAGCCATTCCAAGCGAACTCGTCGCGTTTATGCAGTCGCAAGAGGGCATTTCACTACCTTCATCGGTGACGGGAGAGTGGGATGGTATTGAATTTTATGCCGCTTGGCCTGGACCCGGTGCTGACAGTTGGATAGCAGTAGACGCTGAACTTGGCACAGTAACTTATGAAAACGTTGATAGAGGATGGATATCTTATTTCAATGACCTGCATAAAGGGCGGAACACGGGAAATGCCTGGCGCTGGTTTATCGATATCTTCGCTGTTGCCTGTATTATTTTTAGCGTAACTGGGCTGCAACTATTAATGCGTCACTCGAAAACGCGCGCGTCTACTTGGCCCATTACTACGCTCGGTGTGCTCATCCCGTTTGTCATTATTTTACTGTTTGTGCACTAGCGCGACGCTAGTGGCACTTACCTACACAATTTTAAGGAGTGTTTACATGAAAATGCGAAAAGGCGCAGTTATCGCATCGACTTTATTAAGTATGACATTTGCCTCTGGCGCTATTCACGCTGCAAGCCAAGCCAAGCTTGACGTGGCCTTACCGCAACTTGATGTGGCTGAATATCACAAACCTTATCTTGCCGTGTGGATTGAAGACAGTAAACGCAAGGCTACTCAAGTCGCCGTATGGTACGACGTTGAAATGCGTGAAGACAAAGGGAAAGAGTGGCTTAAAGACTTGCGCCAATGGTGGCGTCGTGGTGGACGAAGCCTTGATTTGCCTTATGACGGACTTACCAGTGCAACAAAAGGCCCAGGCGATTACAGTCTTGATTCGCAGCTAAATAAAGCGTTAGCAGAACTGCCAGAGGGCGATTACACGCTTCGCGTTGAGGCATCACGAGAAGTAGGCGGAAGAGAAGTACTGTCTCTGCCATTTTCATTACCGCTATCTGCTGCGTCACTACCGGTAGAGGTGAAAGGAAATTCAGAACTTGGGCGTGTAGTACTGCGTCTGGAAGACTAATCTGCTGAGGCGCTAATTCAACGCTCACTCAGTAGAGAGCCAATAAGAGGACATTATGAAAAAACTATCAGTAAAAGCTTCAGCCATTGCGCTAGCAGCAACACTTGCCGTGTCATTTTCAGCCAGTGCGCATCGCGCGTGGTTACTTCCAAGCTCTACCGTACTATCAGGTGAAGAAGCTTACGTGACGTTTGATGCTGCTATTTCAAATACTATTTTTCACCCTGACCACTTCGCAATGAACGCCAGTAACTTAGTGGTTCAATCACCAGAAGGTGAAGCCGTAGACGTAGAAAATATGGCACGCGGTAAGTACCGAACTACGTTTGATTTGAAATTAAACAAAGAAGGTACATACAAACTGACGTCTGCTAGCAATGGTATTCGCGCATTTTGGCGAGATGAAGAAGGCAAGCGCAAGATGTGGCCCGGCCGTGGTGAAGAATATAAGCCGGAAGAGTTCGCAACAGCCGTGCCTAAGAAAGCAAAAGATCTTCGCGTAATGCAAAGCTCTCGCCGTGTAGAAACGTTTGTTACTCTTGGTGCACCATCGAATAAGGTGTTCACGCCTGATAACGTGGGTTTGGAGCTAGTGCCAGTGACTCACCCTAATGATTTATTCGCCACCGAAACGGCAACCTTCAAGTTACTTATTGACGGTGAGCCTGCGGTTGGCGCCGAGGTGGAAGTTGTGCGCGGTGGTATGCGCTACAGAAATGATCAGGAAACGATTAAAGTCACGTCTGACAAAAATGGTCAGATTGAAATTACATGGCCGCAAGCCGGTATGTACTTTGTAGAAATTGGCTATGAAGACGATAAAGCGCAAAAGCCTGCAACGTCTCGTAACGGTAGCTACTCAGGCACATTTGAAGTACTTCCGCTGTAATAACCGCACGTTATTGCGCAGCTAGGGGCTGTAAACGTTCTTTGAATACTCACAGAACAACAGCCTCTTAAGTTTCTAGCTATTTCAATACAACGGCATAAAAGTTAAGCA
The DNA here is from genome assembly GCF_054960375.1 of Alteromonas sp. G4i35. Lineage (NCBI taxonomy): Bacteria > Pseudomonadati > Pseudomonadota > Gammaproteobacteria > Alteromonadales > Alteromonadaceae > Alteromonas > Alteromonas sp. G4i35. The sequence goes on along the minus strand of NZ_JBHNZD010000006.1, from coordinate 105,721 downwards.
CATGACAGAAACACACCGTCTACTCATAGCAATAGTAAGCATTGGCATGTATATGCTGTGGGTAGCGGTGTTATTTTTTAAACATCGAAAGCAATACAACTATGCGGTATCAGGCGAGGAGACCCTTGTCGTATACGCAAGCCAAACCGGTACGGCCGAAAAAATTGCCCGCGCAAAGGCCGCGGCGCTATCACAGCAAGAGCAAACGTCGGTAGTGTCCATGGCATCTTTGAAACTCAACACGTTAAGTAGTGTGTCGAAAGTCATTTTTGTTGTGAGTACCTACGGTGAAGGCGAACCCCCTGATGCGGGTAGAACCTTTAGTAAAGCGCTAAAAAAAGCGTCGTCGAATCAATCTGATTACCTTTCCCACCTGTCTTTTGAAGTGGTGGGATTAGGCGATAAGCAATACGCCGCGTTTTGCCAATTCGCAGTCACGTTGTTTGATAATATCAGTGCACTAGGCGCACGTGCGCTTTCTCCGCTAACGACATTAGATTCAGGGAAAGGTGAGCATTTGTCTTTGCTTGGTTCGTTGCCACAGGATAAGCAGCACCCTACCCATGCTTTCACACTGAAAAACCGAGTTCAATTAAATGAAATAAGTCTAGCTTCTGGCGTGACTTCAAACGAACCCTCTGACCACTCTGAGGGCAAACCTTCAAACCCAGCGTCGCCAGGCCTGTTCGGCTTGTCTTTGAACGTTGACCATTCTAATCAGACACAAGAATTACATGAACAATGGGAAGCGGGAGACGTGTTGGAAGTCCTTATTCCTCAGCAAGGGCAGTCACCGATTGTAAGCCGAAGCTACACCATTGCGTCGGTACCACAAGAACACGACGTAAAGCTTGTAGTTCGACAGCTGGTTAAAGACAACGGCCAACTTGGGCTAGGTTCTGGATTACTTACCCGTTATTTACCTGTATCTCAGTTAGTACAGGCCTACATTCGGAAAAATACCAGCGCTATTATTACTAATACTCAGTGCCCATTGTTATTAATTGCTGCGGGTAGCGGCATTGCGGGGGTACGAGCTCAACTTGCAAAACGCGCATTGCTTGAGAACGCTGGGCCAGTTTGGATATTTTTTGGCGAACGTCATCCCATGCAAGATGATGTGCTTGATAAAACGCTATCGCCTTTCCAGGATAGTGACTGTATTTTCAAAAAGTCAGTGATTTTCTCCCGACAGAAAGGTGGTGGCTATGTTCAACAGCGTCTTGTTGAGCAGCGAGATGAGGTCAAATCCTTCTTAGGCGATACCGGACAAGTATACGTTTGTGGGCATTTTGAGGGAATGGGCCAAGGCGTTGACATGGCTTTGCAGTCCATACTTGAAGCGCAAGCCTACAATGCGCTAGCTGACGAAGGACGTTATCACCGCGACCTTTACTAATGTGGAGAACAGCAGGCAATTAATGTCTGTTTTGCACTTTCCTGTTTCACCGCTGAATCATCGCTAATAAACCTCAAAAGCCTTACAGCTAAATCCCAAACTTTAAGTTAGACTTTAGTCTAATGTGTCAGGCCCTTGCCTTGTCGCATGTTTAAATATGCGCAACAGTACGTTGGGCATACCTTAAATAGGTGTTTTCTTATTCAGGTATGACCTTTCGCCACCGATAATTGGTGTAATGTTTGAACTGAAAATAAGAAAATCAACAGGCTAGGGGCTGCTGACCTTTGTTGTACGTTTAAACCAAAATTCGTACACCAAAGAACAATAGGCCCTAGGGCCTGTCGAAAAAACAAATTAGGACGACAGTATGCAGTCTATTGCCATTGTTATACTGGGCATCATCGGAATGTTGCTCGGTTGGTTCGTATATTCGAAGTTTATTGCGAGCCGTATATTTAAGTTGGATGATAGTTTTGTAACACCAGCCCATACAATGAAAGATGGGGTGGACTATGTTCCCACCAATAAAGTTGTATTGTGGGGGCACCATTTCACTTCCGTGGCGGGGGCAGCACCCATCGTAGGTCCAGCTATTGCTGTCTACTGGGGATGGGTTCCTGCGGTACTTTGGGTTGTGTTCGGTACGATATTATTTGCCGGTGTGCACGATATGGGCGCCTTATGGGCCAGCGCACGCCACAAAGGCAAATCAATGGGCGCGCTGTCTGAGACCGTCATCGGAAAACGCTCTCGTTCACTATTTATGATAGTGATCTTCCTAGTACTCTTAATGGTTAATGCGGTATTTGGCGTGGTTATCGCGAACTCTTTTGTCTCCCAACCCAATGCGGTATTCCCAGCTTGGATGGCAATCGCAGTTGCATTAGTCATAGGTCAATTGCTTAAACGTAATTTCAGCCTCATACCCTTGTGTATTGTGGGGATTATTGTGCTTTACGCATCGGTGTATGCGGGCAGTTATATCCCACTAAGTCTGCCGGAAACCATGTTTGGTTTAGCAGATAAAGCAAACTGGATCATTATCTTATTTATTTACGCCGCTATTGCATCGCTGTTACCAGTTTGGATGCTGTTACAGCCTCGTGATTTCATTAACGGTATGCAGTTACTTGTTGGCTTGTTCCTGCTTTATGGTGCAGTGTTCTTTGCTATGCCGGATATCACGGCGCCAGCGTTTAACGCTCAAACCGCTGTCGATTCTCCAAGTCTAATCCCGCTGTTGTTCGTTACTATAGCGTGTGGCGCTGTTTCTGGTTTTCACGGTATTGTGTCTTCAGGTACCAGCTCTAAGCAGCTAGACAAAGAGACCGATGCACGCTTTGTTGGTTACCTAGGCGCGGTCGGTGAAGGTTCACTGGCACTTATTACCATTGTTGCTGTGAGCGGCGTTGCGTTTGCAGCTTCTCCCGAAGAATGGCACGAAGTATACAGCCACTTGGGTGCGGGTAGCGTGGGTGCATTTATCACTGGTGGTGCGAACCTAATTCAGCAGGGTTGGGGGTTGCCGGTAGATTTCTCGTCAACGATCCTTGCGGTAATGGTTGTTCTATTTGCTGGCACCACCATGGATTCGGGCGTGCGTCTGCAGCGCTACATAATCCAAGAATGGGGCGATATCTATTCAATTGGTGCACTTAAGAACGGCGTGGTTGCAACGCTCGTAGCTGTTGGATGTTGTTTATTGCTGGCCTTCGGTGCAGGTGGTGCGTCAGGCAGTGGCGGTATGATTATTTGGCCGTTATTCGGTTCTACTAACCAGATACTAGCCAGTTTAACCCTGTTAGTAATCTCGGTTATGCTGATTAAATTAGGTCGACCAGCGAAATATACGCTGATTCCAATGGTGTTTGTACTGATTATGGCCTTCTTTGCTGGGCTTATTAAACTTAAAGAATACTACGTTGAAGGTAACTATCTATTGGTATTCTTAGACGCAGTAGTACTTATTGTGTCTGTGCTTGTTATGCTTGAAGCTTTTTCTGTGGTGTCAAAACTCAAAAAGGAATCGAAGCTTAAAAAAGAGCAAGCCAACGGATAAGTCACTAGCGACAAAAACTTTCATGGTTGACCTCGTGGTTTAAAATTACACTTTCGAGACAGTCAACATTCGGCCAGTGCATTTGTACTGGCCATTTTTCTTTCCTTTAAAAGCAAAACGCACTCGCATAAATCAGGTTAATCAGTTTTGCTGATTTTCTGTCATACAGCATATCTGTTATTATACTTACCGTTCTAAAACACCGTTATTTTTGTTGTCAAAAGCCGCGTTCTTCAACGTGACCTTTCAACAAAATAACCTGTGAGGCTTTGTGTCAGATATCATTTTACTTGGACAAAATTTCCTAGCACTTTTCGTTGAATCCGCGCCTTGGTTACTTCTCGGTTTGCTGGTGGCGGGTATCATGCACGAATTGGTACCCGTTTCGTTTTTGGAAAAGCACATGGGCAGCTCATCGTTTGGCTCAATTACAAAGGCCGCGGTTATTGGTGCGCCTTTACCTCTGTGCTCTTGCGGCGTTATCCCAGCGGCACTTGGGCTTAGGCGTAGCGGTGCATCCAAATCTTCCACTATCTCGTTTTTAGTGTCTACGCCCGAGACTGGCGTAGACAGTGTTTCTGTGTCCTACGCATTGCTTGGACCGTTGTATGCCATTGTTAGACCCATCGCGGCCATTACAAGCGCTATTTATGCTGGATTGATGGTGCGTTTTTTCGCAGAAGCAGAAGAGGCTCAACAACGACAATCTGAGGCGACGCAGTCATCGTGCTGTGGTTCAAAGCAAGCACCTAAACCAGAGCCGCAAATACAGGCCAGCACGTCCTGTTGTGCAAGCGAAAAAACACATGCTCATAACCACGAAAGCACAGACAAGCCCAAACAAGAGTCTTCGCCTTCGAAAATCACAAGCGTGCTTTCATATGCCAGTGGCAAGTTACTTGAAGACATTGTGATATGGTTATTAATTGGATTAGCACTTGCCGCGGCAATTAAAACGTGGGTACCCACCGACTTTTTAACGCAATGGGGTGATGGCGTGGTCGCCATGCTAGTGATGGCGCTAATCGGCATTCCTATGTACATATGTGCTACAGCATCAACGCCACTCGCGGTTGGGTTTCTTGCGGCGGGGCTATCGCCCGGTGCTGTTTTAGTGTTTTTAATGGCGGGACCCGCCACTAACGTATCAACGATGGGAATGATCAAACAAGAAATGGGCACGCGAACGTTAGTGCTTTACCTTTTCAGTGTTATCTCTGCGAGTATTGGTTTTGGTTACGCACTGAACTACCTAGTAGCTTCGTTTTCTTAAGCCTCTATGATCAAAACCCAAAGCCATGTTCATGAGCACGGTGCAGACGTTCAGGTGATTTATGGGCTATGCGCGATTTTATTGGCGGGGTTAATGTTAAGGCTGGGTCTGAAAAAGCTGCAGCAACACCGTCATAACCAAGAGCAACATTCGGCGTGCTGCGGCTAACAGTAGCCCAGCGAATGCCTTTCATAATAAAGCGCTCAAATGATATTCATAGAGCGCTTGTATATCCCGCTCTATTATCCATAATAGTCGTTCAACTTATTAAAATTAAAACGCGTTTAAACCTACAAGGACGCTTGGAATAACTACATGCTTTTACTTATTGTGTACGTCTTCATTGCACTGGGCTTTTCTTTTTTGTGCTCCATTGCAGAGGCTGTGATTCTGAGTGTTTCGTCCGCTTATATCTCTGTGTTAGAGAAAGAGGGCAAAGCCAGTGGTGCGCTACTACGTAAACAAACCGATAATATAAATACGCCTTTATCAGCAATATTAACGCTGAACACTATTGCTCATACTATGGGGGCTGCCGGGGCAGGTGCGCAAGCGGCAGCAGTATTTGGTGACGCCTATCTAGGCGTTATTTCAGCAGTCCTTACACTCCTTATTCTTATTTTTTCTGAGATTATCCCTAAAACACTTGGTGCAACCTATTGGCGTACACTAGCGCCAGTAACTGCATATTTTCTTAAATACCTTTCAATTGTACTTATGCCGTTCGTTAAAATGTCTGAGCTAATGACGAAAGGCTTTAAAGAAGACAGTCCACTTCGCGGGTTAAGCCGCAGTGAGCTACACGCCATGGCAGAGTTGTCGGGGCAAGAAGGTCAGCTAGCGAATCACGAAGCGGCGTTTCTGCAAAGCTTGTTAAGTTTGCACGAGCTGAAAGTGAAAGATGCGATTACCCACCGCACGGCGCTATTTAAAGTGTCGGAGTCGATGACGGTAGAAGGCTTTTTCCACAAACACGCCAATATAGAATTTTCTCGTATCCCTGTGTTTGAAGACAGCGACTCAGAAAACATTACCGGCTTTGTTATGCGTTCTGATTTATTGGTGGCACAAGCCAGAGGTAACACTGATAAGCCGCTTTCTGAATACGCAAAAGATATGGTTACCGTGTTAAACACTATGCCGCTGTCAGTCACCTTCGAGCACTTCATCAATAAGCACGTGCATATGTTACTGGTGGTTGACGAGTACGGCGGTTTAGAAGGGGTGCTTACGCTAGAAGACCTGCTCGAACGCTTGTTAGGTGTCGATATCGTAGATGAAAAAGACACCACGGTGAGCATGCGTAGGCTTGCCAAGATGATGATGAAACGCAAAGAACAAATGATGATCAAAAACGTACCCGATGCGTCGCTTGAGAGTTCGTCTAAAAAATAGAATTAGCGCTAATTCGCTCGTAATGTTTAGCCATTATTAAGGATGATGAATATGAAACAGGATTTATGGAAAAAAGCATTGAGAACAGAATATTCAGCCCAGGAAAGTATTGTTAAGCAAACCCAATCGTCGCTCGTTTTAGCGGCTTTGCTCGCTACAGGTTTCACGGCAAGTGCAGCTGCACAGGAACTGAGTATCCCATGTGATGATCTTGAAGAAAAAGCGCTCGCTGAATCGAAAGCTGATGAAGTAGAGCGCATAAGCGCATTTACACCAGCGACGCCTTTGAAACGTGTCGATCCTAAATACCCATCTCAAGCCATTAGAAAAGGCCGAGAAGGTTGGGTTAGGCTAAGCTACGTTATCGACGAAGAAGGCAGAGTGAAAGACCCTGTTGTAGAAGACTTCTTTGGAAGCCCTTCTTTCAAACGCAGTGCACTGTCAGCGGTTAAAAAATGGCAGTATAACCCCGCGATCAAAGATGGCGAACCTACCCAGCAGTGTCATCAAGCAGTCCAAATGGATTTCGCTATAAGCGGAAAAAGCGGTGCCACACGCAAATTTATTAAAGCTTATAAAGACGCAGACGAGCGCTTTAATGCGGGTGATGTTGACGCGGCTGATGAAGCACTTAAAGAGCTTCTAGGCTGGGATACGCTAAACCGCTATGAAAATACGTGGTTGCTAAACTTGGAGTCTCATATAGCGAGCAAACAAGGTGACGTAGAGAGGGAAGCGCAAAGCCTAACGCGATTACTTGCCAGCAACGGTAGTAAGCGCTTCAATAACATGGTGTTTGATGAAGATTATGTGGCATACGCCCTTCAAAGAAAAATCATACTCGATGCTCAGCGCGGGTATTATGCAGAAGCATTAAAATCCTACACCACACTTCAAGACATGGAAGCGCAAGAAACGCGTATTGGCGAGATCGCGCCGCTAATTAGTCAGATTGAAGAATCTATTGCATCTGAGCAAAACTTAACCGTGCCCGTAACGATAGGAAGTGATGGGAATTGGTTCCACACTCTCGTGCGAAGTAAGTTTGCTTTTGGCAACATCCAAGGAGAACTTGATACCGTTGAAGTCCGTTGTGATACTCATCGAGAAAAATTCACGGTTGCCGAAGCGCATGTTTGGCAAATTCCAAGCTCTTGGGGACAGTGTCAGGTGATGGTGAAAGGTGACAGCGAAACAAAATTTGATTTAATTGAAGTGGCGAAAGGGTAGGACTGAACACCAGTCGCGTCGCTACAGAGTTACAGTGAATGCCAGTTGAAATAGTTGTTCTCTATAGTCCTCGTCGGATTGGAAAAAACGCAAATTCTCCTGATGCCCTGAATTTAATTGCCATTCTGCGCTAACGGATAAATAAGCGGTAATGTCGTACCTTACGCTAACGGTAAAGGCGTTACCTCTGCTTCCATTCGGGTCATACATAACATCATCGTTATCTACCACCTGATACCAGTCCCCACGCATGGCTAACGTTAAATCTTCCCAGCCTAATTGCTTTAGGTTGTATGCCGCACCGATATACGCACTGGAAAAATCGTTGTCTACGATATGCTCCCCCATCAAAGTGTCACCTAGTAGCACTTGAGAAAACACCGTTAACTCAGGTCGTGGTAAATATCGCAGTGTTAACGAATGAAAGCGCGTATGCCAGGCATAAATGCGGTCTGGGTCAACAATGTTCGGGTCTGCATTATTGTCGTAATAGTAATAACGCAACTCGGCCTTTCTAGCATAGGCTAAGTGAGCTCCTACGTAGTACCCAAACCGATTGTCAATTTCCCTGAAGGGTTCAGTCCATGCCGGTGCGTTTAACTTATCTTCATCGACGACGCCGGGAATGGGGAGGAAGTTTACGCGATCATTATAAACGGACTGCCTGTCGTGAAGGGCAAACCCTCGCCAAGAAAGCAGAGTGCCGGTGGAATCGTTACCTTTGAATACGCTGCCTAATACTTTCCATGACCAGTGGCTTCTTAATTGCCTGCCATTTTGTCGTAGACTTACTTCGATGCCGCCCGTTCTTAGTTCTTCACCCACCCAACTATTAATTGCTGAGTTGCTTAGAAAGTGAGGCGATAACCAACCCGCGTCGGTATTTTCCGCTGAGAGAGCAGGAAAAAATGCCCCTATTTTTACTTCAGGTTTTATGCTGGATGCGACTAACGGGCGATATTTTAAATAAAGTTCGGAGAATCCAACCTTTTGTTCCCCATCGCTATAACCATTGATGACGCCAACTGCCGACCAACTATCCGCTAACATAAAGTCAGCTATCACTACAGCATGAGAGAGCTGTATGCCGTTACTTTCATAACGCTGATGGCCGGCCCCCATTTGCTGAAAGCTTCGCGAATCATCTTTTGCCACAAAGCTTGTTCTTACTAGGGCCTTGGTTTCTCCGTGAGCCTGAAGTGTCAAACCCGTGCAAAGCAAACAGACGGTTAAGGCAAAGACATTACGCATTAATAATCGCCAAATCCTTCGTCGAAGTCATCGTCACTGAAAACTGCATCAAGAACAAATTTGTATTCTTGTGAGTTGGTGATATGCAATGTTGCGCTGTTAAATAGTTTCACATCAGGTTGCTGCGGGTGCCAGGTCATAACACTGTACTCGCCTACCGGAAGTGAAACATTCATTAGGCCTTCTTCATTGGTTTTTGCGAAAAATGGGCTGTCGGTTACCACAATATAGCCCAGCATCCAGTCGTGAATATTGCAGCCAATATCTACAATACCAGCTTGCTCAAAGCGAAGCGGTTCAGCGGTAAACTCTTTATAGAGTTTTAGCTCAAACTGTTTTGTAGGGGAAAAAGAATACACGTGATGAAAAAGATTATCTGCGTTTGGAAACGAAATATCTGTGCCTGATTGAACAACAAGCACGTGAGGTGCAAATTGTTTATCGATTTGATTCATTATGGCGGGCTCTTCTTCACGCTGTGGTGTTGACGCGAGCGTAAAGTTAGGCGTTAGGGTTAACACCATATCTTTCACAGGCTCCCCATTGGCGTCGCTAACGTATATCGAAATGCTTGGCGTTGCTGATAAGGATGTCTCAGCGGCATGTGCCCATGAAAGAGTAGCGCCGGCTAGTAAGAGAGCGCTCGAAGTGAATGTACCTGTGATAAAACTAGTTATGTTGAACGTGCTCGCCCTTCGATGAGAAGTAAAGAAAATAGAAAGCGCAAATGACATGGATTTAATCAATAACGTGTTGTTTTTTTGCATTGTGATTCATTCTTTATAATGGCTTTAGCCTTAGACAGAAAGACAAAGCGCTATGCGTCCATTGTTGACACGAAAGCATATGACTACGTATAGCCTATTCAATACCAATCCGTATAGATAATAACCTATGTGGACTGGTATAAGGTATGTGCTCGGCTTTCGCTATCTATGTAGCAAAGTTTATTAGACTTTAACTATAGACCGAGTTGGACGTTTTTTTCATTCATTTACATCAAAGGAAAGCGCGCGCTGACGACTACACCTGTACTATCCTTCCGATTGAATAAAGATAACTGACCTTTGTGGAAGGTCATTATGATGTTGGCAATGTAAAGCCCTAGCCCCAAGTGCGGTGAAGAGGCATTTTGCACATCGCTTTCTTTTCTCACCGACACCATAGACTGAAGCAACTGAGACCTCATTCCTTCAGGAAGAAGCGGCCCGGTATTACTAATGGTTAACTCAGCTTGCTTGTCCTTAACCGTAATACTGACTTGGATTTCACTTTCTTTTTCACTGAAATCTACGGCGTTAGCGATAACTTTATCGAACATTTGAGCCGTAAGTTCAGGGGAGCCAAGTATGCGCGCAGTATCAGCATTGTGGGTAAAACTAAAGCGTCGATGGCTATAGGCATGTTCGTAACCAGCAATACACCCAGATATCACCTTAACTAAGTCGAATGGTTCTAAATCTTCTTGTTGAATGGCCTGCTCTAATCGGGTGGCTTCACTCATACTGTTTAATATTGTACTTAGGCGGTTCACCCCTGATTGCGCCCTCTCAACAAAAACGGCTTGTTGGTCGGCGTCATTCACCTGAGTCAGCATATCCAGCGACGATTTTACCACGGCAATGGGCGTTCTAAGTTCGTGAGATAAGCGGGATGCCATGTTTTCTAAATAGGAGTTGTACTGCTGTAACCGTGAAAGCACATCCGCAAATGAACGGGATAAATCACCAATTTCATCACGCTGATTTGAAACCGGAAGGGTGCCAATGATTTTGCCATTATCATCTATCACCGCTTCGGTGTTATCGCGAAGGGAGCGAATGCGGTTTGAAATTCGCGTAGCGAACAGCAGTAACCCTAAAGTACCTATGGTCATCACTGCTAAAATCACGTGAAAGAGCTGTTCCAACGCCCGGTTCCGCAACGTACGAATACCATTGGTGGTTTGCTCTACAATAACCGCCCCCATTACGTTGCCTTCAATAAAAATAGGGTAGGCAGCGGAAAGTACTATGGCTTTGTTATCGGGTGACAAACGCCATAGTGAATCGGGTTGGCCATTCAGCGCAGTGCCTAAATCCTGCCCTACCAATGCATAAGCATCGTCTAGCTCGTCAATGAAGTCGGCCGGTGGCCGTGTAAGAATTTGATAATAAAGTGGAAGTAACCACTCACTTTCAACCCAGTGCCAAATTGCATTTGAAGAGGTTTCTTTTTCATCTACTTCAATACCAGTGGCCGATTGAATGTCACCAGCGCGGGCGAGTACCCGCTTGTGTTTATCTACGACCCACACCCGTGAATCGGCATATTTTAAACCTGCCAGAATGCGCTCAATTTCAGGGGAAGGAGTGATAACAGTACCTAATTCAGCGAGCTCTTTTGTATTAGCCGTACCTAACGCGTACTGCTTCAATCGACTTGCCCTGTCGTCCACATCGACAATTGAAAATGCTAAGCCGCCTGTGGTCATTGATAGCGGAAAGCGCAGTTCAATGTTGTAGCCCGTGGCAGTCTCTTGCCATCGGCCTTGAATAGAGAGCGCGTTCTCTACCGCCCGAGTTGTCGTTGTGTTTTCTGCAAGCTTGTACGCATTTACCCAGCCACTTTCATAAGGGGCGACAACATACCTTGCTAATTCTCCCTGTGGAGTTTCCATGCCCACAAGCAAGTGGTCGCCAGTCTCCACGCTTAAACTATTGGGTTGTCGCCACAGCAGTACGTCATCACTGACTTCAAACATGGCATACAGAAATTGACCGTAGCGCCCCACCATATGCTTGAACGATAAGCTGGTAGGTTCTCCCGCGTAGCCATTGTAGTACTCAATAACTTCGCCACTGCCATACTCACTCATTAACTCGCTGACTTGCTGCCAGTCGTTAAGTTCGCCATCAAGTCGAATGGGGGACGGGATAGGTGGCGCGTAAAGATCTGTTCCAGGGCGCACGTCTTGAAGATACGCCGATTGGCTATCAAACAAAGCGGGACGCTCGTGAAGGGCAGTGGCAACAGCTCGCGCCGTGCCAATCATGGTTTGTTCTTGACCGTTTCGCAGATACTGTTCAAGTTCCCACACATAGTTATAACCTAAGTAGGGTATGGTGAATAAGAACAGCGACAGCACCATAAGCTGCAGGCGTATTGAAAAGCGAAATCCCATGTTTTTAGTCGGTTGCCCTTATCATTTAATCAGATGAAACGTGGTCTTTGTCGAAAGCCCGCTATAGCTGCCAGCGATATCCCATGCCGTACACGGTGTCGATATGATCGAAGTTTGGGTCAAGCTGCACAAACTTTTTACGCATACGTTTGATATGCGAAGTAATGGTGGTGTCGTCTACCACCATTCTGGACTCATCCATTAGCTGTTGGCGGCTTTTCACATGACCAGGGCGCTTAATGAGCGCATGCAGCATCCAAAACTCTGTTACCGTCAACAAAACGGGCTGGTTCTGCCAGCTTACCGTCATTCTCGACACGTCTACTTTTAAGTCGCCAACTTTTAGTTCATCTTTTTGCTCTGTGGGGGCAGCAAGTAAGTCTGTACGTCTGAACAAAGCGGCAATTCGCGCAAGCAGGTGAGCCATGCTGATATCTTTAGTCAGGTAATCGTCCGCGCCCATTCTAAGGCCGCTGATAGTATCTACGTCGTTATCTCGTGCAGTAAAAAAGATGATAGGTAGGGTTTGTGATAGGCCTCGCAGTTGCTGACACAGCATAAAGCCCCCTTCAATTTCATCTTTCAAACCAATATCGATAATGGCTAAGTCGGGTAAGGTGTGGTTAAACGCTTCAGCAGCAGAAGGCCTGTCCTCATAGGCATTCACGCTATAGCCCTGCGCTTTAAGCGCCATAATGTAATTTTCGCGAATGGCCGCGTCATCTTCCACTAATGCAATTGTCTTTGGCATACATTAACCCGCAAATATAATTCTGATAGAGCGCACACTATACCTATGAATGACAGCTATTGCCTAAGTTCGGCATAAAATCCTCAAGCCTGCCTCATTTACGCCATATTTGAGGGGCTTATCGTGGACTTTATCTTTGGCGGCAGCCCCACACAACGTCCCGAAGCGCGGATTAATAAAACGCTTGGCGTGCAGCTTCACGTGCTAAATCTACAGGAAAGCTAAATCACCACCACATTTCCACAATTACGCGCTTTTTTTGCCATGAATAACGGGTTTAATAGTATTTGTCCGTCGAGTTTAGTGCACTGCTTTTTTTAAGTGCCAAGCAAGATAGACGGATTGCACTGTAGAAGCCTCTTCAAAGACTAGGAGAGGGGAAACAGTGCCGTGGAAGCGGTAAGGCTGAACTTCTACGTAAAAGTCTTAATTATCTATTCAGACTGGTATTAAGCTACCCTTTGCGCTGCGTACTACCCCAACGGTACGCAGCGCTTTTTTATTGGGGTTGAAAAAAGGCGTTTTCGCTCTCATTTAGAAGACGAAAGCTTAAACTGTTTAAAGCAACCACTAAACGCGAGTGTATTCATTTAATGGCATGAACTAGGTTACACTTCGTTGGTTGTAAGTTGTTAGCGACAGATAACGGCATCTCACTAAAGTTAATTAGGGCGTGCTGACCTTTGGTTTGCATCAAAGGTCAATACGTCTTAGTGATCACACTCTCACTACGGGCAAATCATGAAAGCGTTGGACATTAAAGGGTTAACCAAAACCTACAAAGGTGGCGTACAGGCACTAAAAGGCGTCGACCTTACAGTGCAAGAAGGAGACTTCTTTGCATTACTTGGCCCAAATGGGGCGGGTAAATCTACCACTATTGGTATTATCAGTTCACTTGTAAACCAAACCAATGGCAGTGTGTCGGTGTTTGGTTATGACCTCACAACGCAAAAAGAGCAAGCCAAAGCCTGCATTGGTCTGGTGCCACAAGAGTTCAATTTCAACCAATTTGAAACTGTACTGCAAATTGTATTGAATCAGGCAGGTTACTACGGCGTACCGCGCAGTATTGCGAAAGAGCGTGCTAAAAAATACCTTGCTCAGCTCGACCTGTGGGAAAAACGCGATGCCCGCGCGCGTGAGCTATCGGGTGGTATGAAGCGAAGACTGATGATTGCTCGAGCACTCATGCATGAGCCGAAATTGCTTATTTTAGATGAGCCAACCGCGGGCGTAGATATTGAAATTCGCCGCTCTATGTGGGGTTTCTTAGAAGAGATTAACCGTCAGGGGATCACGATTATCCTCACTACCCACTATCTTGAAGAAGCAGAAATGCTGTGTCGCAATATCGCCATTATTAACAAGGGCACCATTGTCGAGAACACCAGCATGAAAGCTTTATTGTCTAAACTAAGCCTAGAAACCTTTGTGTTGGATATCAAAATTCCAGATGGCATGACGACGACAGATGACCTACTAACGGGCTTTGAACACCGTTTGATTGACGACCATACCCTTGAAGTTGATGTTGAGAAAACGGAAGGATTGAACCCGGTTTTCACCCAGCTAAGTGAAAAGGGTATTCAAGTAATGAGCATGCGCAATAAATCAAATCGCCTTGAAGAGCTATTTGTGCGTTTAGTTGAATCAGCGAAGCAAGCTGGCTAAACCCACAGCAGGTAAAGGTGAAAAACATGAAAACTGAAAGTACACAAATGAACACAGAAGAAAACGTGGGTTGGTTTAAGCAAAACTATGTGGCGCTAACCACTATTTGGATAAAAGAATGCACGCGCTTTTTGCGCATATGGGTACAAACCCTTGTGCCGCCAGCTATTACAATGAGTTTGTACTTCGTGATATTCGGTAGCCTCATCGGCAACCGCATTGGCGAAATGGGCGGCTTTACTTACATGGAGTTTATTGTGCCCGGCCTTATTATGATGTCGGTAATCACAAACTCCTACGCCAACGTGTCCTCTTCATTTTTTAGTGCTAAATTTCAGCGCAATATTGAAGAGCTGTTGGTGTCACCAGTACCCACTTCGGTCATCATTCTTGGGTATGTGGGCGGCGGCGTGGCCCGCGCCATACTGATAGGTATTATCGTTACCTTAGTGTCGTTGTTTTTCGTTGATGTTCAAATACACAATTTGGGCATTATTGCGCTCACGTTGTTACTCACTTCTACCTTGTTTGCGACTGCGGGTTTAATTAATGCGGTATTTGCGAAGACCTTTGATGATATTAGCGTGGTTCCAACGTTTGTATTAACACCGTTAACTTACTTAGGTGGTGTGTTTTATTCACTTACCCTATTGCCTGAGTTCTGGCAGTGGGTGAGTAAGGCGAACCCTGTTGTGTATATGGTTAACGGGTTTCGTTATGGGTTCTTAGGGGTCTCTGACGTAAATGTAACCTTGTCGCTTGCCTTGTTAGTGGGCTTTAATGCACTGCTATTTGGTGTGGCGTACTACCTACTTAAAACGGGTAAAGGTATTCGTAGCTAATGGCCAGCGGTAATTCTAGAGAAATCACAACATCGCAGGTAGGTATTCACGATAAGTTAGACGACTTAGTGAAAAAGTACCAAGCGAGTGAAAATAAGCGACCGATTAGCGACCATACACAAGCCGCGTTTGACGAAGTCAGTGCGTGGCTTGATGGCTTTAGCGGCGAGATCATTTTAGATTCATGCTGCGGCGTTGGCGAAAGTACGGCGAATATTGCAAGAGCAAACCCCGATGCGCGTGTTATCGGTATCGATAAGTCGGCGCTGCGGGTGGATAAACACGAGCATTACAGTGCACAGCAAGATAACTATCGGGTCATTCGTGCCGATGTGAACGACTTTTGGCGCTTAGTAAAGCAGTCTAGTTGGAACGTGACTCAGCACTTTCTGCTGTATCCCAACCCCTATCCTAAAAAGACGCAGGTTCAAAAGCGCTGGCACGGTAGTGCGGCCATGGTGGACCTGATGGCGATCACACCTAATATTGAGGTGCGTAGCAACTGGCTTATTTATCTAATGGAATTTGCGCAAGCGGCTAAACATTACGGCATGGTATCTGATTTATCTGAAGTTACTGGCGATGATCACATGACGCCGTTTGAGCGAAAGTACCGAGGGAGCGGTCAATCGTGCTGGCTGCTTAACTGCCGTAGCGAAGAAAGCTGAGTCTGCTATAGCAGCAAGAAATACTGAAAGCTGATAAAAGTGGGGTGAGATGAAAATCTCGCCCCGTTTGTTATTCAAATTCGTATAATTCGCTTGTTAATGGCGCGCAGTGGCACTTCGCACATTCGCCATGGGCGGACTAAACACATATCCCTGTGCATAACGAATGGGCAGGCGTTTTACGCGTTCTAGATGCGCCTCATCTTCTACGTGCTCGGCAATAGTGCTTACTCCATGGCGTTCACATAGCGACAGCAGATAGTCTACATATTCCCTCACTGCCTCTTGTTCGTCATAGTGTTTAATTAGCCCGCCAGCGAGCTTAATCCCTCGAACCGGCAAGTTCATAAGCGCTCGTATGTTACCTGGGCATGATCCAACGTTGTCGATGAAAACGCCCAGCCCCACATGCATGCTTTTTTCGATAAATGCGGTAAGGCTTTTCGGATTGGATAGGGCAGTAGAAGCACTCACTTCTATACTTACACGCTCCGGCGTGGGATAGCTTGCTAAATGGGTGATGAGGGTATTAGTAAGCTCTACATTGTGAAGGTCATTGGCAGTTATATTGATGTTCCAAGGGATATTAACGTCGTGAAAATAGCTGGCACATTGCACAAACATGCTCGCTGCAAGCGTATTTACGTGTTGTTCGCGCTCTATAAGGTAGAGAAATTCGCTAGGTAAAAAAGTCTTATCACCTCGGGTTATCAAGCGTGCCAGGCACTCGTAGCGCCATACTCCTTGGCTTTGTAAGTCAACAATGGGTTGAAAATAAGGCACGATATCATCGATAGAGAAATCCTCGGAAATTTCACGAATGGGCATAAACAGACCCCCTTGCTTTGAAGCAGTACTTTATCGCAGCGATGAATGCTTGAATGTGAGTTCAATGGCTACTTAGGCTCGCAATTAGAAGATGGAAAACCAATACGAGAGACTCGTGTTGGTACTATTCATAAATTAAATATAGTAGAGACTGATAAAATTTGCGGTACAAAATTCGGGGGAATTCGTTTAAATACGTGTGCAGAGTTAACCGCTTCATAAGTTTTTTGCATGTAATAAAACGTTAATAGTCGCTTAAATGCCGTGCGCTAACCCTTGGCGAGCATTGCAATCTGATGTAAAGTGCGACACCCTGAAAGTATTGTGATAAGTTTTCAGGTTTGGCAACGAATGGACCGCGTCAACGCGCATTAGCCCAGCCGATGTACCGTTAAGGGATATGTTGGATAAATAGCTGCACCAGTCGCAAAGTAATTGTGTCGAATGCTATTTGGCTAAAAGGAAAAGTAAGTGTCAGGCCGGTGTCCTACAAAACCGCCTGTTGATTTCGCCCAATAAATGTAAGCGAAATGTGTGATTGTTTTAAGTATGAGGTGTGTTGAGTGGGTGAAGCGCAAGTTAGTTTAGAGCACCTGTTTAGGGTCTTTACCAAGCCTGAACACAAAGACTCAAAGCTGGCTCAAATCGAGCAGCATTTATCTGACAATATCTTAGATTTTTTGTCGCAGCACGTAGTGACAAAAAAGACGTCGTTAGAAGAAATTGAAAAAGACTTTTCAGACTCCAAGGTGCCTGAGTCACCCGAGTTTGTGTCTACTCATGCTGAAAGCTTGTTAGATAAGCTTGTTGCGCATTCAGTTAATACTTACTCGCCTACCTTTATTGGTCACATGACCTCAGCGTTGCCCTATTTTCACCTGCCGCTTTCTAAGTTAATGGTCGGGCTTAACCAGAACTTGGTTAAAATAGAAACGTCTAAAGCTTTCACGCCGCTAGAACGTCAAGTATTGGGTATGATGCACAACCTTGTGTACGATCAGCCTCAAAGCTTTTACGACAACCATCTACACAGTGCGGCCCATTCTTTGGGGGCATTTTGCTCTGGCGGAACCATTGCCAACATCACTGCCTTATGGGTGGCTCGCAACAAATTACTAGGCCCACAAAAAGGGTTTTCTGGCGTGGCAAAAGCAGGGCTTGCCGCTGCCTATCGTCACTACGACATTAACAATTTAGGCGTGATGTGCAGTAAACGTGGGCACTACTCGCTGTCAAAGGCTGTGGATGTATTGGGGTTAGGTCGCGAACAATTATTAACTGTGCCCGCGCCAAAGCAAACCCTAGACCCAGCAAAAGCCCTTCGCATTGGTAAACGTTATCAAGAGGAAGGCAATAAGCTTCTTGCTATCGTTGGGGTAGGCGGCACCACCGAAACAGGGCACGTAGACCCGCTAGACGAGCTTGCTGACGTAGCCAAAGAATTAGGCTGCTGGTTCCATGTAGACGCAGCCTGGGGCGGCGCTACGCTGTTCTCGGCGCGCTATCGCGACAGACTAAAAGGTATTGAACGCGCAGACTCAGTGACTATTGATGCACATAAGCAAATGTACGTGCCAATGGGCGCAGGAATGGCGCTTTTCAAAGACCCACAAAATGCCAATGCGGTAAGACATCACGCGCAATATATTTTGCGTGCAGGCTCTAAAGACTTAGGTGCTACCACGCTTGAAGGCTCCCGAAACGGTATGGCCATGATGGTGTACTCGGCGCTGCATATATTCGGTCGCAAAGGGTACGAGCTACTTATTGATCGCAGCATTGATAAAGCCAAAGACTTTGCGCAGATGATTGATAAAGCCCAAGACTTTGAATTGACGACCACACCTATTCTATCACTGTTGACCTATCGCGTTTGTCCCGCTGAAGTGCAGGAAAAGCTAAAGCATGTGAATGCTAAAACCCGCAACGCTATTAATGAGAAGGTTGACGCCCTTGTTGTTGCGGTACAAAAGCAGCAGCGTGAAGCAGGTAAGTCTTTTGTGTCTCGTACTCGCCTGGAAGCGCCTGATTACCCTTCCCAGTGTATTACCGTGTTTCGCGTAGTGTTAGCGAATCCGCTTACTAGCCATAACGACTTGGCCGCAATTTTGGCTGAGCAACACTTAATTGCGAAAGAGACACAGGCTTGGAAAGAGCTAATGGATTTCGTTCGCGAAACAGAAACCGTTGCATCTTAACTGCGGACTTTAACAGCTACATATAAAAAACGCCCGATACAGGCTCTGTTTAGGAGTCATGCATCGGGCGTTTTCTTTTGTAGTTCGAGTCTATCCGCGAGGATTGGTATTACGCTTAATCTCGCGTGATTTGCATATTATCAATTAAGCGTGTCTTGCCCATAAACATAGCAACAAGCAGAACTAATTCTTTGTCGCTATCGCTAGCTGGTTCAAAGGTGGCGGCGTTAACTACCTGACAGTAGTCTCTCTTAAAGCCTTTTGCTTCAAGGTTACTGGCCATGGCATTTTCAAGCTCAACAAAGTCGGTGTTACCACTTTCTATGCCCGCTTTTAAGCGCTGCATTTCTGCAAAAATAGCACTCGCCGTCGCTTTTTCAGTGTCCGTCAGGTAGCCATTTCTAGAGCTCATTGCTAGGCCTGACGTCTCGCGTTCAGTAGAAACCCCGTGAACCTTCACTGCCATTGATAAATCGCGAGCTAACGCGCGAATAACTTGTAGCTGCTGGAAGTCTTTTTCACCAAAAAACGCATCGTCGGGCTGTACCATGTTGAAAAGCTTGGTCACCACGGTAGCGACGCCGCGAAAATGGCCAGGGCGACTGGCGCCACAGTGCGAGTCTGAAATACCGGGCACTTCAACGAACGTCTGCGCATCCAGACCTGCCGGATACATTTCCGCTACGCTAGGTAAAAACACCGCGTCAGCACCCACAGAAATAAGCTTAGCTTTATCTTCTTCGATAGTGCGTGGATAGGCGTCTAAATCTTCGTTCGCACCAAATTGCATGGGATTAACAAAAATGCTAACCACCACTTTGTCGTTGTGCGCTTTCGCTTTTTTAACTAGTTTGAGATGACCATCGTGCAGGTTGCCCATAGTGGGTACAAAACCTATGGTTTCACCATTACGTCGCCATGCGTTCACCGTGCTGCGTAATGCTGAAATACTATCAACCACCTTCATAATTTACCTCGTTACTCGAAGCTGTGTTCAGCCGATGGGAACGCACCGCTTTGCACATCTTCAATATATTTTGATACGGCTTTGCGCATATCGCCGGTTTCTACAAGGTAGTTCTTTGAGAACTTCGGCATATAGTTTGCGCTGATGCCAAACATGTCGTGCATCACCAGAATTTGACCGTCGGTATCTTTGCCTGCGCCTATACCGATTACCGGTATGGTTAGGGCTTCGCTAACCGCTTTGCCTAGCGATGAAGGCACGCACTCAAGCACTAATAACTGAATACCGGCTTCTTCCAACGCTTTCGCTTCGCTAAGCAGTTTTTCAGCCTGGCTCGCTTCGCGGCCTTGTACTTTAAAACCACCGAATACGTGCACTGACTGAGGCGTTAAGCCTAAATGGCCACACACAGGGACGCCGCGCAGGTTTAAGCCTTTGATGGTGTCGCACAACCAGCTTCCACCTTCCATCTTAACCATACTTGCACCTGCAGCCATAAGCTTTGCTGCATTGGCGTAGGTTTGCTCAGGAGTGGCGTAAGACATAAACGGCATATCGGCTAATACGAAGGCGCGTTCAGTGCCGCGACGCACACTTTTCGTGTGGTAGGCAATGTCATCGATGGTTACCGGTAGGGTGTCGTCTTCACCTTGAAGGACCATGCCTAAAGAGTCGCCAATAAGAAGGGCGTCAACGCCTTGTTCGTCGAACATTTTGGCGAAGCTGGCGTCGTAAGCGGTTAAAGAGGTGATCTTTTCCCCGGCCTGCTTTTTCTTAAGCAAGCCCGATACAGTTACTTTCTTCATGACATGTCTCAGATTGATATTGTTGGTATCGTGTGGCGAACTATACGGATTTTGCCGCTAATTGGAAGAGCGCAGGCGACGAAGTCCATCCAGCGAGCAGTTAGCGACCCATGCCGAGATGGGTTTGCCATCGTGCATAACCATATTGGGCGCAATTTCAAACAGCGGCACCATAACGAACTCGCGCTCTGCCATGCCGTAATGGGGAATGATTAAGTCTGCGGTGTCGATAGTTTCGCTGCCGTACAACAAAATATCCAAATCCAACGTGCGTGGACCCCAGCGCTCACCTTTGCGCTCACGGCCTTCTTCCAGCTCAATGCGTTGCAGCTGCTTCAATAAGCCGTGGGGCTTTAACGAGGTCTCAATTAAGCACACCGCGTTAATATAGTCAGGTTGGTCTTGCGGCCCCATCGGTTTACTAGAATAAAGTGAAGAGGTTTTAAGTACGCGGGTGTCTTCGATTTGACCTATCGCATCAAACGCGCGCTGGGCTTTTCCCCGGCTATCGCCGAGGTTGCTACCTACACCAATGTAAACGTGCTCTTTATGCATCAGGACCTCGCTTCGCTGGTTTACGCTTGCGCTTACGCGGGGCACCTTTTGCGCCGCCTTCGCTTTTGCGAAGGGCGTTAAGCATGCCTTTCTGCTTACCGTTGTCAGCGTGCTGGAAGTGCGTCCACCACTGAGCTAGCTCTAATAGATCGCCTCCTTCAATTTGGCCGCGGGCAAGTAAAAAGTCATAGCCTGCTCTAAATTTAGGGTGCGTGAGCAATTGGAAAGCGCGACGGCCAAAGCGCTTAGGTAGGCGTTGCTGTAAAATCCAGATGTCCCGAACCACGGTAGAGAAGCGTTTAGGGATCATAATACGTTGTGTTTGACGTGCGATAACCTCGCCTGACGCAATATTAAATGCATCGTGAGCATTTAAGCCAGACTCACTTTGTAAGCGTTGTGACTCTTCTTCAACCGGATACCAGAGTAGTGCGGCGTAAAGGAACGCTGGCGTAACTCGCTGGTCGCTATTAATACGCTCGTCGGTATTGGCAAGTACGCGACGTACAAACTGCATTTCACGGCTGTTTTCATCTTTCAAAAACGGCGTTAGCTGAGGGAACAAAGGCTCGATTAAGCCGTATTCGTGCAGCATTAAGAAGGTTTCTTCTCCCTTACCCGATAAAAACAGTTTAAGGGTTTCTTCAAACAAGCGCGCTGGTGGAATGTTCTGTAAAAGGTTGGCCAGAGATTTTATCGGTGCAGCGGTTTTTGCTTCAATGCGCATGCCAAGCTTAACGGCAAAGCGCACCGCACGTAGCATGCGTACCGGATCTTCACGGTAGCGTGTTTCCGGGTCGCCAATAAGCTCAACTTCTCGCTTTTCTATAGCGGCTAGGCCATTCGCGAAGTCTTTTACCGTAAAGTCTGCCACGCTGTAATACATGGCGTTAAAGGTAAAGTCACGGCGTTCAGCATCTTCTTCAATGGTGCCAAATACGTTATCGCGTACTAATTGACCGTGAGCGTCGCGCTTTGCAACCGCTTTGCCTTTAGGAAGGTTTTCGTCTTCGTCTGACTCTTGGTGATGCCCGCGGAACGTGGCTACTTCAATGATTTCGCGGCCAAATACAATATGGGCTAAGCGAAAGCGCCTGCCTATAAGGCGGCAATTTCTGAACAAGCCTTTAATCTGTTCAGGTGTGGCGTTCGTCACCACATCGAAATCTTTTGGTTCGTGACCCATCAAAATGTCGCGTACACAGCCTCCTACCAAATAGGATTCGAAGCCAGCTCCATTAAGGCGATACATTACTTTCAATGCATTTGCGCTTACGTCTTCGCGAGATATACCGTGTTCTCCACGGGTCATAGTCCTTGGCTTTAAAGCGTTAGGAGACGAACTCTCTTTTGAAAAAGCGCGCTTAACAGATTTAAAAACACGATGAATGATGATGGTATCTCCGCAGACTATAAAGGTTCGCTATAATAAGTGGATTCATGCTGTGGAACAATAATTTCGGGTGTTTTCACTACTTTTTTCCTATTCCACATTGAAATAGCCGTCTTAAGCGCCGAATCAATATCACCAAATTCTGACGCATTTGGAAAGGAAAAGCCTAAAAAGTGCATCACACGCACGAGATTATCTAAAGCTGTTTCGTTTTTAACTGGCGCTGCACGGTTTTGTTTACTTAGTTTTCTGCCTGGTGCCACGGCAGCGACCGGCACGTGACCGTATTCAGGAGTAGAATAGCCCAGCGTGTGATATACGGCGCGCTGTAAAGGCGTGACATCAATTAAATCACACCCTCTAATGACATGGTTAACTTGCTGAAATACGTCATCTAAAATCACGACAAGGTTATACGAAAATAAGCCATCTCGACGTTTCAGTACTACGTCTTCGGCTATTAAATCAGAGCTTGAATTAGAGGGCATAACTTTGCCCATAAGCACGTCATCAAAGGCTTCAAGTTGAGTATCTACTTTTAAACGAACTGCACAGTCCTGTGTGTTGGAGTGTACTGGCTCAGTCCGACAGTGGCCGTTATAAACACCGCCCATGGCTTTAATTTGCTTACGTGTGCAGGTACAAAAATAGGCTTTTTGTTGTGTAAGTAAGTCATCGAGAACCGCTTGATAACGGGCATGTTGTTGGCTTTGATAGATGACGTCGCCGTCCCAATACAGGCCGTGGGCTTCTAGGGTAGTGAGTATGTCTTTATCTACACCTTTAATACAGCGCGGCTCGTCTATATCTTCCATACGTAGCAGCCATTTTCCGTTATGGCTTTTGGCATCTAGGTAGCTGGCAACAGCGGTAACTAACGAACCGAAGTGAAGTTGGCCGGATGGAGAGGGAGCAAAGCGCCCTACATAGTGGTTATGCATAATAAAGGCTTAACAAAAAGCCCCATCTTTTCGGGATGAGGCTTTCTATATCAACGTAATCGAGGCTAGTAACTTAACCTTGAAGTTGTTTTTCTTTAATTTCAGCCATGGTCTTACAGTCGATACATAAATCTGCTGTAGGACGAGCTTCTAAGCGACGAATACCAATTTCGATACCACACTGGTCACAGAAGCCGAAATCGTCTTCTTCAATTCGCTTAAGCGTTTTTTCAATTTTCTTTATTAGCTTACGCTCACGGTCACGTGTACGTAACTCAAGGCTGAACTCTTCTTCTTGAGCTGCACGGTCTACAGGATCAGGGAAGTTTGCTGCTTCATCCTTCATGTGCGTTACTGTACGGTCAACTTCTTCACGAAGTTGGTTGCGCCATGCTTTAAGCAATAGACGGAAGTGCTCCATTTGGGGCTCGCCCATGTACTCTTCGTCAGCTTTTGGCTCGTACGGCTGTAAACCTGCCAGCGCTAATAGTCCTAGGGATTTTGTTTCTTTTCCTGTTGGCATCTGCCACATCTCCTACACTACGACATCCATCTTGTCCTGATTGGACCGATATCTATATCAGACTCGACAACTTCAGGCAATCAATCGTGTCTATGTAATTATTATGCTGGTGTATTGCTTTCATAAATTAGCCAGGTGTTTTTTCATTTAGCCCGCTGGCTACCAGCAAACGCATTAGTGCGTTCTCCCACTAAAACAAGGCGCAAATATGAAGGCGAAATGAAAAAAATCAACCTATTTTTTATAAAATCAAAGGGAGTGTTTGATTTAATAGGATTTTTTGTTCGTCTATTATACAGCTTGCCGCCAAAACCGTTACGCCAGCGTTTGCGGCAATCTTTACGCTTTCTGCATAAGTTGGATCAATATGCTCGGCCACTTGTACACTTTCGATGGCGGTGTGTTGTACGCAGAATAATAGATTGGTTTTTATACCACTGTCAGATAAACGCGCAAGTTCTAAACAGTGCTTCGCGCCGCGTTGAGTGACTGCGTCGGGGAAGAACCCTTTGTTTTCATCCGCTAAGGTGACGGATTTAACTTCCATATACTCAGTAACACTCTGATGTTCAACATTTTTTCGGGTTAATGCAAAGTCGAACCGGCTATTGGCGGTTGGCGGTGTTACTTCTGCTTTCCAATCTGTGATGTCTGAAAATTCGCTTAGCACCTTGTTATCTAGCGCTTCCGCCACCAGTTTATTAGCATTGTGCGTATTAATGCCGATGAAGTGACCATCAAATGTTTGGGCTAGCTCCCATGTATACTTGAGTTTTCGATTTGGGTTGGTGGATTCACTTAAAAAGACAGTGTATCCAGGAACAGCACAGCCAGTCATAGCGCCAGTATTTGGGCAATGTGCAGTTACAATAGTGCCGTCGTCTAACTCAACATCGGCAAGAAATCGCTTGTACCTTTTTATAAGGGTGCCGCGTAATAAGGAAGGTGAAAACTTCATGTGTCGCCTTTTTTAGAATGTAGGTGAAAACACGTTAGTGTGATTCGCTAATTGATATGTGTGCTTTTGAACGAGCACGTATAGCGTATGCGCTTAGCGAACAAAGCGTATGTGGTTAGCGAACAACAAGCGCAGTAAACAAGGCGCCAAAGAGTAACAAACATTTGTGCAAGCGCAAAAAGCGCTTTGCAATAATATAACGATGTAATAAGGAATAAAACGCGATGGCAGAATTTACCGTTAGCCTTTCTAGAAACAGTGCTGAAGCAGTGTGGGGCGAGAGTGCTAAGCTTTCTTTCACTGAATCAGGTGCAGTTATTCACCTGCCTGACGACAAGCTTAATGAGCGTTTAATTCAGCAAGCGGCAAGAAAGCTAGATGGCTTAAGCCTGCCAGCAGTTACGCTAAGCGGCGATTGGCACAAAGAGCAGCAGTGGGCTTTTGCACTTAGCTTCACGCGTGCGCGCAAACCAGCGTTAATAAAATGGGCCGAAACGGCTGACAAAGAAGCGCTAGAGCAAGAATATGCGGCGTTACTATTTACCCGTCAGCTGGTAAACGAAACACCTGAAGATCTAAGCCCTGAAACCTTAGCAACCCGAGCAGCACAGTGGCTTAAGTCACTGGGTGGTGACAAGGTAACCTACTCAATGACGGTAGGTGAAGATCTTAAAGAGCAGGGCTGGATTGGCATTTATAATGTGGGCCGCGGTAGTGAACGTCCGCCTGCAATGCTGGTACTTGATTACAACCCAACAGGTAATACGGATGCGCCAGTTGATGCCGTGCTAGTTGGAAAAGGCATCACCTTCGACAGCGGTGGCTACAGCATTAAATCAAGCGAAGGCATGTTAGATATGAAATGTGACATGGGCGGCGCAGCGACGGTAACAGGGGCATTAGGGCTATCTATTTCTCAAGGCAGTGAAAAGCGTATTCAGCTTATTTTGTGCTGTGCAGAAAACCTTATTAGCGGTCACGCTTATAAGTTAGGTGATGTGCTTACCTATAAAAATGGGGTAACCGTTGAAGTGGTTAATACCGATGCTGAAGGACGTTTAGTGTTGGCTGATGGCCTTATGGCGGCAACAGAGACGGGCGCACCGCTAATTATTGATGCAGCAACACTAACCGGTGCTGCTGTGGTTGCACTGGGTTCTGACTACCATGGCGTATTCTCGTTAGATGATAATGCCCGCGAACAAATGCTTAAAGCAGCAAAGGCAGAAAACGAACGTTTTTGGCCGCTACCACTTGAAGATTTCCACGCAGAGCGCTGTCCATCGGCGTTCGCAGATACAGCAAACAGTCGCCCAATGAAAGGTGGCGGTGGTGGCGGTGCATCAAACGCTGCGGGCTTCTTATCACGCTTTGTTAAGCCAGAAGGCTGGGTACATTTGGATTTAGCCGCTGCTTACCATGGCGGGGCAACATCTGAAATGCCGGTAGGGGCAACAGCGAAAGGTATTCGCTCAATTGCGAGAATGCTGAAAGACTTCAGTGCATAAATAAAATAGCGTTCGACGCCTCCAATGGCTGTCGAACGCTACTCTACTCTATTTTTAAACGTCGCACGTTGTGCCACGTGGATGAGTAGAGGCAAAGCGAATAGCGTTACTTGAAATAACATCGCTTCGCGCAAAAGATAAAAAGGGCGTGACTTTGTAAAAAATAACGCCCTTTTTCTGTAAATTAGATCCCGCCTAAACGCTCGGCTAGCGTTTTATAGCGTTCAACGTCGCCACTGTCGAAAAGTGGGTTACCGTCGGTGTCTTTATCTTTCGAAACCAAAAGGCTTTCACGCTCAAGGCGCTCTACGCGCACTTCTTGTACGCCAAGAAAAGCAGCCACTTCTTTAACAGTCATCAAACTCATTGCAATATTTCCTATTTTTGGTTGTTCTTATTGAGGATTAACAGGTTCCAACGCCGAACAATGCGCAGAACAAAACGTTAAACAAAATGATGTTACCCACTATTACATCAAAAGCTCTGGAGATAAGACATTATCCAAAAGGTGTAGAAAAAGCCAATTGGGCTGTTTGAATTCTGACCGTGAATAAGGCGAAAACACCACTTAGAAATGACAAACACTTCTCCCTACGCTTTAGTAAAGCGCACTTTCGTTATTTTTCGAGTATTTTTTGCAGGCTCTAGATAAATGAAAAACAATCATGCCTTAAAAGGTGTTTTTAACTAAGTCAGCTTGGTTTACCATTGCGCGCCTAAAACGACCATCTGTAAGAACTTTGAGTTATACTCAATGGTTTACGCGCAAACGGGCTTAGCCTCACAACCGGAGACAGTAAAAAAATGGATACTTGGTCTGCTGCCATCATGCTCTTTTTGATCATGGATCCCTTAGGTAACCTCCCTGTGTTCATGTCGGTACTCAAATCGATAGAACCAAAGCGTCGTCAAGTCATCCTAATTCGAGAATTATTATTCGCTCTTGGCATCCTGTTTCTCTTTTTGTTCAGTGGCCAATCGGTTCTCAACTTTCTGAACGTGGAACAAGAGACAGTAAGTATCGCTGGGGGAATTATTCTGTTCCTTATTGCGCTTAAAATGATTTTTCCATCATCTGGCAACCCCAGTGGATTAGCTGTAGGTGAAGAACCTTTTCTAGTACCTCTAGCTATTCCTATGATAGCGGGCCCTTCAACGCTGGCTGCGCTTATTCTTCTTGCCAACCAAGCGCCAGACAGAATGGCTGACTGGTCGATTGCGCTTGCGGCTTCATGGTCGATAAGCGCAGTGATCTTACTATTTTCAAATGTGTTCCATAAAATTCTGGGGGAGCGCGGTCTAGTTGCGATGGAGCGATTAATGGGTATGATCCTAGTTATGATTGCTATCCAAATGTTGCTGGATGGCGTTACCCAATATTTCATGCATGCCACTGGAGCCCTTTAAATGGCAAAGCAAAAACTTAATACCTTTGGGCGCGTTCGCGCCTTGGAAGGCTGGAAAGCCGTTGCATTCGGTGCTGCATTACTTGAGCGTATGCTACCCAACTACACGCTTTTCTGTGAATTAACGGAAAGTGGTGATGCAAGCGCATTGCGCAACTGTTTGAATTTGGTGTGGGAAACGTTGAAATCACCCAAGAGCAAATTCAACATTGCGGTACAGCTTGAGAAAGTTGAAGTGGCTACACCTGATACCAGTGAGCATGACAACTATGGCGTTTATCCAGCAATTGATGCAGCTATTGGTCTAGCTGGTTTGCTAAATTTGATGGCAGGCGACGATCCGCAAGGCGCAGTGGTCATCAGCAAGTTATCGCAAGGCAGCGTAGAAGCCTATTTGCTAGAAAGCGAAGAAGCCGATGACGAGACTGTAAAAGGGCACCCGCTGATGGAGTTTGAAGTTGAGGTACAAAACGAATTGCTTGATTATGTAGAGCAAGCCAAATACCCAGCGAAAGCGGCAGATGAAATGAAAGCACTTGCCTTGGAAGCTGGAATCTCCAATATTGGTCTTGAGCTTTAATGACAACGCAACTTGATCTTGCTTAGGTAAAACGAGCAACAGATCCTTAGCTCTTATGCTCAATAAAAGCCGTGTACTTAGTTAAAGGTCACGGCTTATCTCTCCTCAATTGAGGCACTTCAATCGTTATCAATCAACATATCTCAATTAGCATATAGCGCAGCGCGCTAGTTTGTTTGTCTTTAATAATTTGCCAATGGGCGGGGAGAGCGGGCGTTGTTAGCGCACTTTCGTGCTCTAAATACACCACGCTACCACTATGAACAAGTTTGTTATCTTCTAGCGCAGCCAGCGTAGGTGCTACCAATGATTTCGCAAAAGGCGGATCGACAAAAACAATATCGTAAGGCGCTTGGCTGATGCCTTTTAAAATACCTAGTGCGTCCCCTTGATGAACGGTTGCTGACGCCAGTTCATTTGCTTTTAATAAGGTAAGATTACTTTTAAGCTGGCTTGCTGCCTGTTTATCCAGCTCTATAAAATCACAATGTGCTGCATAGCGAGACAGAGCTTCTAAACCTAGTCCACCAGAACCCGCAAATACATCCAAGCAGCGTGCATCGTTTATGTACGGCATTAACCAGTTAAACAAGGTTTCTTTGTTTCTGTCTGTAGTTGGCCTTAACCCTTCTGCATTTAGTACGGGTAACTTTCTACCACGCCATTGGCCACCGATAATGCGTATTTGCCCAGGACTATTTGTGCTTTGGGTTTTCCCTGATTGTTTCCCTTTTTGGGATGAATAAGATTTTTTTGCAGAAGATGGTGCCCGAGTAGGGCGAGAAACTCGCTTCATAGTGGCTGACAATGGTATCATGCGTTCATACATTAGGCGGCAAGTGTAGCCGAAATTGCTAAGAATTTATAAGGATTTGTCCTAACGATGTCGAAACTTTTTGGCTGGTTCAGTAAGAACAAAAAAGCAGAGAAACAAAAAGCCCAAGCGGAAGAAGAAGCTCGCTTAAAGGCAGAGGCTGAAGCAGAGGCGAAAGCCAAAGCGGAAGAAGAGGCCCGCGCAAAGGCGGAGGCTGAAGCGCAGGCGAAGGCGCAAGCGGAAGAAGAAGCCCGCGCTAAGGCAGAAGCTGAAGCACAGGCGAAGGCTAAAGCGGAAGAAGAGGCCCGCGCTGAGGCAGAGGCTGAAGCAAAGGCGAAGGCACAAGCGGAAGAAGAGGCCCGCGCTAAGGCAGAAGCTGAAGCAAAGGCGAAGGCGCAAGCGGAAGAAGAGGCTCGCGCTAAGGCAGAAGCTGAAGCGCAGGCGAAGGCTAAAGCGGAAGAAGAGGCCCGCGCAAAGGCAGAGGCTGAAGCAAAGGCGAAGGCGCAAGCGGAAGAAGAGGCTCGCGCAAAGGCAGAAGCTGAAGCACAGGCGAAGGCTAAAGCCGAAGAAGAAGCGCGTGCAAAGGCAGAGGCTGAAGCACAGGCGAAGGCGCAAGCGGAAGAAGAGGCTCGCGCTAAGTCAGAAGCTGAAGCGCAGGCGAAGGCTAAAGCGGAAGAAGAAGCGCGTGCAAAGGCAGAGGCTGAAGCGCAGGCGAGGGCGCAAGCGGAAGAAGAAGCGCGTGCAAAGGCAGAGGCTGAAGCACAGGCGAAAGCCCAAGCGGAAGAAGAGGCTCGCGCAAAGGCAGAAGCTGAAGCACAGGCGAAGGCTAAAGCGGAAGAAGAGGCTCGCGCTAAAGCAGAAGCCCAGGCTAAAGCCAAAGCCGAAGAAAAGCCTAAAGAGAAAAAGTCGTTATTTGCACGTTTAAAAGAAAGCCTATCTCGTACAAAAGAAAACCTAGGCAGTGGTATTGTTAGCCTGTTTAAAGGCAAAACCATCGATGACGAGCTGTACGAAGATCTTGAAACACAACTGTTAGTTGCTGACGTGGGCATGGATACTACGCAAAAAATCATCGATCACCTAACCGATAGTGCTTCTCGAAAAGATTTAAAAGATGCCGAAGCCTTGCTGGAGATCATGAAGCAGCAAATGTCTGGCATGTTGTCTCAAGTGAATCAGCCTCTGTCAGAAGTGATGCAGGCCCATGATTCCAGTGAAGGTCCGTTCGTTATCTTAATGGTTGGCGTAAATGGCGTAGGTAAAACCACGACTATTGGTAAGCTGGCTAAGCAGTTCCAGCAAGAAGGTAAGAAAGTGATGCTTGCTGCGGGTGATACCTTTAGAGCGGCGGCGGTTGAACAGCTTCAAGTATGGGGCGAGCGCAACGATATTCCGGTTATCGCACAGCACACTGGCGCTGACAGTGCATCGGTACTTTACGATGCATTAGAAGCAGCGAAGTCGCGCGGCACAGATATCCTTATTGCCGACACGGCAGGGCGCTTGCAAAATAAGAACAACTTGATGGAAGAGCTTAAGAAAGTGGTTCGCGTAATGAAGAAAATTAATCCGAATGCGCCTCACGAAGTTATGCTTACATTGGATGCAGGTACAGGCCAAAACGCCATTAGCCAAGCCAAGTTGTTTAATGAAGCCGTGGGCTTAACAGGCATCACGCTTACCAAGTTAGACGGCACAGCGAAAGGCGGTGTTATATTCTCTATTGCCGATAAGTTCAAAATTCCTATAAGGTATATAGGTGTTGGCGAAAGCATTGATGATTTACGCCAGTTTGACGGACAAGAATTTATTGATGCGTTGTTTAGCGAAATGGACACACCTGAAAGCTAAAACCAGCAAAGCGGTAGGGAAAAATAATGATAAAGTTTGAGCAGGTAAGCAAAACCTATCCGGGCGGACAACGTGCGCTGAGCAAGGTGAATTTTCATATTGCGCCGGGTGAAATGGCCTTTTTAACAGGGCATTCTGGCGCAGGAAAAAGCACGCTACTTAAACTTATCAGCCTAATGGAGCGCCCAACAGTAGGGCGCGTTCTTATTAATGGCCACGACCTTAACGCTATTACCCGTCGAGATATTGCCTATATACGCCGCGATATCGGCATGATCTTCCAAAGTCACCAGCTGCTGATGGACAAGTCGGTTTTTGACAACGTGGCGTTACCGCTAGTCATTGAGGGTTACACCCACAAAGAAATTCGCAAGCGCGTAGAAGCTGCGCTTGAAATGGTAGGGCTAAGAGATAAAGCGCGTTGCCTGCCTATTACGTTGTCTGGTGGTGAGCAGCAGCGAGTGGGGATCGCGCGAGCAGTAGTAAATAAACCCCCGTTACTGCTGGCAGACGAACCGACCGGTAACCTCGACCCCAAGCTTTCCATGGAAATCATTCGCCTTTTTGAAGACTTCAATCAAGCGGGCGTGTCAGTACTTATTGCAACCCATGATTTAGGGCTGATTGCTCGCATGCGTTATCGCACGTTGACCCTCAAAAATGGTCAAATGATCACCGATGGCCTTACTGACGACCTTGATGGCACAAGTTCAGCCAGCAGTGAAGGAGACTGGTCATGAGCATTTTGTTTAAAGGGCGTGCAAAAGGGGCGTCTTCTGCCAAAGTAGGCTTTGTCCAATCTATTGTGATGTTCTTTGTCAGCCATGTGCGCCAAGCGCTGGCGAGTCTTGGAGAGCTGTGGCGTCAGCCGCTGGCATCTTTAATGACTATTGGGGTACTAGGCCTGAGTATTACGCTACCTAGTACGCTTTATATCATGGTGAAAAATACTGAGAAAATTACAGCAGGCTGGGATCAGGCGTCAGAAATATCTCTGTTTTTAAAGCCAGATATCAACGCGGCAAGTTCGCAACAGCTGGTGGCACGATTAAACAGCTGGTCTGAAATAGACAGCGTTGTTTATATTCCAGCGGATGATGCGCTTAAAGAATTTCAGCACTTGTCAGGGTTGGGCGATGCCATCGCCTATCTAGAGAAAAACCCACTGCCTGATGTAGTGCTAGTAACGCCAAACGAAAAACACGCGTCGCCGACGGCAGCGAAAGCACTGCTAGATAAACTGCGACAGCAGCGTGAAGTTGATATAGGTAAACTGGATATCGAATGGTTAGAGCGTTTATATGCCGTTATCGATATTGCCAGAGACTTGGTTACGCTAATAGGATTACTACTTTTCATCGCCGTTGTACTAATTATTGGTAACACCATTCGTCTGAATATTTTGAACAAGTATGACGAAATCGTAGTGATGAAGCTGGTTGGCGCAACCGATGCGTTTATCCATCGCCCGTTTTTATATACAGGCTTCTGGTATGGCCTATTGGGCGGACTAATGGCGTGGTTTGCCGTTATTATCATACTATGGTGGATGGATAGCAGCATCACTACGTTTGCCGCTATGTATCAGAAGGATTTCAACATTACTGGATTAACCGGTTCTGCATTGCTGACTATGCTGGGACTATCGGTGCTGCTCGGTTTACTGGGCTCACTTATCTCTGTGCAGCGTCATGTAAGGGAAATAGAGCCCAAGTAGTCGTAGACGTGAGTATACTTACACGCCTACAGTGCGAAATATATAAGTCACTGTATGACGTTATTGGCGGTAAGTAGGCGTGTTCTTAGTTTTGTACTTAAGCTATCGCACGGGGATAGTGTGAGGAGATAGCGCTGCGCACTCCATTGCCCCAAATGATGGCTTGGTTATACAGCATATGCAGCTGCTTCTGGTCAATATTAAGCACTTTAGCTTGTTTTATGACATTCATCCAAAGGGCGCTTTCAAAGGCGCGAACCAAAGTCATATAGCTGTTCATTTCTAAGTTCTTGCCAAGTAGTGCATCGTTAACCTCATCGGAAAGCGGCAGCTGCTTTACAATGTCTGTCATAGACTGATCAAGTAACCCTTCAAGAAGCGAAAATAAACCAACCAAAAAGGAGATGGGCGGATTATTTCTAAGACCTCTACGCTCAGCAAGTAAGTCGAAAAACTTAGCGCGAACTAAAGACATATGAATGATTTCAAGGGGCTTTTCATCGCCTAAGTTCGTTAAACTTAATAAAGCGATGAATTTCTTAATCTCTACTTCACCCATGTAATTAAGCGCGTGCTTTAGTGATGTAATTTTGTAACGCTTATTAATAGTGGGGTTATTGATAAACTTCAGCAATAAGAAGCTTAAGGTGGCGTCTCGCTCTATAATTTGGCTGATACGGTCTATGTCAAAGTCGCTGCTAGAGCTTTCGCCCATCAAATCAACAATGTTCATTTTAGACGCAGGAAGCTGTCGTAGAATACGTGCTTCCGGTTGCGAGAAAAAATAACCCTGGAAGAAGTCGAAACCCAAATCTACGCACGTTGAAAAATTATCTTGCGTATCAACCTGTTCCGCCACTAATTGCACGTTCGCATCGTGATAGCGCGGAATGTGCTTTTCAATGGTTTCAAAGCGGGTTTTTGTCACATCGACTTTCACAATATCGATAAGAGGAAATATGTCGTGTTTTGAACCCACCATCATGGGATCATCGATAGCTAGCTTAAAGCCAAGTTGCTTTATGTGCTGGCATGCTTCGAATAGTCCGTTGGTGTTGTCGGATGGATCAGCCAGTTCAACCACTACCGACTCAGGGTTAAGCGATGTAGGAAAGCGCGAAATAATTGTATCTGACGAGAACGTGATAAAAGACGTTTTTTCGCCGCTGATATCATCAAGCCCAAGTGGATGGAAGTGCTCAGAAATATACTTAGCTTTCTCTTCGTTATGTTCCGGATAAGCACCAGACTTGCCATCTCTGAACAGAAGCTCATAGGCGAAAACACTTTTGCTTTTATCTAAAATAGGCTGGCGAGCTATAAACGCGAACATAATCTATTCCTGATACAACACGGTTAAGGTTATTTTTATTGTTATATTTAGAGGCTTAGCTAGCGCTACGTCACACGCTAAGGTTAGGTGTTCTTTAATGTGTAATCCAAAAGAACTGACCCTAGTCTATGATATGTAAGCGCAATCTAACAACTATTCAACGATTAATTTCACATCAACTGGCGTAATCGTAGGCTTAGTTGTCGTTCAAAGCGGCCTTATGAATGTGTTTAGCCCACTTTATCGCTTCGTTGTAATAACTATGCAGAAGACTCTGTTTAACACCATACTTTGTTGCGAATTGCTGAATGCCCGTCCATTTAGCTCTTTCAAAGAATTGTGACAGCGTCAGGCAGTTGCGAAGCACACCAGGGCTTCCGCACAGGGCATCTTTAACGTCGTCACTAATTGGAACCTTGCTGACCAAATCGTCAATTCGCTGTTCCATCATGGCATCAAGCAAAGAAAGCAGGCCAATAAGAAAACCTTTTAACGGGTCATCGGCACCTTTAAGCTGGGTGTAGACCAGTTCACAGAACTTTGCGCGAACAAGCGCCATTTGCATTAGCTCAGTAGGCTGACCATCGCTTAGGTTTGCAAGAGCCAGCAATGATATGAACTTCTTCACTTCTACTTCGCCCATAAAGGTTAACGCGTGTTTAAGTGACGTTATTTTATGTCGCTTGTTGACCAGAGGATTGTTGATAAACCGCAGCAGCAAGTAAGTAAGCGAGGGATCTCGTTCAATGATTTTGTTTACTTCATCGAAATTCAGCTTTGCCTGGCTACTTAGCGTAAGTAACTCCATCATGGTTAGGCTGCTGGGCCCTAACTTTCTGTGCCTTACAATTTCGGGTTTAGCTAGAAAGTATCCTTGGAAATAGTCGAAACCCATATCTTTGAATTTATTGAATTCTTCATAGGTCTCAATTTTTTCTGCAACCAACTGTATTTTGTTCGATTTGAAGCGTTCGACAAGGGCGGGAATTTTTTCGTGGGGGATCTCTGTAATGTCAATTTTGACTATGCTGGTAAATGGAATGAATGCTTCCCACTTGCCTTTCATGTCATAGTCGTCAAGAGCAATAGGATAGCCAAGACCTCGAATATGTTTGCAAGCGGCTACCAGCGCATCATCAACGTCAACGGTTTCTACAATCTCAATGACCACTTTGCTTGCATCCAGAGAGGTCGGAAAACGAAACATAAGTGTGTCGCGGTGAAAGTTGATGAAGGCTTTCTTATCTCCGGTTATCTCCTCAATACCTAAGCTTAAATGGGTAGAGGTAAGAATTTTCGAGGTAGCCTCGTCAGGAGGTATATCGGGAAAGCAGTTATCTTCTCCAACACGAAAAAGTAGTTCGTAGGCGTAAACTTCTCTGTTTACATTAAATATGGGCTGTCTAGCGACGTAAGCAAACATCAAGATCCTCTTTGCTTCACTTGCCTTACTCCTTTCCTTAAGTATTTCCCTTCCAGTCTTTTATAATTGTTGTCTGGAAAATGCTGTACAGCGGTTGTAGTGCAAAATCGATTAATTCAATCTATTATTTTCAGTTTCCAGCCAGAAAAGCAAGGTATAAGATGACATATACAAGGTTTATATACTGTATTGACGCGCAGGCACCTTGCTGACTTATCTTAGAGATAGTGGAAATCTTATGTTTCGGATAACTAGCGTGTAATAAATAAGCGTTGGATTTCATACCAGTGAGATTAGGCTTCACTTTGGTATGTGTAATTAAAGTATAATGATGTAGTGGTTAAATGACCGACCCAAAGGCACGATGGCAGAAAGTGCAGCGTGTCATTCGATGTGAAGTCGATAGTCTAGGCTTAGTGTTTGCGGTGAATGCATTCGTAAATGGACCGCAAGCTTTAAAGTTGAACTTTTTTTCTTAATTTAGGTCTTGATATTGTAGAAATAGTCACTATACCTACATATCGGTTAGACTTCATATCTTAATTAGGTCTCGCGCAGCTTCGGTTACTTTGCTAATATGAAGCGGCAATAAATGAGGTGAACAATGAGCAACAATTTGCAATCTATGGCCCTGTCAGTGCCACACAGCGGTAGCATTGAAGGCTACATCCAAGCTGTAAGCAGCATTGATATGCTTAGCGCTGAGGAAGAGCGCGAGTTGGCAGTGCGCCTTCGCGAAGACGAAGACTTACAAGCCGCTCGTAAGCTAGTAATGTCACATCTTCGTTTTGTAGTGCACATTGCAAAATCTTACTCAGGTTATGGCTTACCACAAGCCGACTTAATTCAAGAAGGTAACATCGGTCTGATGAAAGCCGTTAAGCGTTTCGACCCAACGGTGGGCGTACGTTTGGTTTCTTTCGCGGTACATTGGATCAAAGCAGAAATTCATGAGTTTGTACTTAAAAACTGGCGAATAGTGAAAGTTGCGACAACCAAAGCGCAGCGCAAACTATTCTTTAACCTTCGTAAGGCGAAGAAGCGTCTTGGTTGGTTTACTCATGACGAAGTGCAAACAGTAGCGAACGAATTAGGCGTGAGTACAAAAGAAGTGCTTCAAATGGAAGCGCGTATGAGTTCTCAAGACCAAGCGTTCGATTTAACTGCGGACGAAGATGAAACAGGCAATTTTGCGCCAGTTCAGTATTTAGAAGACAAATCTTCAGATGTTGAAACTGACGTAATCAACAACGACTGGGATACAGCGGCGAGCAAGCGCTTGTACTCAGCGATTAAAACGCTAGACGAGCGTAGCCAAGATATCATCGAAACTCGTTGGTTAGCAGACAACAAGATTACTCTGCAAGACTTAGCTGATAAATATCAGGTTTCTGCAGAGCGTGTTCGTCAAATTGAAAAGAACGCGATGAAAAAGCTTCAAGCAGCTATGGTCGCGTAGTACACGC
The DNA here is from genome assembly GCF_054960375.1 of Alteromonas sp. G4i35. Lineage (NCBI taxonomy): Bacteria > Pseudomonadati > Pseudomonadota > Gammaproteobacteria > Alteromonadales > Alteromonadaceae > Alteromonas > Alteromonas sp. G4i35. The sequence continues at coordinate 68,746 of NZ_JBHNZD010000006.1, read as the reverse complement.
AGTGCATAGCTTACAAATAGCTTAACGACGAAAAAAGCGCCTTAACGGCGCTTTTTTTATGAGTGGATTTTTGTTCTTAATGACGGCTCGTACGAATTAGTGATGATCGCTAATCCGTAACGCTACTCTTCTTCATTTTTAGAGGGAGGAAGTACGTAGAATACCCCTTCAAATTCCGCCACAGGGGTGTCGCCATCTAAAATTGCCACACTCAGCTCAAACCTTGCCTTGTTGTCGTTCTCTAGCGGCTTGAACTTTCCAGACAAGGTTTCAATATTACAGATTGCCCTTGGCTTCATCGTGATGGGTTTATGGTAATGAATATCACCATCGCCCAATACAATGTCACCGTCTAATCCACGCTCTTTAAGCTGCAAGTAAATCATGCCCCAGCCAGTTAGTGTAGCTAAAGAAAAAATACTGCCAGCAAACATAGTGCCGTGAATATTGATGTTTTTGTTTAATGATGCACGGGTTTCAAGCGTGCGGCCTGTGTACTGGTAAAGCTTAATTCCCATGTGCTCGGTAATGGGAATGGTCTCAGACCATGTCTCTTGCAGCGATTTACACCACTTAGGGTGAAGTACCAATGTGTTGTTTTCAGTGAACTTCTTGACCATTTGTTGACGTTTAAGCATGCCTAGCTCATTAGGCGCTTCACGCTCAACTTCAAAGCCACATGCGCTAAAAAAGTCGATAGATATTTCGCGGCTGTTCGTTACAGCGCGCTCGGCGCCCAAGTCTTTCGCAACGTTTTCGAGTGCGGCCATGATCATTTGGCCTAAGCCCTTGCGTTGATGGCCTGGGTGAACCGCAATATGACGAATTTGTGCCTCTTCGGCTGTGTTCAAATGCACACGGCCGCAAGCTACAATTTCGCCATTTCGGTTAGTAATAATACGGTGCTCTGCGACTTGTTCATATTCGTCTTTTTCAGAGCCTGGAGGGAAATTCCATGGCTGGCGTAAGTGTTCCCACCGAAAATGAAAATAGGCTTCAAACTCGGCATCGCTTTTTGGTGTGACTACCTTGTACACAATAAACCGGCCTTCTTAAATGAATGAACGAGTATTTAAACGTAAGAATACATGCGGTACAAGCTTAATTATGTAAGCAAGTTTGGGATGCTGACGAAGCGTACGATTTTACCCGCTAAACGCTAAATTGAAAGGTGACGGGGCCGTCATTAATTAGGCCTACTTGCATATCAGCGCCGAACTCGCCGGTGGCCACCACCATACCTTTATTTTTTAGAGACTGAACGAACTTTTCATAAATGGCTTGGCCGTGTTCTGGCGATGCACCGCGTGAAAAACCAGGACGATTACCTTTCTGCGTATCGGCTACGAGTGTGAACTGAGAGACCACCAGTATTTCGCCTCCCACTTGCTCAACATTTAGGTTCATTTTTCCGTCTTCGTCACTGAACATGCGATATCGACAGAGCTTATTTGCTAACTTCTCTATCTCCGCGTCACCGTCTCCTTTCTCAACACCCAAGAGCACCAGCATGCCTTTACCAATTTCGCCGATAACATTACCGGCAACGGTGACATTGGCTTCCGATACGCGTTGAATTAGTCCTATCACTTTGACGACTCCTGAATAAAGCGAGACATGTCGCGGGTAGCACGGCAGAGCGCGTAACCTATACTAGGCTCGGAAGTACTGTGCCCCGCGTCGGGGATAATTTGTAGCTGACTTTGAGGCCACGCTTTGTGAAGTGCCTCCGCCGCTTCTGTTTTGCAGATCATGTCGTTACGACCATGTACAATTGTTCCAGGAATATGACTTATTTTGCTAATGTTTTCAAGAATATAGTTTTCATCTAGGAAACATTGATTAGATAGGAAATGGCATTCCAATGTGGCTAAACAGGTGACCAGCTGCATAGGGTAATTAGTTGTCGAATCACCCACACCAGGTGGTAGAGTTATACGAGAAAGTCTCTCTTCCCATTGGTACCATCTTTTAAGCGCTGAATGTCTTAGTACATCATTGCTAGAACGCACCATTGCGCTATAGAAATCACACACTGAATTAGAGGTCACAGGCTTAGGCACATCTTTTGTAAATTTCCGGTAATACTCGGGAAATAACTGAGCTGCACAGCCATTTGGCGATAAAAACCAATCCCTGTCTTCCTGTCGAGCTAAAAATACGCCACGTAGAATGAGTCCTGTCACTCGCGGCGTGTACTTTAACGCGTAGAGCAGGGCGAGTGTCGAACCCCACGAACCGCCAAACAAGAGAAATTTTGGAATTGAAAGGTGTGTACGTAATGCTTCGATATCTTCAACATTCGACCATGTGTCGTTATTTAGCGTGTCAGCTATAGGCGTAGAGCGGCCGCAACCACGTTGCTCATAGCCGACAATGCGATACTTATTGCTGTCAAAAAAGCATTTGTAATTAGGGGGTAAGCCTGCACCTGGGCCTCCGTGAATAAAGAGCACGGGGATGCCGTTTGGATTACCACTTTGCTCGAAGTAAAGCGAATGCCCACTTCCCACTTCGATAAATCCATTTTCATAGTAGGTAACATCGGGGTAAAGTCGTTTCATTTTGTTTCTGCGCGTTGTGTGAGTGCCTGTTTTAGTTTAGTTTATTGTTATACAAACGGTTGCGTGCTGACTGCTTCAACGCTGTTTATGCTTGTAAAATAAGCGATAAATCTTAAGTGTATACTATAGAACAAGTGTCATTACGTGCTAGCTAATCATATTATAGTCATAAATGCGAGGATGTTTATATGGCAGGTCAAGGATCGGGCGGTAATGTAATCGCCGCAATTTGTAACTTCTTTATTCCTGGTTTAGGTCATTTGGTTCAAGGCAGAATACTGGGCGCGCTGTTCTATTTCATTACCGTAGGCGTGTGCTATGCCCTGGCTGCGACCGTCGTTCTTGCTATCGTATTCTGGCCATTAGGTGCCATTTTGCATCTAATCAGTATTATAAGCGCAGCGCGCTTTAGAGGTGGAGTAACCGCATGAAGCTACTTGCATCAGCATTTGTTGCTATGCTTGCCCTTAGTGGGTGTCAGTCTGCATATTACGCAGCATGGGAAAAGGTGGGCGTTGAAAAGCGTGATATCTTAGTAGACCGCGTTGAAAACGCGAAAGAATCACAAGAAGACGCTCAAGAGCAGTTTAATTCGGCGCTGGAGGCATTCAGCGCGGCCGTTGCATTTGATGGCGGTGAACTTGAAGATGTTTACAATCGATTAAACGGTCAGTACGAAGATAGTGTTGCCGCCTCGGAAGAAGTGAGTTCACGTATAGACAAGGTGGAAAGTGTAGCTGAGGCTTTATTCGATGAATGGTCTGAAGAGCTAGAGAAGTATGAGAACGCATCGCTGAAGCGAGATAGTGCGGCGAAGCTTCGCGAAACTAAACGTCGTTACGCTTCACTAATGACGGCTATGCGCAAAGCGGAAAGTAAAATGCCGCCGGTATTAAGCGCGCTTCAAGATAATGTGCTGTACTTGAAGCACAATTTAAATGCCAGCGCGATAGGCGCGCTGCAGGGCGAGCTCTCTACTATCGAGAACAACGTCGCTCAGCTTATCAGACAAATGAATTCTGCTATTGCAGAGTCTGATGCGTTTATTTCTTCAATGAAAAACTAGCTTTTAAGCAGTAATATATAGAGAGGGAGCGAGAAGCTCCCTTTTTTATTTTAAACATGTGGGCTAATTATTCTTGAGGGACTTTGCGCGGTTCGTTTTCTGCTTTACGGTTTTCGAAAGCTTCGCCTAGACTGCACGTAAACTCTGCACCAAACAGCACAATTATCCACGACAAATACACCCATAAAAACAGAATAGGCACCACTGCAAGCGCGCCATAAATAAGTTCGTACGAGGGGAAGTTTGTAACATAAAGTGCAAAACCTGACTTAGTAATTTCAAAAGCAATAGTGGCTACAATGGCACCTACGAAAGCATGACGAGCAAACACTCGTCTATTCGGCACCACCATGTATAAAATGGTGAATGCAAGCATGGCTGCACCGCTGGGTACAAGGCTGAGTAAGAAAGTACCAAGACCTGGTGTGTATTCTTCAGTGAACGCCGCTAATCCAGTCAAATAAGAACTGACCACTACACTAGAGCCAATCAACATAGGGCCAAGCGTGATTACCATCCAGTAAATAGCAAAGGTATACACAATAGGTCTGTCACTTTGCGTGCGCCAAATTCTATTTAAGGTTTTATCTACGTTTGATATGAGCATTAACGCAACGACAAGAAGCGACAAAATACCAATGGCACTCATTTGTGAGGCATTGCCCACAAAATCGGTCATGTATTTATGCACCACATCACTGGCGGTAGGTACAAAGTTGCTAAAAACAAAATGCTCTAGCTTACTTCTTACAGACGCGAAGGCAGGAAAAGCCGACATAATGGTAAAGGTCACCATGATAAATGGTACTAAAGATAACAACGTTACATAGGCTAAGTGCCCAGCAGAGATAGTAATATTGTCTTCTCTACAGCGCTTTATGAAGATGCTAAAGAGATCTCTAACCTGAGGAGTAACATTGTTATATAAGGCTTTAACCTTGTCTAAATCCACTCAATTTCTCCTGACGATACCGTGTAAATGGTAAACAGCGCGGTCTTATCTATGCGGACTGTTATAAAGCATCGATAGTTCATTACATGTTATATCAGATGGTAACTGCGGGCGGCCTTGGTGGCAAAGTTTAATGCAGGCTTTATACAACAAAGGCGCATTGACTGCGCCTATTGAGGAGTGCTTCATTCAAAAATGTCAGCACGATCCTGATTGTTGTATGTATTAAGTGCCTGAGCGCACACCTAGCATGTGACAGATGGCGTAGCTTAATTCACTGCGGTTCAACGTATAGAAATGGAAGTGTTTTACCCCTTCTTTAGCCAATACCTTTACCTGATCCATGGCGATGTTAGCACCTATTAGGTTACGTGTGGCTTGGTCGTCGGCATCAAGGCCGTCGAACATTTTGTGTAACCATCCCGGCACATGAACATTTGTGAACCCCGCAAATTTCACCAGTGTTTGGTAGTTGGTTACCGGCAAAATACCCGGAACGATATCTAAGTCGACACCCGCTGCGGCTGCACGGTCTCTAAATCGAAGGTACACACTCGTATCGAAAAAGAACTGGGTTATCGCTTCTGTGGCACCTGCTTCTGCTTTGCGCTTGAGGTTTAGTAAATCAAACTGCGCATTTGGTGCTTCAGGGTGCTTCTCTGGATAGGCAGCAACAGAAATATCAAAATCGGCAACGTCTTTTAGCAAGGCAACAAGATCAGAGGCATACATCTCTGTTTTTTCTACTCCTGGCGGTAAATCGCCACGAAGCGCAACAATACGGCGAATACCTGAGTCCCAGTAGTCTTTTGCAATTTGCTTAAGCTCATCACGGCTAGCATCAACACAGGTCAAGTGAGGAACCGCCGCGACACCGGTTTGCTGCTGAATGCGTTTTACAACGTCGTGGGTTCTGTCACGCTCACCGCTATTCGCGCCGTAGGTTACCGACATGTAGCTTGGCTTTAGTGGCGCGAGACGTTCAACTGACTTCCACAGGGTCTGTTCCATGGCTTCCGTTTTAGGCGGAAAGAATTCAAAAGATACATCAATATCACGCAGTTCCGACAGGGACTGGTTTAATGCATCGATACCTTGTGCGTAAGAAACCATGGCTTTTTCTCTCAAAAATGTATTCTTATAGACGTTTAGACGTCTAAATTAAAGAATATATGTCTAGACGTCAAGAGGTTTACACTGCTCAATTGACCTTTTCGTGAACTTGTTTAGAATTTCTCTTCATAACATAAAAAAGAGTAGACCGAGTTAGTACAATGGCAGAATGGAACGGTAAATATATTCACCCCTACGCAGAGCATGGCAAGAAGAGCGAACAGGTAAAGAAAGTCACTGTCTCTATACCTATTAATGTGCTTAAGGCGCTTACTGATGAGCGTACTCGCCGCCAAATCAATAATTTGCGTCACGCCACTAATTCAGAACTGTTGTGTGAAGCATTTTTGCATGCGTTTACCGGTCAACCATTGCCTAACGATGATGACCTGCGCAAAGACAATCCTAATCGCGTACCGGCTGAAGCAAGACGCATTATGGAAGAAATGGGCATTGATCCAAGCTTCGAAAACGATGTGTCGGAAGACGACTGATATTTGGTATTAAAGAGAAACGGCGCTTTGTTGTAAGTTATTGCTAGTTGATAACCTACAACACGGCGCCGTTTTTTATGTACTTGTATTCTCTAAGCGCACTTTTTAGCAAATAAAGGTTGAGCACTAGCCCCTCCATTTTTTTGCCTTATGCGCCAGAATTTTATTCTTCTGGGCTTTCAGGCACGCGTGCAACGCCAGATTCAATCGCAGCCTTAGATACGGCGGTAGCAATACGCTCGCATAAACGCGGATCCATAGGTTTAGGAATAATGTATTCCTTACCAAATGTCAGACTAGTACTCTTACTGGCAGCTAGTACTTCTTCTGGTACAGGCTCTTTCGTGATAGCACGAAGGGCTTCTACTGCCGCTACTTTCATTTCATCGTTAATGGCCGTTGCACGAACATCTAGTGCTCCACGGAAAATAAACGGGAAACACAGTACGTTGTTAACCTGGTTAGGGTAGTCCGAGCGTCCGGTAGCCATAATAAGATCTTTACGTACTTCGTGAGCAAGTTCAGGCTTTATCTCAGGGTCTGGGTTAGAACATGCAAATACAATTGGGTTTTCAGCCATCAAGGCCAGTGTTTCTGGTGGTAAAACATCCGGTCCTGACACACCAACAAAAATATCCGCGCCTTCCATTACATCTTCAAGCGTACGCTTGTCAGTATTGTTAGCAAATAGCTTTTTGTGTTCAGTTAAGTCTTCGCGACGAGTATGGATAACGCCTTTTCTGTCTAGCATATAAATACGCTCACGCTGGGCACCACACTTTATAAGCAGTTCCATACAAGCGACCGCTGCTGCACCGGCACCCATACACACAATTTTAGCGCTCTCTATGCTTTTACCCTGAATTTCCAGAGCATTAAGCATGCCCGCTGCAGTTACAATAGCGGTACCGTGCTGATCATCATGAAATACCGGAATTTTACAGCGCTTAATTAGCTCTTGTTCAATTTCAAAGCATTCAGGCGCTTTAATGTCTTCTAAGTTAATGCCGCCAAATGTGTCAGCGATATTCGCTACTGTATTAATGAACTCTTCGGTTGTACGATGCTTCACTTCAATGTCAATGGCATCCAAGCCAGCAAAGCGTTTAAACAGAAGGGCTTTTCCTTCCATAACAGGTTTCGATGCCAGTGGGCCTAGGTTACCCAATCCTAAAATCGCGGTTCCGTTACTGATAACGGCAACCAGGTTTCCTTTACCCGTGTATTTATAGGCGTTATCTGCGTCTTCGGCAATTTCTCTGACCGGTTCGGCAACGCCTGGGCTATAGGCAAGAGCAAGGTCATCGACGCTGTCGGCTGGTTTAGATAACTCTACGCGGATTTTTCCAGGTGTGGGTTTGGCGTGATAGTCGAGTGCGCGTTGTCTAAAATCTGACATGTAAAAAGGTATCCTTAGATGTAGGGTTCATCGGTGTTTTCGTTCACGCTCTGTAGCTATTTTATTGTCGTTATAGTTATAGGTAGATAAACGTAAGCGCGTTACAACCAAGTAATGACAAAAGTGATTATAAATAGTTGTTAGCACTAGGGCTTGTTGATCTTTGTTTTACAGCAATCATCAATACGCCCTAAGGTGGCATGTGGAAAAGCAGACTAGGCGTTAACCGTTACTGATTTTGTTCACATACCTTAATGGATACAAGCCTCAGGTTTATGTACCCAAAAGCGCCACAAGTCTTGAAAGTCATGCATTATTCACAGAATTAATGCTCACTATCAAAGTGCCGATCGCAACTCTAACACAGCCAATCACTGTGTACATATCTGATCAGAATTCTCATATACCAATGTAGGTTAGGCATACTAATTAGACCAGTAAAATGGGGCTATAATTGCCATTCATGCTATTTATTTTGACTTGTTATAACATTCTGTAGGTCTATTGTGTGGAGGATGAAAACAAAGCTATCAAAGGGATCTTCGTTCTCATAAATGCATTGGACAGAAACCCAAATCAGGAAAATGGAACGCAGGGATATACCTCGTTAATTCTCCATCTAATATTTCTGATAAAATCCTGTGAAAGCCCACTCAAAATTCGCGCTGAAGGCGAGGATATGACAGAAAAAAAACTAATAACCGTGCTAACCGATGTGTGCGAAAGCGTAAAATCTGCCAATAATGGATTTGTTTGGCTAACTCACGTAGGGCATTGGAGAGCGCCGCAAGTGATTGCCGTGTTTAATACTGAGCAGGAGAAGCAGCGGGCGTTAACTAATGGTTGGGATATAGACTTCATAAGCCAAGTGAATATTGCTTTGGCGTCAATTAAGTCAGCACCCGTTGGTATTTATTTTGATAGCGAAGAACAATGTAAAAAAGTGAGTGGCGGCAATTGGGATAGGCATTTATCTAATGTTAAAAACCTTCACTGAGTTCAGGTCACACTGAATATTGTAAATTAAGCTAAAAACGTTTTTCAAAAAGGCGAGTTGCAGGGCTTGTTAAACTGGCTAGGTACTGGCCTGACGTAGGATAACGGCGGTAAAGCGCTGTTTGGCACACCATGTTTGTGTGAAGCGTGAATTTTAAGCAATAAAAAAGCGCCATAAAGGCGCTTTTTTCGAACTCGATATCAGGCTTACTTTTTGCCCAATGCACCGAAACGCTTCTTGAAGCGATCAACACGACCACCAGTGTCAACGTTACGTTGCTTACCAGTGTAGAATGGGTGACATGAAGAACATACGTCTAGGTTGATGTCTTTACCAAGCGTAGAGCGAATGTTCATTACGTTACCACATGAGCAAGTTGCTGTGATTGCTTCGTATTTTGGGTGGATATCTTGTTTCATTGGGTTACCTCACATAATAAGGCCGTATCGCTATACAACCCGAAGTCGCACACCATACGTTACTTAATTCAAATGATAAGTCGTTCAAAGAACAGCCTATCGCAAAAGAGCGGCGCATAATAAAGGATGGCAGGGCCTTGATCAAGCGGTTTTTGGCCAAATGCTAAACAAGAGAACTAGACAAGGCAGCCGTATAAAAAGGCCAAACTAAAAACATTCCTTTTATGCTTGCCTGTAAAGTATGTTTAAATATTTGTGTTTCAATGCTAGGCCATAGCTCTAGTAGCAAAATCATGCGCTAATAGCAAAATGTGTAGCTAGCTGTTAGCAGCGTAAATTGCTGTAACGTATAGGTCTGCAAGAAGCCTCAGTATAATTAGTTTCAACATAAGAAGCTTAGTAAGCGCATTACGCGCTGTAACAATCGTCAAATAAGGTAGAACCTTCGCAATGGCCTTTATCCAAGTTGCCGTGCCAGTGCCACTGCGCCAACTTTTCACGTATACCCACGGAAACGCGCTAAGTGCGGGTGTAAGAGTGGTTGTGCCTTTCGGTCCGCGCAAACTTGTGGGCGTAGTTGTTGAAACCCTACACAAAACTGAAAGCGACATTGAAAACTCCAATAAGCTAAAAGCTATTGAGTCGGTACTGGACGATAGCCCTATTATAGATGGGGTGTTGTTGAAAATGGCCCAATGGCTGTGGCAGTACTATCATCATGCGCCGGGTGAAGTGCTACACGCCATGCTGCCTGTCTTATTACGCAAAGGCGAGTCAGCAGCGCCAACACCCCAAGACATGTTAATGCTTACCGAAGAAGGTAAGCAAACGACTGCAGACACGTTATCGCGGGCGCCTAAACAACAAGCCTGTTTTACTGCAATGGCTGGTGGTGCCTTATTAGCATCCCAAGCGCGCAAGCAGTATGGCGCACCTGCGGTCAAAGCGCTCGTCGAAAAGTCATTGATAAGCATTGAAGAAGTCGCGCCTGAATTTAAGTCAGGCAGTTGGCTTGCCTCGTTATCGGTGTCTGAAAAGCCAATTCCAGATACTGAGCAGTCGGTTGCCATTGCCGCACTTAATCGTCAGCAGGGCAATTTCGCTGTAAGTTTGCTTGAAGGAGTTACCGGTAGCGGTAAAACGGAAGTGTACCTTCAAGCCATCGAACCCTTACTGTGCGACGGAAAACAAGTGCTTATACTTGTGCCAGAAATTGGGCTGACGCCGCAAACGGTGTCACGCTTTGAAAAGCGCTTTGGTATTGCAGTGGGCGTTTTACACTCTCAGCTTTCTGATAAAGAACGGCTACAGGTGTGGCAGCGAGCAAGAGCTGGTGAACTCGGGATAATCATCGGTACCCGTTCAGCTATTTTCACTCCGCTGCACAACCCCGGCATGCTGATTGTGGATGAAGAGCACGACGAGTCTTTTAAACAACAAGATGGGCTTCGCTATCACGCCCGTGACCTAGCAGCCATGCGGGCTAAGCAGCACAATATTCCTCTTTTATTAGGCAGCGCCACGCCCGCACTCGAAACACTTAATAATGCGCTAAGCGGTCGCTATGCCCATTTGCAGTTAACTAAGCGAGCGGGAGGTGCGAAAAGCACGCATCAGCGTGTGTTGGACGCGCGTGACCAACCCATTCACTACGGTATTTCGCAAGGCTTGCTAACGATAATGCGCCAGCATATCAACGCGGGAAATCAGGTATTGGTGTTTGTGAATCGCAGAGGCTATGCGCCAGCGCTGCTTTGCCATCACTGCGGCGAAACCGTCATGTGTAAGCGTTGTGACCGCCCGTATACGGTGCATAAAGCGCAGAACCGTTTACAGTGTCATCACTGCGGCGGCATGCGCTCAATGCCATCAAACTGCGAAGCGTGCCATCACAATGAATTAGTTACGGCGGGCACAGGGACCGAGCAAGTCGAGCAAGGGCTTGCAAGTTTATTTCCCGGTGTTAAACAGGTACGAATAGACAGCGATACCGTGCGGGGCAAAGATAAACTGCACCAAACACTGGATGCAATAAACCGCCAAGAGTACCAGCTTTTGGTCGGTACCCAAATACTATCAAAAGGTCATCATTTCCCGCATGTAACCTTAGTGGCGGTGCTAGATTGTGATGGCGCACTTTTTAGTGCCGATTTTAGAGCACCAGAAAAGCTCGCTCAGCTTGTAACTCAGCTTGCAGGAAGAGCAGGGCGCGCCAGTAAACCTGGTGAGATGTGGCTGCAAACTCACAATCCCCACCATCCTTTGCTACAAGATTTAGTACATAACGGCTATGGGCATTTCGCCAGACACGCTTTAATGGAGCGAAAAGCGGCAGGGCTTCCCCCTTTTATTAGCCAGTTTGTCATTCGCGCAGAAGCGACCGACAGCAGTTTGGCCTATCGCTTTTTACAAGACAGTAAGCAAGTATTTCTCCAGCAGCATGCAATTGAGCTAAATGGCCCGTTTCCTTGTTTGATTGAAAAGCGGCAAGGCAGGTTTCGGTTTATGCTGGTATGCAGCCATGAAAAGCGTGCGCCGCTTCACAATGCGCTGCGTTTGGCGCTGCCATTTTTACAGGCGTTGCCACAGGCAATGAAGGTAAGGTGGTCGATAGATATTGATCCTACCGATTTCAGTTAGCTTGTTGGGTAGCAATACGTTAAAATTTCTGCAGGATTGAAGTGCAGGAAAGCTGCTGCTTCATAAAGATTTGGTATATGACGTTTTCTTACGCATACAAACAACGATAACAAGTAGGAATATTGCCGACTATGGCTCAACGCGATTATGTCTCTCGTGGACGCTCTCCTCAAAAAAAGAAGCCTGCTGGTAAAGGTAGAAAACCAGCCAGAAGCGCACAATCAAATGCGCAATCTAACGCCCCGGTTTCTGGAAAACTTCCTATTGTGCGCCTTGTTGGCGTATTCGCATTGGTGATTGGCTTTGGTGCATTTTTGTGGTCAATAAAAGACAATGTAGAAGACGACGTGGATACACAAGCTTCACGACCTGTGGCTCCTACAGAAGAGACGTTACCTGAGCTTCCTGAAGAAGAATGGGAGTACATTAAGACCCTTCCAGGATATGAAGTAGAAGTTGAGGTCAAAGAGCAAGAAAAATCTGACAAACGCTATTTAATGCAGTGCGCCTCGTTTAGAACCCGCGCGCAGGCTGAAGAGATGAAAGCCAAAATTGCATTCCAAGGTTTAGAGGCGCTTATCAGACACAGCACTGGCAGCAACGGCGATTGGTTCCGCGTTATTCTGGGCCCTTACGAGTCTAAGCGTGATGCAGAAAAAGCCAAGCACAGTCTGCGTAAAGTGAACATTGCGACATGCCAAATTTGGTACTGGAATTTGTAGCAGTTTATTTTAGGTAACACTTAATGCGGTGCATACGGCGCTGAAATAGCGCGTAGAGAAAGGATGCGTTTACAAGGAAGTATCAATGAGTATTGCCATCACCGAACAACCAAATTACGCCGCTTATAGCGTAGAAGAGCTTGAGGACGTTCTGGAAAATATTGATAAGCAGGCCTTTCCAGAACGCTATCAGGCAGCAAAAAATGAGCTCGCTGCAAAGCGGGCAACGCTGCCACCTGAGAATGATACGGATAGCGCGCATCAAGATGAGCATTTTACTCGACCTAAGTGGTCTGAGCTTCATCCAATAACACGTATCAGTAACGGCGCTTTTTTAGTACTCATTGGCGCTTTGATTGTATCGGCATTCACCAACTTTATCGTGATTAACGCATGGCTAAATAATTCAACATGGGCCATTGTTTTATTTACTTTTGTTTATTGTGCCTTTTATTACCTGTCTATTTCCATCGATAAACGACAAGCGCAATTTGTGATGAAAGATTGGCGTGGAAAAGTAACAATTTTCACCATGCCGTTTTTGGGGCTTATTTTTACTTGGAATTTTATTGATAGGGCATTGCCCTACACGCTTCACTTGGCGTCCGGAAAACAAGAAACGGAACTGAAATTTGCTTATGAAAAAGGCAGCGGCTCTAAACACTGTCGACACTCACTGTTGTTAAAAGAGAGCGGTACCTTGTCAGATGGGCGATTATGCTTAAATCAAAGTGAGCACAAACGCTTACCAAATAAAGGATGGGTGTATGTTAAGGGCTCCGAAAGTGGTTTTGGTTTTGACATTGAAGGGTATCGATTTCGCTAAATTTCAACCATGAATGCCTGCGTACTAATCACTTCAAATGCAATTAGCCCAAGCAAAATGAGATTAACCAAAACCGTTACCCAATAAACCCTCATAAATGACGATTTACTACGCTTATGTTTAAAAATCTGTTGGGCTAGCAATGCACCAGGCCAACCTCCCAATAAGCTTAATATATGCAGTTTTGCCTCTGAAACTCGCCGTTTTTCCTTTTTTGCAGCCGATTTGTCTATGCCGTAAAACAGTATGGTAAGCAAACTTACCGCGCCATAAACGATAGGTACTATAAACGGTAGCCGACCTGACAATGTAAATAACGCAAGTGCACCGGAGAAAATACTCAGTACGATAACATTACGTTTTCTTTGCGAGGTTGGCTTATTGGCGCGTAAACGTTTTGCTTTGTGATCCTTGAGTAAGCTGATGTTGCAGGCGCGGTGATTACCATTTCTATCCTGCTCAACTTCATAAACAATAATGTCGCCATTAACCGGGCGCCTAGAGCGTTGTTTAAACGCTTTGATATGAGTAAACGCGCGCGTGCCTCCACCGTTAGGCTCTACAAAACCATAACCTTTAGCATCGTCCCACTGTTGAATTCTTCCCTGATACTTCACTACCACTCCTTTAAAACCATTATGTAGCGTCTTCATTGTTGCTACTTTATCTGTGCTCTATCACCTAGGCATTATTTCACTTGGCCATAGAGTGTGTTGGCGAGAGTATGCACTCAATAAATGGTGTATTCAATACACTAGCGAACACGCTAAGCCCATATAGTAGGCAGCTCAGAGCGCACATTCTTTTGTATTACCCTTGAAATTAAAAAGCCTTCCCCCACTTATTTGTTATTGAATTTGAACGCTGCTGCCTTTGCTAGACGAAAAACGCAGCAGCGCCCAGCCAAACGGGGAATTAACGTGACAACGATTGTATCTGTACGACGTGGGAATCAAGTGGTAATGGCCGGTGACGGACAGGTATCACTGGGCAATACCGTAATGAAAGGTAATGCGCGCAAAGTGCGCCGTTTATACCACGACAAGATTTTAGCGGGCTTTGCTGGTGGCACGGCCGACGCATTTACGCTGTTTGAGCGCTTTGAAGCAAAGCTTGAAGCCCACCAAGGCCATTTGACCAAAGCGGCAGTAGAGCTTGCTAAAGACTGGCGAACTGACAGGGCGCTTCGCAAGCTAGAAGCGCTGCTTGCCGTAGCAGACGAAACCGCATCGTTTATTATTACCGGTAACGGTGATGTGGTGCAGCCAGAACAAGATCTTATCGCGATTGGCTCTGGTGGTAACTACGCTCAAGCCGCAGCTACTGCACTACTTGAAAATACAGAGCTAAGCGCAAAAGAAATTGCCGAAAAAGCGTTGACCATAGCGGGTGATATTTGCGTATTCACTAACCATAGCCAAACGGTTGATGTACTAGATTACTAAGTAATAGCTGAGTGCTGTTATCGGCTTGCTGTCGCTCGTATGAATTTGAGTACAGCAAGCGCTGTTAGAAAAGGGTTTATTCATGTCTGAAATGACACCAAGAGAAATTGTTCACGAGTTAGACCGACATATTATTGGTCAACAAGATGCCAAGCGCGCTGTATCTATTGCACTTCGAAATCGCTGGCGTCGTATGCAGCTTGAACCTGAGCTGCGCCAAGAAGTTACGCCAAAAAATATTTTGATGATTGGCCCTACGGGTGTGGGTAAAACTGAAATAGCCCGCCGTTTAGCAAAACTTGCTAACGCGCCGTTCATTAAAGTTGAAGCGACTAAGTTCACTGAAGTGGGCTATGTAGGTAAAGAAGTTGAGACCATCATTCGTGATCTTGCTGATATTGCGGTGAAGATGACGAAAGAAAATGAAATGAAAAAGGTGAAATTCCGCGCAGAAGAAGCTGCGGAAGAGCGCATTTTAGATGTTTTGCTGCCTCCACCAGAAGATGCATGGGGTAATAAGGAAAACGTTGAAGATCGCGGCACGCGCCAAGCATTTCGCAAAAAGCTTCGTCAAGGCGACCTAGACGACAAAGAAATTGAAATTGACGTAGCACTTCCGCAGGTTGGCGTAGAAATTATGGCGCCTCCAGGTATGGAAGAAATGACCAATCAGCTTCAAGGCATGTTCCAGAACTTGTCGGGTTCGCAAAAGAAAAAGAAGAAGCTGAAAATTAAAGAAGCGTTCAAATTACTAATTGAAGAAGAGGCTGCACGCCTTGTGAATCAAGAAGATTTAAAGGAAAAGGCCATTGAGTCGGTAGAACAGCACGGTATTGTGTTTATCGACGAAATTGACAAAATTTGTAAGCGCGAGGGTAACTCGTCGGCTGATGTATCTCGCGAAGGTGTTCAGCGTGACCTACTTCCACTTGTGGAAGGTTCAACGGTATCGACAAAACACGGCATGGTTAAAACTGACCATATCTTGTTTATCGCTTCGGGCGCATTCCAAATGAGCAAGCCGTCTGACCTTATTCCAGAGCTTCAGGGTCGTCTTCCAATTCGCGTTGAGCTATCTGCGCTTAAAGTCGGTGACTTCAAGCGCATTCTTACCGAGCCGAATGCGTCATTAACTCACCAGTACATTGCGCTAATGAAGACCGAAGGCGTGGATATTAGTTTCGACGATTCTGGTATACAGCGTATAGCCGAAGCGGCATGGCAGGTGAATGAGCGCACTGAAAACATTGGTGCCCGCCGTTTGCACACCGTGCTAGAGCGCCTTATGGAAGATATCTCGTTTGACGCCTCTGAAAAGAGCGGTGAGTCGTTCGTGATTGATGCAGACTACGTTAACAGCCACTTAGAGACCTTGGTAGATAACGAAGATCTGTCGCGCTTTATCTTGTAATTTAGCGCTAAGTAGAAGTTTCCCCGTTAGTTGATATGTTCAACTAACCCTTCTACATGAACAAGAATTAAAAAGCCGACGTTAAGTCGGCTTTTTTACCATTCTACTTTTTCCCAATGGTCTTCGACTTCTTCAAGACGAATTATTTTTGCAGCTTCTTCCGCTTGGGTATTTGCTAGTAAATCAAGAAAGTAACTTACGGGATTATTCTTCTCTTGGCTTTCCATGTATAAGGCTCTTAAGGCAGCATCTGTTGTCCGTGGAATTTTTGTTTGACCTTTCTCATAACGCGCAATGGTCTGTTCATCAACACCAAAACGATTCGCCAGCATTTTTTGAGAAACATTTAGTTCTACACGTAAGAATTTAAACTCATCATGAGCAAGAGGCTTGTTGGTATTAACAATTGTCTGTGCTATCGCACTATGAAGACCGTTCATATCGTCAATGCTTGTATATTCTTCACCGTCTACAACTTCAACGGTAACACCGTTTTTCAGGTATACATTTGATAACCCGCTTTCAGTGTAATGGTACATTTTACCCTCTCAACTTATCCATACAGTAATTAGAAATGACATTGGACTATCATGATGATTTTTAAGTGCAACAGTGAGTTCGATAACTTTGCCCGCAGCTAAACCTTTCAAATTAAATTTCCAGTCTCCAGAAATATCAAGATATGGCCCCTCTCTAAATACTGAGTGCTTACTTTTTAATAAAGTGATCACCTGACCTGTAGTGATTCCTCGCTCATGCATGCGCTGTTTAACATGTTTAGTCCACCGAATCCGGTTAGTATAGTTTTCTGCGAGGTCATTCATTATTTTTCTGGCAGTTTCCTCTGTAAGAGGGAATTCATTAATTCCTTGGGGATTGTGATTAGCCATGAATGCCTTTTGAAATTCATCCTATCATATTGATAGGTTGTTGGGGTGTTGTCAATGATTGCGTAAAGGCTTCTAAACAATCGCAAATTTGTTTTGGAAACCCAATTAGCCTCTAAACGTCCTGCTTGCTACTACGAAGTCTTCACAGCAGTGCTACCAATTTTTCTGTTATATCTAGACCGGTATCGTTCTCTACTTTTAGGAAGTAAGGGCTGGGGTTTGCCTCTAGAAAAAAGTACTTTCCTTTCGCACTTTTACGCCAGTCGATAGCACACCAGTGCATACCTAATGCTTTGCATATTTTGATAGCTAACTGCTTAACGTCGCTGGGGACTAGGGTCACCGATACGCTCGCATTGTCGTCATTCCTGTAATCTAATTCACTTGAGTCGATTTGTACGCTGAGTACGTCATTGCCCAGCACATAGCTTCTTACATTCACGCCTGCAATATATTTTTGAAAGGTAACAGGGCGCTCACCTAAAAGCGTATTAAGTAGTGGGCGCATGTTTGGTTGTTTATTCACAAACTGCGCGGTTCGACCGCCGCGTACGGGCTTGTAAATAACGTCTCGCATATTGCTACAAAACTGCGAAGCAACCTCGGGTGCATTGCCAACAAAGGTGTAGGGGATATGTGCTCCTAGTTTGCCAGCAATACGCGATTGATAAGGTTTACACTGGTGGCTTCTAACAGCGTCGATAGAGTTCACCCATTTAATGTCGCTAAAGCTGAACCAGCAAAGTAGCGTACTTGCTCGCTCTTGCTCAACCCACCCTGCGTTTTCTAGCAAAGTAGATTCACCATCATGAGGTCTATCACCTTGTGTTTGAGCATCTGCACTGGCATCGTTTTTAGCATTATCACTAGGGGCTTTTAGCGGTATGCCAGGTAGGTACTCATGCCAATAAGCGGCCTGGGTATCCGAGAACGTGACTCTAGGTTGGTCGCAAAGTGAAGGCGAATTGAAATGAATTAGCCCGTCATCGAAGTCAGGGTCGTAGCTGATCTTCCACGTAGAACCAAAATGTTGCGTATTGGCGAAATAAAAGGGCGTGTTATTTTGGTTAAGTGCTTTGGCTATATGTTGAATTTGTGGGTCTTGTTCACTGCCTAGTAGTGCGACGTGCATTTGCGTTCCTTGCTATCGTTTTAAGTGTTCATAGAATCTAGTAGCCCTTAAAGCAACACATGGGATACTGTCTAAACCGTATCCATGTGTTGACTTTGATTGGCAGTAAGTTACGACAAAATATCAGGTAGTTTGCCACCGCCTTCACCAATAGCCATGGTTATGTAAACGGGCTCTTTAGGTGTTGGACCGACTACCGGCACACTTTCACTTAGGCGAGCTCGTATTCCGCCGGATACCTCAAATAGCTGAGATTCAGCAACGGTAGCAAGCTTAGAATTTGCTGGTTGGTTCTGAGTTAATGGATGGTTTTTCATAATGTACGCTCCTTGTAGTGGCGTGGTGAGTAATGAAGTGGACACGCTTACAGCGAAGCCACTTCTTGGTAAAGGGTTCTAAAACAGCAGGCAATAAGCACAGAACGGTTGCTAATGTTGAGCTTTTTGTAAATGTTGGCGCAGTGAAATTTGACGGTCCTTTCACTAATGAATAGCTCTGAGGCAATAACCTTATTTGAGCGTCCTTCCATTATTTTGTGTGCAACTTGTAGTTCGCGTTTTGATAAACAGTCAATGGGGATAACGCTGTTCCGAGCGGTAATGCCGTTCGCATCTATTTGCATGCGTTCAGCTGCTGTCATTAATACTGCGGGTTCTCTGATTTCATGTGTTTTCATAGTGTTTCTCCGTGTTTACCTGATGTTGCGCTTCCTGTTACTTCAGTGGGAGGGCATAGATGTAAGTTGCCGTTTTCCAGACGATAAACCTTGTCTGCCATGGCAATTGATTGAGGGCGATGTGCCACAATAATTCGCGTCATATTTAGAGACTTAAGGTGATGATTTATCTGAGCCTCGTTTTCCATATCTAGGTGACTGCTTGCTTCGTCTAAAAATAAAATGTCTGGCTCTTGGTAAAGCGCTCTTGCAAGAAGCAGACGCTGTTTTTGACCACCACTTAAGCTGCTACCCATATCACCGACCAAGGAGTGGTATTGCATAGGCATCTGCATGATGTCTTCATGGATACAGGCAAGCTGAGCGACGTAAACCATTTTCTTGAGGTCGGGAGCTTCTTCAAAACAACAGATATTTTGCGCGATGGTGCCGCTTAAACAGGTATCCTCCTGAAGCACTGACGCGATGACTGGGTTTGTAGAGCTTGGGTGTTCAATATTGCCTTCTGAAACAGGGTACAGTCCCATCAGGCACTTAAGCATTGTGCTTTTTCCACAGCCGCTATCGCCTGTGATTGCGACGATCTCTCCGCTATGTACCGAGAACATTAGATTTTTAAACACCCACGCATTGGTCTCACTGTAACGATAACTGAGCGCCGTCGCTTTAAGCGCTACAGGGCGAGTTTTGGCATCAAGAAGCGAGGGCGTACTTGCGCCATCAGGCGTTAAAACGTTAGGTGCAAGTGAGTTGGACGTGGATGAGTTGGGGACGTCTGCATTACTAAAATGAACGTTTTGTTTTTCAAATGTATCGTCCTTAGTTTTTAACGACAGAGGCTTCTGCTGTGATGGTGTGAGTAAAATGTCGCTTAAGCGGTTGAAATGAACACCTAACATACTAAGCTCAATCAGCTTGTTAACTACGCCATCTAATGCGCTGACAAAGCGAGCTTTGTACGCCATAAATGCCAGCAGCATCCCTATCGAAAGGGTTCCTTCCATAACCAGGCTGGCACCAATATACACAACGACCAAATTTTCAGCGCCAAACAATAGCTGATTGGTCAGTGCGCTGCCTATGTTGATCTTTCCAAGAGTGATGTCTTTGTTTAGCGTGGCGACAAGCTTGTTTTGCCACTGCCCGTGGCGCTGTACTTCTTGGCTGTATACGCGAATAGGTAGGATAGCGCGTACGCTTTCCATAAAGTGACTTTGTTCTAATGCTGCAAGCGCAATGCGTTCAGTGGTAAGACGTTTAATAAACGGCAGCAGTCCAAGACGAACGGCGAGGTAGGCAAGCATGATCGCCACTACAACCAGAGTGAGTTTGGGCGAATATAAAATCATTACTGCTAGTGTGATCACTGCCATGAGGCCGTCTAACAGCGCAGTAACCAGGCCGGTGGTTAGGAACTCACGAATACTTGCCAGTGAGCCAAAGCGGGATACCACATCGCCAATATGTCGCTTGTCGAAGTAGTCCAAGGGAAGCGATAATAAGTGCTTAAATACCGACGCCGACATTTGAAGCTGAAGGCGAGACGACACCGACAGAATAACGAACTTTCTTATCCCGCTAGTAAAAGTTTCTATTATTAGTAGCAGGGCAAACCCTATTGCCAGCGCTTTCAGTAATGCATCGTTGTTGTAAATCAATACATCATCTACGACTGTTTGCATGTAATAGGGTGAAGCAAGTGCAAATAACTGCAACACAATCGATAACGCGAAAAGGGTTAGAAGATTGCGCTTAAACCCTGTTGTTCGAGTGAAGAATTGACTAAGACCCAAACGTGGCGCGGACTTCTTGGGACTAAATTTGTCGCTAGGCGTGACCTCAAGTGCAATACCGGTAATGTACTTCGACGCCTCAGAATAAGTGAGTTTTCTTTCTCCAAGCGCGGGGTCGTGAATGGTAAGGGTTTTTCCCTTCACTTTAGTTAACACAACAAAGTGATTCATGTTCCAATGTAGAATTGCAGGGCAAGATAATTGCGCCAAGTGCTCCATTTCTATCTTGATGGCGCGGGTTTGGAAACCCAAATCACTGGCAATGCGCATTACGTCTTTTAACGTAGTGCCTCGTAGCGACACAGACACAGACTGACGTAGAGCATTTAGATCACGTTTATCAGAATAGTACTGCGCAATCATAGTCATACAAGCAAGTCCACACTCAGCTGCTTCGCTTTGCAGTACAACGGGCACACGCTTTTTTGTATAAAGGATTTGCGTTGAAAGTGGGTGTGTAATGTTCATCATGATTACAGCTTCCCAGTAATGCTATACAGTGGTTCCATTAACCACTCCATCAACGTACGCTGACTTAAATCTACGTCTGCAGAAAATGTCATCCCAGCTTTCAGTGAAATATTGTTTCCATAAGCCAATATTTCTTTTGTATTTAGCGTTGCAGTAACAAGATAAGCGGGTTCACTAATAGAAATAGGGATGTCGGTAAGCTCACCAGGTAGCACCAACGAAGGTGAAATGTTCACTATCTCCCCTGACTGCACACCAAATTTTTGATAAGGAAATGCGTCGTATCGAATATGCAGGGCTTGGCCTTTGCGTAAAAATCCAGCAGACCGCACGGGAACTGCAATACGCGCTTGAATGTCGGCATTTTTAGGCAGTAAGGTAAGAAGCGGGCGAGAGCTATCGATGGTATATCCCGCCTTTACTTGAAGGCCGGATATCACGCCATTGTGAGGCGCATAAATCGTTTCTCCTGCGTTACTCTTGTGACTTACTATTTGCTGCGTGAGATCGCTCAAGGTGTTCTCCACGTTTGCCATTTCATTGGCCTGCTGTTGAGGCAAAGTGGCAAGTTCATGGTGGAGAGCAGCGATATTCGCCTTTTCGTCATTTTGGTCTTTTTTGGCCAACGTAAGCTGTTGTTCGGCGGTCAATCTTTGTAGCGTATGGTTTTCATAGTCTGCTTGGCTAATGTGCCCTTGATTAAGTAAGGTTTGCGCTTTCTCCCACTGCTTTAGTGCTAGTGCCCACTGGGTTTGCGACAATTCAACGATGGCGTCTAAAGCCGTTAATGCCCGTTTGGCTTGGCTTAGTTGCTCTTCTAAGCCTTGTCGCTGCGCTCTATGCAACACATCAAGACGTTGAATACTTTGACGTGTTCGATGCTGCTTTGCTTCAAGCTCAGCGAGCAACTGCGTGCTAACTTTATTACCTGATGCATCATCGCTACTGTAGCTGATCTTAATTAGCGGCGCGCCCTTACTCACTAATTGACCTTCACTGACCAATACATCAAATACTTTGCCGCGCCTTGCATCGGCATAGAGCTTAAAAACGCCATGACTGGGTTCCAGCCATCCACTCACTGATGCCTTTCGTGCGTAGCTTCCCGTATTTAGATAAATAATCACTGCCAAAATCCAGACCACAAGCAGGCCAGCTATTGCAGAATAAACAGGTTTTGGGGTCATTAAAAAACGTCCATCAACAGCATTTGATTGCTCATCAATGACTTCCTTTCTAAACAGTCCTGTTCTCATCTCCATTCCTTTTTTGTTTACGTATTTACATTGCAGTGCTTATCTAACTTTGTTTGGGTCACGTTAAAGGTATCTGGCCGCCACTTCCGTTTAGGCTTTTTCTCCTTGGCATCACAGTCCTTGACGCCTCCGTTTTGTTACTACCAGATACCTTGTGGTCAACATTACTGCGGTGACGGTGTTCACTTTAGGTGGGTTGGGAACTTGATGAATTACTGCTAAGGTCTATATTTCAGTAGCACACGGTTTCACTGGTGTTGGCGCATTTTTGAAAGCGGCTGGCTCAAATTTAGAAGTGATTCAGTCACAAATAATTGCCAGTAAAATACAAAGAAGTCATAGAACTGTATAAAGAATGTGCTATAAAAAACAAAGGAATATGAAAATAACACGGTAAGAACACACAGAAGGAAGCCTCATGTTTGTGCCCAGCATACTTTTAAAGCAACTCTATACACGCGCAAGTCTTACGAAGACAGATAAAGGCTTATCTTTTTCTCTGAAAAACAGATTGAAAGACGCAACCATTAAAGAAGTAAAGTGGATATCTCTTGATGGCGAAAAAATTCCAGAGCATAAAATTTCACTCCAGTTAACTCCCGACTCCATTATTTCCGTAGAAGCATTAAATAAATCAGACGGAGAGCCCTTTGGCTTGCGTCAAACCATTACCGTGCATTTAGATATTGATGAAGCGCCGTGCCCAGAAAAGCGAAAACTGGGTATTTGCTTTTCTGCTTCGCCTTTTGGAAAGCTTAAATTTGAAGTGGAAGACAATATTACTGCGCCAGGACAACGCAGCGCTTTTATTCCTCGTGACGACATGGATGACTACGGCGAAAGTATTATAAAAACACGCCAAGAATATTTCGAAAGCGCCACCGGAAAGAAAATTGATCACGTAGGTAAGTATTCAATCGACCCACAAGCGCTTAAGGGGAATATTGAGCATTTTATTGGCGTGGCGCAGGTTCCTATCGGTATTGCAGGGCCGTTGAAGATAAACGGAGAGCATGCACAAGGGGAGTTTGTCGTGCCGTTAGCGACTACCGAAGGTACGCTGGTGGCATCGTATAACCGAGGCATGAAGCTGCTTAACATGAGCGGTGGCGTAACGGCAACGGTCGTCGACGATGCTATGCAGCGAGCCCCTGTATTTATTTTTGAAAATGCACGAGGTGCCAGAGATTTCGTTAAATGGATTAAAGCAAACTTTGAAAAGATTAAGGAAGAAGCAGAAGCGACCTCAAGTATTGCTAAGCTGACGTATATCGACCATTTCCTATCGAACAAATTTGCGTTTTTGCGTTTTAACTTTAAGACCGGTGATGCAGCGGGTCAAAACATGGTTGGCCGTGCTACCTTCGCAGCATGCGGGTGGATACTCGATCATTATGAGGGGATAGAGAATTTCTACCTTGAGTCTAACTTTGCTACAGACAAAAAGGCCTCTCAAATAAACATTATGCGTACCCGTGGTAAACGGGTGACAGCTGAAGCCACTATTAAACGCGAACATTTATTAGAAGTAATGCGCGTAGACCCCAAACAGATAGATTATCACGGCCGTGTAGCTGGCGTAGGATCTTTCTTGTCTGGTGTGAATAACACGGGTCTGCATTCACCAAACGGTATTACTGCTATGTTTATCGCCACAGGGCAGGATGTTGCAAACGTATCTGAATCGTCGGCGGCAATGATGTATTCAGAATTAACAGACGACGGTGACCTGTACGTGTCTATTACCATTCCATCGCTCATCGTAGCGACGTATGGCGGTGGTACAGGTATAGGTACACAGCGCGAGTGCTTAGAGTTACTGGATTGCTACGGGCGAGATCGCGTGTATAAATTTGCAGAAATTGTGGCGTCTGTGGTGTTGGCTGGAGAGATATCACTAGCATCAGCCATTAGTTCGTCAGACTGGGTGTCGTCACACGAACAGTATGGCCGAAACAGATAAAACCTTGGCCAACGAGGCGATTCATCGGCCAATAGAGACTAAAAATATTGGCCGATGAAAGCGCCGCGGTTTCGCTTCGCTACCGCCTGCATAAATGCACTAAAGCGCTGTGCGTTTCCATTACTTCGGCTAAAGCCTACGCCGTGTATACGAATAACAGGCTGTCCATTGGCACCTTGGTTAGCTTGGGTAATCTGACTTACAATCTGATCTAAATTCGGCCTTTGATAATCATCGCCAAACACATAAAGACTCACGCGCCCTTTGGTGTTTTTATACAGCTTGATGGCTTTAAGGATCCCCGCTTCAGGCTGACTCGCCCCTCCTTTAAAGCTCTTCATTTGGCTCATTGCGGTGTCTCTCATTGTTTGTCTGTCATCTAGCCATTGCCCAGCTCTACTGGAAAACATAAAGCTTCCGTCAGCAGACATAATCTGAAAACCTTTCATTTTAGGATGGTTTTTTAAAATGTCGTTTACGACGGTGATCACGCGATTCCAACCACTGCCAGAGGACATGGAACCCGAGTTATCGATAGCAAAAATAACGTACTCAGCATCGGTGGGAATTCCACCAACATCATCGTCAGGCGTATCTGTCGGATTCGGCGTATTTAACATAGCGGTTGCCTGGCGTATTTCGTTACGCAGCGACGAAGCTTTGTCTTTCAGTTGATTAATGGTTTGTTGTGCGCGTGGTATCGATGAGTCTAAATTGTCTTTCTGTTCCGTGACGGAGGCCGTTTTGCTTTGTGCTGCTTTCAGTTCTTGTAGCTTATCTGACCGTGCGCCTTTGAGCGTTTCCACATCAACTTGAGCCTGTAATACCTGGTCAATAAGAACACTTACGTTACTAGGGCCGCGCTCAGTGTCTTCAGTGCCGTTTTTGGCCAGAAGCACCAGCATGACTACGGCGCCGAAAGCACAGGAAATTATGTCGAGAAAGGCAATGTTGAATACCTCAACGGGGGCTCGTTGAATTTTGCGCATTAAGGCCACTCCGGAGCAGGTGATAGGAAAGTGCCGCTTGTTGCGCGGGTCCATTCCCAGTACATAGGTGAAGCAAAAGGATCGCCCTCAATGGGCAGCAAAATCACATTGTAATGCACGCCTTTCTTAGCGCGCTTAACGGTTTCAACAAATAAGGTCTTACGGCAATCTGATGAAATTGACTTTTTACTACTAATGAAGCTTTTGCAGCTCATAGGTAGTCCGTCACCCAAGGTAGGAAGGCCATCGGTGACAATATACACATCGGTGATGTTTGGGTTAGCCTTAAATAAAATGCTTAAACCTTCTTGAAGGTTTGTTCCTCCATTGGGGACGACAGCACCGAGGTCTTTAACTATGGCGTTCATCGAGCCGCTGACTTTGGCACTATTTACATCACGAAGGCCTAGTGTGGTAGCGGTGTCTGAAAAAGTCACTACGGTGACTCTTGATTCTAAAGGAACACGCGCGAGCATCCATTGGGCTACCCGTTTGGTGCGTATCCACTTCGGCGTAGAGACTTTCTGGCTATCACTCAACGCTAACTTGCCTAAAATATCCACCAAGTTATCGCCCATCATTGACGCACTTTTGTCAATTAGCAGACCTATTTCCGGGCCTTCTATTTTCATGCCAGTGATGTAATTCTGTTCGCCGGTACCTTGCATTTGAATGTTGGCTGACTTTTCTACTTCTTTAGACAATGCGGCTAGCTGGTTTTCAAGATCAGCCACTACTGCCATTTCTGTAGACATGTCTTGCAGTAGTTTTGACTGGTCTTGCGTTGTATCTGCTTGCGCTTGCTGAGCATCGTCTTGCTTCGCCGACTCAAGGGCAATTTTATCGTTTAATTCGTCAATCGACTTTTTGAGTTTTTGTTGTTCTTGCTCTGCGGCGGCAAGTTCCAGCTCTAATTTTTCTTTCTCTTCAGTTGGTGTAGGTGTAAACGCTTTAAAGTCGACCAGAATGAAAATAAGAATAACCGCGCCAAGGCCGCAGGCCATAACGTCTAAAAACGCCAGGTTAAATCCGTCTTCGGCTTTACGCACTTTAGGCATTACTGTCTCGCCTAATTAGTTGTGAAGGTGTGACAGAAGGTGGTGTTCACAAGACTCTTGTGTGCGAATTACCATAGTGTCTTGGCGACCATTTAACAGGTGCATTAACAACATTAATATAAGCGATATAAAAAGCGCGACGAGCGTAGAGTTGAACGCAACGCCCAGCGAAGCCGTCATTCCCGCGATATCACCATCTAGGGCTGCGTCTGCTTGCGCAAGGGCTGCGCCAATACCGCGAACAGTGCCAACGAAACCAATCGAAGGAATAGCCCAGATTATGTAGCGAATCACGTTATTACCACTTTCAAGCTGGGCAGCAATATTTTCTACCGAAGCGTGGATTGCATCGGCAGCATGCTGCACGTTCTGTGTGTTTTTAAAGCGTCTAATGCAGTTTATCCACGTGCTGTATGCGGGGGTGTCGCTATAAGATGAAGACGAAAGCTCATCTAACGCTTTATCTACATTTAGTGGCGTATCTTTGTTGTGCTCAGGCAGTAAGTCTCGTGAGTAAATCTCTTCTTCATCCAGCAGCTTCCAAAGTTTGTAAACCATTAGGAAAATGCAAAACAGCATCAGCGAGATACAAACCTGTTGCTCGATATCTTTAAGAATAACCCAGAAAGAGGATAGGGACGCTGTGCCAGCCGTTGCCATGACTTTTTCGGCTGCGGGGCGAATGACACCGGCAAATAGGAAATGTACCAAGGCAAATATAAATAGAAAGACCCCGCCACTTACAAGAAAGCTGGGGTTCATTGACAACGTATTCTCTTTATTCATCATCATTCCTTGATAGTTAAATGTTAGTTGGAAAGTCTTGCGGCGAATCTAACGATACAAAGTACGCACTTGCCGTGCCCGCAATGGCCAACAATACTGCAGCAATGATCAGTTTCTTTTTCATATTAATTCTCGTATCTCGCTATGCGAAAGCCTATATCGTCAGCAGGTTCAGTCTCACCGCTGCGCACGCTTGCGCGAATATTCTTAAGCCGACCCGTTTGAAACGACGCGCCTTTTACTACGTGTTTACCTTGTCCAACAGGGCCTAGGTAGTCGGCAAAAGTACCAGACTGGTTTGATGGTGAATTCTGGTAAACATCGTGGACCCACTCACGCACATTGCCATCTAAATCGTAGAATCCACCACGTTCAGCTTTGAACGAACCAACAGGGGCTTTGTCGACAAATCCGTCATCGTAGTCTTTTAAAATGAAGGTCTGTTTCCCACTTAGCGATGCATCAGCGAAGTTACCTTGTTTATCGCGAAGCCTAAACTGATTACCCCAAACAAAGATTGTTGGTGATGCTCGGCGATTCATTTTTGCAACGAATTCCCACTCGGCTTCCGTAGGTAAACGATAGCCTTTCGAGGTTTTATCAATACCGGTTACTCTGCCATTTTGAACAACATAAAACGGTGTTAAACCTTCCTTCTCGCTTAGCCAATTTGTAAACGCAACCGCATCACTCCACGAAACATTCGTGATCGGTAGCTTGCTGCTAGGCCCTTTCCCTGCGAACGCGGCGAACTGCGCCTGAGTAACCTCGTGATTAGACATCCAGAATTTACGCGAAAAAGATACGTCTCTTTGCGTTTCATTGCGCTGGCGATCCTTTTCGTTTGCAGGAGAGCCCATAGTGAAGGCTTTGGGTGTAACAAGCGAAAGTTGAATACCCAGTGTATTTGCAAAAAGCGGCTTACCTTCACGCCGTCTTGCTTCAAACTCTGTAAGCATATCAGCGTGTACTTTCACCGGCTTGTTTGCACTAGGTGTAATAGTCTTGGTAACACTGCGATATCCTTCACGTTCGAATGTTACTGTGTGCGGTAAAGCTTGAAGCGTTAAATTAAGCGGCGTTTGACCTTTAGGTGAACCGTCGATGAAAACTTTTGCACTTAACGACGCGCTTATATTCACTTGTCCTCGCTCTTCTTGAAGGTTGAAGGTAAGCGCTTTGTTCTCGCCGGGAGCTAGCGTGATCCGCTGGCTTTGTGAAATGAATCCGGTTTTTTCATACTTGACGATATGTGGCGTATTCGCATCCACACGAGATCTTGTATCAGTCGGTTTATTATTTACTGTAAGTACGCCGCCTTGAGGGTCTGTCGAAACTGTTATCTGTGCTTGAAGGGGTTGAAGGTTATAGTTTCTTGTCGGGTTAGGGCGTTGGCTAGTGACTTCAATGGTGTCTTCCAATGGCTCTAGCCCTGACTTCGTCACAACAATTTCGTACTTACCGCCATTCATATTAATAGAAAGTGGCGTGACACCCATATCTTTACCGTCAAGGGAGACATTGGCACCAGAAGGGCTTGAGTTTATGCTAATTGCGCCCTTAACTGGAGAAAGTGAAATAACTTGTTCAATTTCCTGCGCGATATCTGCATCAAATTGGATCTCACCCGTTTCATAATGCGGATGACTGGCGCTCGCTCTGTAGCTGCCCTTTTTTAATTCCGTTACGTAGGTTCTCGATACCGCTACTTTCTCAGCGTTTAAATGCCAGGTTATTTCACTCAACGAAGGGGAGGTTGATAGGGTGACTTTTGCCGGTAAAGGAACGAGCGTAACATTAATAGTGCTTGGCGAGTTGTTGTTAATAACAACCGTGGCGTCTTGATATTTTGGGGCCGAAACCTGGACTTCAGCATGGCTACCAAATACGTAAAGCTTGTCACTGATGAACATCGCACTACCACTTAAAACAGCAAATTGCGGATTTTGTGCTGCACGTTCTGGGGAAACTGCAAAGGCATAACCTTTGGTAAGAAACAGCCAGCCAAAATAAACAACGAGAACGGCGGCCAGTCCTATTAATGAAGCTATAGCAACGCCTTTTCTTCGCTTCTTTCCTTTGGCTATGGCGTCATCAATACTGCTCACTAGATAGGTCCTTATACTTTTTCAGTACATACAACATGTACTGATAGGTTGGTGTCTGACGGTGAAACTACAATCTCTTGAATGGTTGAGCGATAACCCTCGCGGCTCCCTTCAATGCGATATGTACCAGGTTTCAGCTGAATGGTTTTTGTTTTTACTTCCCCCACGAGGCCTACTCCAAGTACCTTAATATAGGTATCGTTATCCGACGTTATTGTTACGGAACGGGGCTGATTGATATTGTCGATCACTTGCTCAAGTGAAGATATTTGGGCACGAAGTTTTGCGCTTTTTTCTGCATGTGAACCTGCTCGCGCAATGTCTTTAAGGGCTAGATTTCTGACGTTGTTATCCGATAAACGCTCTGGCCGCCTTTGGTAAGCGCTCAAGCTTTTTTCTGCATCGAGTATGGCTTCGGCATTTTGCTTTGCCTCAAGTAAAGCAGGGCTGGCTGGAAAGCTAGCGAGGCCTTTATTAGCTAGCAGCTTTACGGTTTGCCATTCATCTGCGCTGACAAACAAGGCGACTTGATTTTCAATTTTCTGCTGCTCTTGTGAAGCAATTAAAGACGCGAGCTTTTTATTAATGGTGGCAAGCTCAGTGCTTGAAGCTTTTAGACTTTTGGCGTCATTGAGGAATTCTGCGGCAGCAGGGTAGTCACCTTGCTCGATAGCTCGATTTGCCTGAGCTAGCAGCGTATCAAATCGGCTGTCTTGCAATTGCCGGTTAATAGCATCAAGTGCTTGCTGTGCGTCCTTACGGGCAGGATCTAACTGTACTATTTTTGCGTACGCTTCGCGCTGTTTGCTGATGTTGTTTTCGACCTTACCAATGCGTGCCTGCTCGTAGGCGTCTTGCACCTCGTCAAATACATCAATGCGTTGCTGCAAAATGTTAGCTTTTTCGAAATCAGGGTTTATCGTTAGCGACGTTTTGTTTAGGTTAAACGCGCTTGAAACATTCTCGTTATTGAAGGCAAGGAGGGCGTCTTCGTAAGGTTGAGTGTAGGCGTTTTCGTAGTCAGTATTTATTGTGTTAACTGAGCTCTTTATATTATCTAGTGCATTCATAACTGCGCTGTAGTTGGACGCGCCATATTCATTAAACGCGCTATTTAACTTGCGCTCAACTTCACTCGCTTTTTCTAGGAACATCTGGGAGTGTGAAACGCGACTAACCAAGTCGTTTACACTTTGTTTTGACTCGCTAAGCGCCATTTGAAGGGCTTTTCGTTCTTCTTCATTAACTTCCACAGCGGGTGTGGATTTTGCGGTTTGGGGTACTGCTGTTGTGTCATCCGTGGCGTCCGTAACGTTCGATGTGACAGTAGGCATATATGAGATAAGGAGCACGCCTGCGACGCCTATCAACATGACCAGTGAAAAACCGAGCAGTGACTTTTTTATGAGTGCCTTTTTCTTTGCTCTGCTTTGCTCTATTTGTTGCTCAACGCTTGGCATGCGTAACCCTTTACTCTCTAACTTAACAATAGAATAGATATCTTATTTAATGGTTTTGATAACACCAACGACTGGGCTTATAGCGCAGTCATTGGTGTGGATTCCATGTCATAGATATCTTTCAGGCGAGC
Source organism: Alteromonas sp. G4i35 (assembly GCF_054960375.1). Classification (NCBI taxonomy): domain Bacteria; kingdom Pseudomonadati; phylum Pseudomonadota; class Gammaproteobacteria; order Alteromonadales; family Alteromonadaceae; genus Alteromonas; species Alteromonas sp. G4i35. The sequence continues at coordinate 37,985 of NZ_JBHNZD010000006.1, read as the reverse complement.
GCGAAGCTGGTAGTATTGTTCGCTTGCTGTGCCTTGAAGCTCAATGCGTTGATTGTCTATTTCAACAATTTGATCGGCTACCTGAATATCAAGGTTTTGCCCCATTTCATCGAATAGATCCCGTTGGGCGTGAAGCTCTTTGTTAGTTTTGATTGCTTCGCTCAGTGTACCAATTGCGGCAATACCAGCACCTGCCGCGGCTACTTGACCAGCCGTTGAGCTAGAGTTAGAGCCTAAAAGCACTGAGGCGACTGCGAATAACCCTGCCGTGACTTGTTGTGTGGTGCGCTCTGCTTCAAGTTCTCTGATTTTCTTGGCTTCAGGAAGTGTCTCTTTCTGGTACTTACGATATGGCTCTTCAGTGGTTACCCAAAAAGAATCATAGGTTTCTTGAAGGCTATCAATAAATTGTTCATCTTTTGCCTGTATGGCGCGCACGCGACGAAGCATTGGATCGCTATCTGAAGGCGCACTTACTAGCTCAATCTCACCTCTTCTGCCTTGGGTAAGGTATTGGCTAAACGACTCAGGGCTATACATTTGTGCGTAGCGCAGGTCTGACACCATTTGCACTTCTTGCTTGTAGGCATCGGATTTCTTTATAAGCAAATCATAAACGAATTTTGCAATTTGCTCGAAAACTGGGCCGTTAGGGTTTTCGCCGCGAGACATGGCATCGCGATACCAGCCTTCACTTACGCGGTATTCAAATTCTTCTTCACCCCACACTGTGTTTTTAGCGTCCATCACTTTCACGCCAATTTCTACAGTTTCGGTATCTGAATAATTAATTTTGCCCAGCACGTAAACATCGGCAAGTGCAGAAGCATCTGGCGTTACGTTAATGCTGCCGAAAGATTTGGTTTCACCTAGGGCTTCTTTCGTCGCTATCGCAAAGCGGTTAGCTTCTAAGCGACGCACTTGAGGCCAAATCCCTTCCTCTTCTATTTCATCGTAATCGATAGTGCCATCACGTTCTGTTGGAAAGCCCGGGTCAAATACAGGTATGGCAACATCCATGTAAATTTCGGAGTTGTAGTTGTAGGTGTTTTTTTGTGCGCCTAACGCCTGACCGCCTCCTGGGCCTACCATAGATGGTCCTACACTGGTGACATTAGTCTGCGTTGAGCCACATCCGCTCAAGAGTATAAACGATGCTGTTGCGACCACGGTAAACAGGGCCTTGGGTTTAAATGAAGACATATCCTTTCCTTCCTCTGATTTTTTATTTACAACCGTATTGCTCTTTTAATGCTTGGAAATGCGCCTTTTCAGACTCAGTTGTTGCTCCTTGCAAGCCGGCAATTACGGCGTCACATACCGCTGAACTTCCACCTTTCGCTTGTCCTCCAACAGACTGTTTTGAAGGATCTGAACTTGAAGTGGTTGTTTGTGTATTCGTCGATGATTCTTGAGACTCAGTGCTGCTTTGTGAGCTAGACTGCCCAGCGCCTGCCCCCGAAGATGATGTGCTCGAGGTATTACCCGCACCAGCGCCTTGCCCGGCACCTTGACCCGCCGCGCTAGCTACGCTTTGTGCGCTCGATTGTGCCGCTGCGTTCATGCATTCTTCGCTTTGGTTTAGTGCGCCAAATAAGGAGTCGTCTAACGCTTGTATTTTTTCCGCTTCTGTCATCGTAGATAGGTCTTGTTCGCCAAAATCGAGAACGGCGCAATCTTGATAATAGGTAGGGGCTTCGCTCGTTTGAGCGCCAGCTGAAGCAAAAATGAGTGCGTTAAGCAGTAATGCTAGTGGCAAATAATACTGCATGGCGAATAAGTCCTTTTAATCTGATTTGGGGTGGTTCATATATTACCCTCCATCCTTACAGCAGTTATACCACTCTTTTACTTAAGACTAAACTCAGTTTTAAACATGCACAGGTAAGTTTTCATATTCAGAAAATAAAAAGCCGACGAAACAGGAAGCTTTCGTCGGCTTTAGCGTTGGGTTAATTAAGGCCTACTAGTTTATGCTATTTATTACTACAGGCCTTTGGACGCAGAATTAATGCTCCCAATGATAGTGGTGCGCTTTCGCTTCCACATCATCTGCCGTTTGTTGCGGCATAAAGGTGGCATTGTCTTGTTCAAAGAAGAACGGTTTGCGTTTTTTCTTACTGCCCACTTCGTTCATGGTGGCCGACTCGTATACGCGTCCATTTAGTACAGTGTATTCTACGAATTCACTCTTTCTAATGTCGCTTAATACGTCGCCATCAATCACCACTAGGTCAGCAAGTTTACCTTTTTCGATACTGCCAAGATCTTTGCCCATACCTAGGTGTTTCGCGCCATCAATAGTACCGCCGCGTAGCGCTTCCCAAGGCGTGAAGCCGCCTTGTTCCATGATCCACAGCTCCCAGTGAGCAGCTAAGCCTTCACGCTGTCCGTGAGCACCAATATGTACACTGACCCCATTATCTCGGAGCTCTTTGGCGTAGCTTGCTACGTTTTGGTGGTTGTACTGATTTTCTGGCGCAGTAGGTCTGCGGATCGCGCGGCTATCTAGAATCGTCGACGGCGTATAACGAAGAAGACGCGGGTTCTTCCACACTTCAGTTTTGTCGTACCAGTACTCTTCACCCATCATGCCGCCGTACGACACAACAAAGGTCGGCGTATAGCCAAACTCTGTGGCTTTCCATAGTTGAGTAACATCACTGTAGCCTTTTTCCACAGGAATGCTGTGCTCAAGACCCGTATGGCCATCTACCAACATAGTCAGGTTCTGCTGAAGCTTACCGCCTCCTTCAGGCACTACCATCATCTCTTGATTTTTTGCTGCCCACAGCACTTGCTGACGCTGGTCACGACGCGGCTGATTGTAGCTTTTCACTGAAATAGCACCGGCTTCTTTCAAGCGCTCTACGTGGAAATAGGCATCTTCATAATTGTTGATAATCGCTTTGTAACCTAGTCCTTCTGCACCGTATAAAATCGTGCCGGTGGAGTAGATACGTGGCGCAACAATATCGCCTTTACGCTGTAATTCTGCCGCAGCAAAAATTTCTGTCGTGTCGTTTGAAGGATCATGAATGGTTGTTACGCCGAACGACACATTCGAGTACTGACTCCAGTTTTGCTGAGGAATAATCTCATTGCGGCCCTGCGAGCCGTGAGCGTGCGCATCAACAAGCCCTGGGATAATGGTTTTACCCGTGGTGTCTATTTTCATTGCATCATCAGGAATGGTCACATCGCCACGTTTACCCACTGCTTCAATGCGGTTGTCTTTAATCAGCACAACGCCATCTTCAATCACCTCTTGGGTGTTGTCGGCATCGCGCATGGTTACCACTTTACCGCCAACCAAAGCTTTGTAACCAGATGGCTTGTCAGCTTTAGTGGTAAACGACAAATCCATACCTTCAGCTACCGGCTCAGGCAGCGTTTCCGCTGCGCCATCAACAAAGGCAAAGGCTTCATCGAGTGAACGGCTAAATAGCGTAGGGCCGTTAAACCAGCTAAGGGTTCTATTGTCAGGCGACCACGTTAAGTATTCACCTGCACGGCTTGAGAGCTGCGTTACCGGCAGTGAGGTCATGTTCGGGCCTATGGTGATGCGCTTGCCATTTTCGACAAACGGCGCCACGTACGTTTTGAATTGGTAAACAAACGCAACCCATTTCTTATCGTGTGAAAGTTTGTACTCACTTACTTTATCTGCACCGTAAAGGTGAGTTCGCTTGTCGTTACCCTTAAGGTTAACGCTTGAAAGCTGGGTTTCGTAGTAAGCTTCGCCGCCCGCTGATTCGGTGAAATACACTCGGTCGTCGTTACCCGCGAAATGCGCGTTGTAGCCGCCCTCAGAGACTTTTTCTACGGTGTCTTCTTCAAGATCTGCTACGTAAATTCCTGGCTCAACCGAGTATTTGGGGTCTAATAAGTAGCCGCCCGTAAACTTGCGGAAGACGACTTTCTCGCCATCGGCAGAGAACGACGGCTCAATGTAGTGACCTGGCTGCTGGGTAATAACCTTTCCTTTCCCGCCACGAGCAGAAACCACGCGAACGGTGCCTAGGTCTTGGTCATTCCATGTCGTATAAACAATCGACTTTCCGTCGTTAGAGAAGCGCGGATAGTATTCGTCATGGTCGTTTTGTTTCGTTAAACGCTTAATTTTGCCAGATTTAACGTCGCGCACATAAAGTTTACCTAACGCTTGGAAGAGTACGGATTTACCGTTGGGCGACATTTGAGACCAGCGGATCATGCGAACGTTAAATTCATCAGGTGCGACATCTACGTCAAAACGTAACGCATCGGCAAATTTCACCGTGCCTTCAACGGTCACGTCCATGGTGCTGGTGGTTTTATCTTTCACGTTGATAATGTGGAACTTACCGCCTGTCCAATATACGATTTCGCTGCTGTCTGGCATCCAGTCGAAGTAGGCAAAGTAACCTTCCGAACCAAAGCCTTCCTGCATATCTCGCTCTAGTTCTAACGTCAGTGGTGTTTCTACACCTGTCTTGATGTCTTTAATGAAAAGCGCGGTTCTATCTTTAACGCGACGCACAAAAGCGATGTATTTACCGTCAGGTGAAGGCGTAGGAACCACAGCGCCGCCCGTACCGCTAATATAGCGGCTCTCTTCGCCGGTTTCGCGGTCGTAGCGAGTGATAGCAAAAATGCCTTCTAACGGGTCGCGGTTATATTCAAAGCGGGCGCCCGGAACCGTATTTTCGGTAAAGTAAATATACTTGCCGTCATGAGAGAATACAGGGTCAGCAATGTTTTGTTGGTCGCGCTTTCCGCTGTTACGAGCTTTAATTTGTAGGCCGTCACCACCTGATTTGTGGTACATCCAAATCTCGCCCGCAGGAATACTACGGCTAGACATGATGCCTTTGGTTACCACTAGGTATTCGCCGTCTGGGCTCCATTTAGGAGAGTGGATAAGATTGCTTTTCTCTTTGGTTACCTGACGAAGATTACTACCGTCAATGTCCATAACCCATACGTTACTTAACCCATCTTTATCCGAGATAAATGCGATCTGTTTACCGTCTGGAGAAATTGAAGGGTGAATATTCCATGCGAAGTCTTGGGTCAGCGGGGTCGCATCGCCACCACTCATGCTCACTTTGTACAAGTCGCCCAGCATGTCAAAAACCATAAACTCGCCGTTTGGTGCAACGTCTAAGCTAGACCACGTGGTTTCGTTTGTTTTGATAGTGACTTCGTTTAACGCATAAGGTGGGTTGCTGACTTCCCACGTTTCAAGCTCGGATTCTGTTTTTTCTTCACTGTCGTTTTGGGCGTATAAAGTAGGTGCGACGCCCAAGCCCAGGGCGCTTACTAGCGTGATGGCCAGTAAACTTTTCTTTGTCGTTATCATAATTGTGTTTCCAACCGCTTGTTATTTATTTTCTGTCTACATCAGAGTACATGACTTAACATGAAGATACGTACTCTTGAATTGTAAAACTAAGGTTAATCTTACTGCAAAGTAGGATAGATTCATTTAGCTTATGCGATTGTAAGCACGATTTTAGCGTTTAACTTTCATTGACCAATTTTCGAGAATCGTTACTATTCGCGTTTATTTCGCAATTTGTGAGCGCTGTTTTGAAACTTTGGGTACGACGACTGCACCTTCTATTAGCGCTGGTATGTGGGTTATTTATTATTTGCCTTAGCATCACCGGTGCATTGCTAATTTATGCAAAAGATATCCAAACCTTTGTCCAACCAGAGAAGTGGACCATAGAATCTCACGAATCGCCCTTACCCCTTTCTTACATAGTGAATGCGCTGGAAGACGAGACGGGTCAGAAAGTCGAGCTTTTAATGCCCGAGTCAGACCCTGAACTCGCTTGGCAAGGGAAGCTCAACAATGGCGAATACGTAAGCGTAAACCCCAACTCTGCCGAAATACTTCATAGATACGATTATTACAGCACGTTTTATGGGTTCACCATGGCTATCCATCGATGGCTGTTGTATCAAGATGGTGACAACGAAAGGCCACTTAGAAATTGGGTGTCTGTTAGTGCCTTAGTTCTACTTCTTGAAGTAATTGTGGGTTTTTACCTTTGGGTAAAGCCAAAAAATAGAATAAAACGCCTTGCGATTAAACGCCGCGCCAAGTTTCGAATTCTCATGTATCAACTTCATACAGTGCTGGGCGTTTATTTGGCTATACCACTAATACTCATCGCTTTTAGTGGCATGGCGTTTAATTGGAAAAGCGCTACGCAGCAGGTGGTGGAAACCGTTACTTTTTCAAAAGTTGAGAAAAGGCCAGTACCTGAACCGTTATCCCACGATGCTAGTAGTGCTTCAGTGGCTATCGATACATCTTATCAAAACGCCATAGCGGTGTTTCCCAATGCGTCACTATTTCGCATTTACTTCCCAAAAAATTCAGGCGAACACTTAGGTTTCAGAATGCAAAACCCCGGCGAGTCTCACGCCTACAGCTGGGTTTGGACAAACCCTCAAAATGGAGAAATAACGGGTTATTACGATGCATCAAAAGCGAACGTAGCGACGCAGGTTTGGAACTTCAAATACAAGTTTCACATTGGTGATTTCGCGGGCCCATTGCTTGAATTTATCTGGTTATTTATCGCATTACTCCCTGCGTTTTTTACGATAACAGGATTTTACTTTTGGTATAAACGCCACTTTAGATAATGAGAATAATTTTCATTATCTTTACATTGCTCTTCTACACCTTTAGTATAACGCGCCTTTCGTAACCTTATTTTCTTAAAAGAGTTTTCATGTTTAGACCATCGCTTACGCTCATTGCCTTAGCCGTTAGTGCGCCTTCTTTTGCTAATGATGCCCAAAAGGATATGGAACGTATTATCGTTTCTGGAAGTCGTGTTATTGAAAGTATTGATGAAGTACCAGCGTCAATCACCGTTATTTCAAGAAAGCAGATTGAAGATCACCTAAAGGTAAATCCCGAGTTACAGAGCTTGTTAGCGCAGATGGTGCCGGGCTTAGCTCCAGATACAGGTAGTTCGAGCAATACTGGCCAGTCTTTGCGCGGACGAGCTCCGCTTGTGATGATTGACGGTGTGCCTCAGTCCACGCCGCTTAGAAATGGCTCGTTAGGTGTGAAAACGATTGACCCTAGCGCGCTTGCTAGAATTGAGGTAATTAAGGGCGCTACGTCTGTTTATGGCAATGGAGCGTCAGGCGGTATTATCAACTACATTACCAAACAAGCAACAGCGCAAGACACGCATGAGGGTCAAGTGAGTTTGTCTTCACGTTTTAGCGCAGTGAAGCTTGAAGAGTCAGCCGGTGCGCGTATTTCAGCTGCGATTAACGGCAAGGTGGAGAATTTCGATTACCTTGTTACCGCCAGTTACGAGGAAAACGGCGTTCAGCGCGATGCAGAAGGCGACATCTTAGGTTTGCAGTACGGCCTGTCAGACGCTGAAACACAGAATTACTTTACCAAATTAGGTTACGACTTCGACCAAGAAAAGCGTCTTCAATTTAGCTACAACTACTTTAGCTCTCAACAAAAAACTGATTTGGGAGATGTTCCCGGAGACATCAACGAAGGCGTGAAAACCTACGCTATTCACGTACCTGAAGCGTTGCAAAAACGCGGGAAACCTCAGGGGCCTGACGGAAATGAGAACATCACCCTGAAATACACAGACAGCAATATCTTTGCAAACAGCGAAATGACGCTTGATGTGTACACACAGGATATTGAGAACGTATTTTTCTTTTCACCTAATTTAGCTAATCCAGATGAAGGCTACGACGGTGGTCAGTCTATTATTCGTTCTGAAAAGCGCGGCGCTCGCGCGACATTTAATACTGCTGTTGATTTTGATGGTGTTGAAGCTACGTTCATTTATGGTATCGACGCACTGAAAGACACTACCTCACAACCGCTGGTTGATGGGCGCGTGTGGGTTCCTGAGATGGAAATGGACAGTTTAGCTGGCTTTTTACAAACGAAATGGGTAATTAGCGACGACGTTATCGTAAAGGCTGGTGTGAGAAGGGAAAGCATCGACTTATCGGTTGATGACTATGAAACACTGAAGCTGTGTCGCTCAGAAACCCAATGTTCTGTTCCTCTTCAGGTTACGGGTGACACCATAGATTACGACGCCACTACTTATAATATTGCGATAAAGTACAACTGGAGCGACAGCTTTAGCCCGTTTTTCAATTACTCGCAAGGTTCAGATATCGCTGACATTGGCCGCCTACTGCGCGCTGCAACGGTAGATGATATTGGTCTTATTCAAACGGAAGCTTCTATCATCGATAACTACGAAGTGGGCTTCACCTCTCTTTTCGACCAAGTTCGCCTTGAAGTTGCGGCTTACAGAAGTACATCTGAACTCGGTACGACAAATAGTTTCAACGAGGTGACAGGTGTGTATGAGCCTGTACGCGCACCGCAGGAAATCTGGGGTTATGAAGGCTTAGTAGACTATCGAATTTCAGAAACGCTCAATGTGGTAGCCACATATAGTTACGTTGAAGGGAAAAATACCGAAGCTGATGTGTACCTTGGCTCTCGCCAAATTAGTCCACCCAAAGCAACGGCAAACGTAAACTGGAAGCCATTAGACACTTTATCGTTAACAGTTAGCTATTCGTATGTGGGTGATCGTAAACGCTTCTCGCCAAATGCTGACGGCGACTATGTGGGCGATCAAGGACCTATATCGAGCTATAATATTGTTAACCTAAGTGGACAGTACCAGTTCGCTGAAAACTGGAACGCGTTTATGGGTGTCGAAAACCTGTTTAACAGCGACTACTATCCTGCGCGCGCTCAGTCATACACCTACGGTGGCTACAATATTAAAGGATTAGGCACCACAGCAACCCTTGGTGTGACTTACTCTTTCTAACCAATAGCACCTCGTCTAATTGTGGCGAGGTGCCTTCTCTTTATCATCACTTTCAGTGATGCTTGTCTATTACAGCAATAACCGCTAATTTCGTAACAACTCATTAACAATGAATTGTGTAGGAATTACCGTGAGCAACGCTGAACAACAATTGCATTATTCTACTTGTACGCTTTGTGAAGCAATGTGTGGTATTGAGGTAGCGACGAAAGGCCGTCAAATACTGTCAATAAAAGGGGATAAAGAAAACCCATTTAGCCAAGGTCATATCTGCCCGAAAGCGAGTGCGTTAAAAGACTTGTACGACGATCCTGACCGCTTGAAGCGCCCGGTAAAAAGGGTACGAATTGACGGCGAGGCGAGTGCATCGGAAGACTGCACCTGGGAAGACAGCGCATGGGAAGAGATAGGGTGGGATGAAGCCTTTGATTTGGTCGCAAGCAAGTTACACCACATCCAGCAGGCCCACGGCAATAATGCGGTAGGTGTGTATTTAGGAAATCCTAATGCGCACAATATGGGCTCAATATTATTCGGGCCGTATTTCTATCGTACCCTCAAGTCGCACAACCGCTACTCCGCTACCTCCGTTGACCAGTTGCCCCATCATATTGTTAGTCGCCGACTTTTTGGTCATATTTCCCAAATTCCCATTCCTGACATTGATCACACGCAGCACTTTATGATCATCGGCGGGAATCCGCTGGCCTCTAATGGCAGCATTATGACCGTGCCAAACGTGAAAAAGCGTTTAAAGGGCATTCAAAAACGTGGAGGGAAGGTCGTCGTTATCGACCCTAAACGCAGCGAAACTGCCGATATTAGCTGTGAACATCACTTTATTCGTCCAGGCAGTGACGCGCTGTTACTGCTAGCTATGCTGCATGTATTGTTTGAAAAGCAGTTATACAAGGCGGATGAAATTTTACCTTATGCCGAGGATATAAAAGCGGTCGAAAAATACGTTCGTGATTATTCACCACAAAAGGTGAGCGAGCTTACCGGTATTACAGCTTCACAAATCACTCAGCTTGTTTTGGACTTCTGCAATGCTGAGTCTGCAGTTTGTTATGGAAGGATGGGGGCTAGCGTACAAGCGTTTGGTACGCTCACTCAGTATCTAATCATGTTGTTTAATATGCTCACCGGAAACCTAGATAAGCGGGGTGGCATGATGTTTACTCAGCCAGCCGCTGACGTATTACCTGTATCAGGCAAGGGCAGCATGGGCGGATTTATTTCTCGCGTAAGAGGGCTTCCGGCGTTTGCTGGTGAGTATCCGGTAGCGTGTTTAGCCGAGGAAATCTTAACCCCGGGGGAAGGACAAATTAAGGCCATGGTAATTGGTGCAGGTAATCCCGTGGTCACTACGCCAAATGCAGAACAGCTTGATAAAGCATTTTCTCAACTCGATTTTATGGTTGCGGTGGATTTTTACGTTACCGAAACCTCCCGACATGCAGATGTGATCCTTCCTCCGGTAACCGCGCTAGAACGCGACCACTACGACATTGTTTTTCACAACTTTGCCGTGCGAAATTTCGCTAAGTATTCGGAAGCGGTGGTGGACATTGACGAAGACCAGCTTAGCGACTGGCAAATATACCTTTCGTTAGCCGAAAGGCTCGATGCGCTAAACGGAAAAAACACCGCACACTATGCTGCGCTTTGGGACAAGCAGCCTAAAGGTGTGGTCGATGATTTGTTGCAAGAAGGTCTTTATGGTCGAGCAGCAAGTAAAAGCGAAAAAGTTGAGGCAAAATTAAGCGAAACTGCAACCGCTATTCCGGAAGGCGGGCTGTCGATTGATACGCTTAAAGCATATCCACACGGTATCGACTTGGGACCGCTACAACCGTCTTTGCCTCATGCCTTGTTCCATGAAGATAAGAAGATTCACTTAGACTTTGATTATTTCATGGCTGATTTAGACAGGGTTAACGCGCATTTTTTTGGAAAAGCGAACCATGGTACGCCGCAAAATCAGCCCGTTGTTTTGATAGGGCGCCGGCATATTAAAACCAATAATTCGTGGCTGCATAATAGCCCTCGTATGGTGAAAGGTAATAACCGCTGTACGCTGCAGCTTCACCCTGATGACGGGGCTAAATATGGCATTACAGATGGCGATGAGGTAAGTGTGAAATCGCGGGTTGGCCGGCTAACCATAGAGGCTGAAATCACAGATGCAATTATGCCCGGCGTGGTATCTATTCCCCATGGATGGGGGCACAACAAAAAAGGCATAAAGTTGTCTGTGGCAAGTCAGCATCCTGGGGTAAACACCAATATTCTTACTGACGATTTACAGGTAGACGAATTATCGGGAAATGCGGTGTTAAATGGCGTGCCCGTTGATCTAGAAAAAGTAAGTTAAACACATAAAAAAAGCCGGCATTAACTAATAAGCTAATGCCGGCTTTTGTGAGAAAGCGCTCAATTGAGCGCGTCTCTCTAGGTCATCGTATCCGTGTTACTATTTAGTTGTTAATATGGAAAATGTCTGGAAATTGTTTATACACTTGCTCTCTAAGCTTTTTCCATACTTTCCAATTTTAAGACACACATGACGTTTCTTATTGAGGAAATCATTATGCATTTTCCAGAGAAAGTATAACAGGGAAGGTATGGATGAATTGACTATTTGTATTCTCTGCTTGGATTAAGGCATTCATAGTGTTTTGGCATTTATGGTGTTTTGCAAAAAAATATTTTCAGTAGTAGCGGTGACAACAAATGGAGAATGTACTTATTGAACGAACGAGTAGTACATTCAACGATCATTGATATACTCACAATTGTTAGGCAACTATGACCGAAAAACGGACTTTCTAATTCTTTGATGTTTGGCCTTTTCAAAGAAAATTTTCAGCTAACTAACTCATGGTTTTTATCTTTTACCGTACATTCCTCAGGGCCATTTTCTTTCCAATAAAAAATACATTTCGCTAACTCAGCCTCCAAGACATTCCTACATCATGTGTTCTAAACAACAAATATCTATTGGCCCCTTGAGTAGAATTGCTTTCTAAATTAAACAATGTGTTACGATGAACTTCGAGTGAAGGCTGGTCGACTTACAGGTTCGGTAATTAACAGGGCAAACAATAACAAAAATTGATAGGGTTTTTACTTTAATACTCTTTAAGGACTTATAAATAAAGGACTTTTTATGAAAAAAATCATGTCCTTATTTTCAAGCTGGATTGATAGTGGATTTAGTCGCTTTACTCATTGGTTACGGTCTTCAGATGCCTTATCTTCTCCGTCGAAATATGTAGACCTAGCTCCTATCGATGATGCAGATAAGGATGATGTGTACTCTGAAGCGTTACGTTTTGCTACCAATAACAAACGAGTTCTAAACATTGCTTTAACGGGGCCTTACGGATCTGGAAAAAGCAGCATTATTCAATCTTTTTTAAGAAGATATCGCCGACCCGCACTTCATATATCTCTAGCTTCTTTTGATTCAGACGAATATGCAGAAGACGATGGTGCTGGACGACAAGAAATTGAGAGAAGCATCTTACAGCAGATGTTGTATGGCGCGGATTCCAATAAACTCCCTTTATCGAGGTTCAATAGAATTCAAACTCCCGGCGCTTGGTCAGTAATTAGGTCCTTTTTCATTATGCTTGGAAGTTTATTTCTTTGGTACATTTTCGATAAGAGAGCCGAGATAATAAGTGGTTCATTTTTTCAGCCGTTTACGATCAGTAATTGGCTAAATTTGGGGGGATTTGCCATAGCGTTAACTTTTCTTTGGTTGATCGTTCATCGTATTTATATTGTAAGTTTCGGTTTGTCTCTCAAGAGCGTCTCTCTTAAAAATGTAGAGATAAAGCCCGCAAACGAAGATCAGGTTTCCATATTGAATCGCCATCTAGATGAAATAGTATATTTTTTTCAATCAACTAAATATGACCTTGTAATAATTGAAGATCTGGATAGGTTCAAGAAACCAGATCTATTTGTGACACTGCGAGAAATAAATAGTCTTGTAAATGCAAACGCAGGCGTTCGTCGTACTATCAGGTTTTTATATGCATTGCGTGATGACATTTTTATAAGTACTGATAGAACTAAATTTTTTGAGTTTATTATTCCTGTAATACCTATCATTAACACATCTAATTCTATTGACATGATGCTGGAACAAGGTAATAGACTAAAAATGGACGAACGGCTTGATCGTCAATTTCTTCGAGAGGTTTCAAGATATCTTAATGACTTAAGATTAATTCAAAATATTTTTAATGAATATGCTGTCTACGTCGCTAATTTAGAGACAGATGGAGAAAGCCTTCTCGATGCCAACAAATTACTCGCGCTGCTCATTTATAAAAACGTTTATCCAAGAGACTTTGAGTTATTACATCGCGGTGTAGGAATCCTCGCCAATATACTAAATCATCAAGAGGTTTTTATAGGACAAACTGAAGCTACATATAGAGACGAACTCTTGAAGCTCGAAGAAAGGCTTGATACTGCTGAACGACAAGTTCCTATCGACTTAAAAGAGTTACAGTATGTCTTCGCTATGGCAGTTATTGAGGTGCTACCAGCTAATTGTACTCGATTAAGTATTGACGGGAATAATAGGTGGATCTCTTTATCAAACCTTTTAAATGAAAGTGTATTCAATGAGCTTCTTGGAGCATCACAGATATTAATCGCTACTCAAAACAGTCAACAGTGGTTTGATTTAAAGCGAGCTTTACATTCAGATTACTCTCAAAAGGTTTATCAGCAGCGAAAGTCAGAAGTTGAAGATAGAGCTAAAGAAAAAAAATCTTATATAATGAATAAGATTATTGAACTCAGATCCAATATCTCAAAAGTAAGAACGCACAAGCTCAAGGAATTATTACGCTTAAACAAAGAGAACGTGGAGATACTTTTTGAAGAGTTCGATGAAAACGGTGAGTTAGCTCGATTTCTGCTCTTGGAAGGTTACATTGACGATACTTACTATCAATATACATCACTATTTCATTCAGGTCGTTTATCACCAAACGATAATAAGTTTCTAATTCATATTAGGTCTTTTGTTACTCCCGAGCCCAGTTTTCAAATTGACAACCCAGAGGAGGTTATCGCGGCGATGAGATACGAGGATTTTGAGTGTAGCTATATCCTAAATGTCATTCTTGTCGATACTCTTTTAGATAATAAGAACCTTTATCAAAATCAAATAGAGAAGCTAATTCGGTATATTTCTGAGGATTTTAAGAATTGTGAAACCTTTATGCAGGCTTACTATAATGGTGGCAATAATATCTCGGAATTAATTGCTCAACTTACAAAAGTTTGGGACGGTTTTGTAAAAGCTTCTATTACCAGCTCCTATAGTGTCCATCACGTTACACAATTGCTTTTACACCTACCGATTAAAACCTTAGAGTCGATTTCAAAAGAATTTCCTGAGTTATCAAAGTTTGTTTCGGAGAACTTTCAAGAGGTTTTAACTCAGTGTCCGGAGCTTGAACCAGAACGGTTCATTTCATTAGACTTTGACGTAAAAGATTTCACAGAAATCAAAAAGTACCCAGAAATAGCTCGTACACTATTTATGCATGGGAATTTTGATTTAACTAAATCAAACCTTGAGTACATTTATTTTTCAATTCTGAGTGAGAAAGATTCTGGTGGATTTCACACTAGAAACTATACAAAAATTCGTGCTCTAAATAACACTATCTTAGCGGAACGTATAGAGCGCGACTTCGAACTCTATTTACGAGACATACTGTTGGAGCTTCCAGGTAATATCAATGAAGATATCGCTGCAATTATTGATGTAATCAGCCACGATGGACTTGATACCAATACCATACAAGACTTTCTAGTTCGACAAGAAGCTATGTTGCCAAATTTGGAGAATATTCCAAATAAAGTACACTCTATGCTATTCGATTTGCTGGCTATAGAGCCACATTGGATGAATTGCCTAAGTTTCATGGAGCAAGAAGAGTTTAATGCAGAAAGTCTGTTTATTTATCTATCTCATGAAACCATACAGAAAAATCTTCTAAAGAAACCAATTCCAGGAGATAAAGATTTCTTAGAGCTTAGAGAGTTCATATACAATGCGAACTCTTTATCCAATAAGAATTACAGAGCATACGTGAGAGCTCTACCTAACTCGTTTAATGTACTTCCCAGAGAGATGGACAATGAAAAGCTTAAGATATTAATAGAAGAGGGTAAAGTGGGATTTACCAAAGATATTTTAGATGCTTTTGCTGACAAGAATGACTTGCAAGTGCAATTTGTTTCGAAAAATATTCCACAATATCTGGATAATCCAGGGGATTACGAACTTAATGATGATTTAAAAGAGGCTCTTCTTCAAACTGAAATTAGTATAAGCTCTAAGATTGAATTAATCAGATTGATGAGCCTTGAAGACTTAGTAAACCGTCCGGAAAGAGCTTCATTAATAGGGCAAATAATTATCGATTCCAATGCGCAAATATCCGGCCTTGATAGTGCAATTGTACAATCTTTAATACGAAATTCGACTCGAGTTGAAACAAAAATCAAACTTTTTAACAAATTCCACTCCTTACTGGAAGAAGCTGAAATACGACAAGTTCTGATAGATTTACCAAAACCATTTTCTGAAATTAAAACTGGCTACCACTCACCTAAATTAAAGAACACACCTGAAAATACGGCATTGGCCCAATGGCTTGATTCGCGGAATATAATTTCATCATGGAGTGAGAGCAGTCTTTTCACTAACGAGATAAAGGTAAATCTTTACAGACGATGACAATTGACGACAAGGAAGCCTCAGACTGACGCCAATTTAGAATTTTCATTTTAGCGACTTATCATTCATCGATGCTATGAGTAGAGAAAGCCCTTCATGTGGGTCTGCATCAATTATCTCGCACAACTCGATGAACTCAACCAGCTCAACCTTTCGCCGAGCTTGTTCAATTTTTCCCAATATGGAATGGTGTTTGCCCCATCTTTCCGAGACCTCTCGCAAAGTTAAAGACTGTTCTTCACGTTGTGCTTTTAACCACAACCTGAGTTTGTCGTAATGTGAGGAATAGACTGATGTTTTCATTGTCTCGATGATAGAGACGAAGTACACTGTCGCGAATTTCGAGACATAAGTTTGGCAATCGAGAACTAAATTATGCCTAAAAAGCAATACGATATTGATTTTTATGATTTTATTGAGGATCTAGGCTTATACACTTTTACCGTGAATGATGTAACGAAGCATCTTTTGGAGCGATATCCCAACGACTTTGACAAAAAGAAAAATGCCACTCAGTTTGTTTATCGCCACTTAAAACGGCTTTCAGAGGATGGACGAATCTCGGCTATTCACGGGATACGTGGCAGAGCGATCGTTTTTCGGTGGTCTTCTGAGTCGAAAGAAGATTCAAAGTTACCTCAACTAACTGAGCATGATAGAAACAAAGCTGATGACATTATAGCCACAAAGCTTCAAGAGAAGATTCGACATTACAAAACGGAAATGCTGATGAATATGGGAGAAACTGAGGCTTACTCCGAGTGGGTGCAAGAAATGCCTGATTTTGCAGAGCATGTTAAATCTCATTATCAGAATACGCGAGAGCAAGCAAAGCTAATGTTGGGCAAAGTAAAGGGATTTGAACGTTTACTTTCTGAGTATGAAGCTCGATTTTCATGAGATTGAGAAATTGGCAGCAAAGAGCTATTGAAACCGCTCTACAAAAATTTAAATCGCCCTTTACTAATTTTTTATGCCTTGCAACGCCAGGTGCAGGAAAGACTGTCATGGCATCTGCACTTGCGGATATCCTCCTAAAGCAAGATAAAGTCGACTTCGTTTTATGCTTTTCTCCGTCGACTGTCGTAGCAAATGACTTTAGAGTTGAACTTGAAGCGATAACTGGAAAACGTTTTTGTGGTGGACTTGGCGCAATAGGTTCATCACTGACTTACCAAAGTATGAGGCATTTGGACGATACGTTTTGGCAGCTTTTGAGTAGCTACCGAGTGTTTGTGATTTTTGATGAAATACATCACTGTGCAGGTAACCAAATTGAAAATGCCAATGCCTGGGGGGCAGAGATTTTAAAGCATATTCAAGGGCGAGCAGTTTATACCATAGCGTTGACTGGAACTCCTTGGAGAAGCGACACTATTCCCATTGCTCTTGCAAATTACATAGGTGAGCATGGTCGTTTACACGTAGATTACAGCTATGATCTAAAGCAGGCTATCAAAGATGGCGTTTGTCGCGTTCCGCATCTCACTCTTGTAGATAACGAGCTTATTACTGTTATTGAGGATGGCGGTAAAGAAAATTTTCAATCGATAACCAAGTTTTTAGAAGATAGTACCCTTCCATACTCAGAAATCATTTTCCATGATGAGGTTTTACGGGAAACACTGGAGCGTGGGATTGTTCGATTGAACAAAGAACGATTAATTGCTGAAGATGCAGGAGGCTTAATCGTTGCATCATCGATCTCTCACGCTAAAAAAATCCAATATTTGTTAAGTCAACTTGGTGAATATAGCAAAGTTGTGACATACCAAGAAAGTAAACCTGAACGGTTGATTCAAAATTTCAAAAGAAGTAATGAAAAATGGATTATCTCGATTGGCATGATAAGCGAAGGAACAAATATTCCCCGCTTACGAGTCTGTTGCTATCTCTCACTAGTAACAACGGAACTCTACTTCAGGCAAGTGTTGGGGCGAGTTTTAAGAGCGCAAAATAATGATCGCGAAATGGGGTATTTTATCACTCCAGCGCACCCTCGCTTACTCGAATTTGCAAGTAGAGTTGCTGAAGAAGTACCACATTGTGCAGTTCTGAACTCTTCAAATATAGATGATTTGGATTTTACGAGGTCACGCATATTAATTGGTGACTCTTCTCTATGCTTCAATCCACAAGTAATTACTAAAACCGTTGCCGAAAAGGAATTCGATGAGGGTCTTCGTAACGATCTGCTTCCTTTATGGTACGACTCGACAATAGACTCATTTGGTCGCTTCCGGCAGAAAATTTTCATGTTGTAAATCTGATCTACACTTTTTCAGTGCTAAAAGGTTTGTCGCAAATGAAAAACTATAAATGAAAAGAAAACGACCGTTTGTTTCGGCTCACAAGCCTTCCCAGATTGTTGGCGAATTTTACTTGCCCGTGCGTAAATAAACTCGTAAATTAATCTATGTAAAGAAAACCTACCTTTTTTTGAATTACAGAATGAAAATCGGTTATGCGCGAGTCAGTACGGACGAACAATCCGACAGTGCTCAGCTAGATGCATTACAAGAAGCTGGATGCGAAAGAATCTACCAAGAAAAAGGTAGTGGTAAGTCTCGCCCAAGACCTGAACTAGAACGAATGACCGACTCTCTTCGTGCCGGTGACGTGGTTGTTGTTCAACGACTCGATCGCTTGGGTCGAAGCTTGAAAGATTTAATTGAGCTACTTGATGAATTTAAACAGCAAGGTGTTCAGTTTATTAGTTTGAATGAGAGCATTGATACCACGACGGCAGTGGGTGAGTTGGCTTTTCATATGATTGGTTCAATCGCGCATTTTGAAAGGCGCATAATTTCCGAGCGAACCAAGGCTGGGCTTGCGGCTGCCAGGGCCAGGGGCCGAAAAGGCGGGCGCAAAGCCAAACTGACCCCTTCAGACATAAGAAAAGCGCATGCGATGTTACTCGATCCTGATGTGACTAAGGCCGAAATAGCAGAACATTTTGGGGTAAGCCGCCCCACACTCAATAAAGCGCTTAATAAAACTGCTATTAAGTGTTTAGATTAGAAAATAACGACAGCACTTAGTATCAAGTTCCAGATGTAACATTGAGCTCGGAGTTTGGCGATTGTGGCATCACCTCATCTACGAAACTGTGCGTGAAAACTGTTTTATGTGAAGACATTAATGGAAGATAAAAAAGAATACATCGACTTATATGACGGGATTCAACCTCCGCACTTATCATTTTACAGTCAAGCAATTAGATTTAACTTGGAGTCCGCAATATATTCTGTTGAATCTGTTACCAATATTTTAGGAGAGGCGGATACGGAAGAAAAGTTGTCTGTTGCTACAGATGCAATTCTTGATGCAGTGCAAAATATGCTTGTTCACACGGCAAACTTGGCGAAGTATTTTTGGGAAACAAACAAAGGGCAGCATAAGATCCATAGGAAAAGAGCACAAAATCTAAGAAAAGTTTTTGATGTCTCAAATAACAGTGTGCTCAAGAATAAAGACCTTCGGAACCATCTTGAACACTTGGATGAAAATATAGACAAGTACCTCTGGTCAAAACCAATCGTTGGTAGAATTTTCCCCGCTTATGTAGGGCCAGAAATGGTGAGAGATAATGTTCCATATCATTTCTTCAGAGCACTTTTCACAGACTCAGGAACTTTTGAGTCTTTAGGCTTACGGTTTGAGATGCAGCCCATAGTTGATGAGCTATATAGCCTTTATAGAAGAAGTTTCGGTGAGACAAAAACATAAGATCGATTGGTGTGAATACCAAGGGATTGTGTCGGTCTAATTACCGAGCGATTTTGTCGTATTTAAGGTAACAGTTAGTATTATCCACTTCAATAAATATGCAAATATTTCCTTTGAAGCATGAGTTAATTAGACGTTTTGTATATTATTGAATTAACCAGAATATTAAAGGTAGCCAATGTATACAATCAGTAAACTTGCAAAAGAGGCAAATGTTGGTGTAGAGACCATTCGTTTCTATGAACGCAAAGGCTTACTTAAACAACCCATCAAACCAATGCAGGGTTACAGGCAATATACAGAACAAGCACTTTCAAGAGTATTGTTCATAAAGCGTGCAAAGTATTTAGGTTTTACGTTGGCGGAAATATCATCATTATTAAGATTAAGTGGTGGTAATTGTGAAGATGTTCAGCAACTCGCAGAACAAAAGCTTGCAGTAATTGAAGATAAGTTAAGAGATTTGCTTAACCTTAAAGACAGTCTTGTCTCGCTCATTTCAGACTGTAAAACTAATCCAAGTGATAAAGATTGCCCAATCATTCAGTCACTTCAACCGTAAAATGACTCATCACTTGACTCCGTACCCATATACGGAGTTTATACTATGCTTAAAAGAATAGTGTAATAAACCTAAATATGGCAAAAAGTAGTCAACTATCAATCTTAGGCGGGCTTGCCGCAGCAATCGGTGCAAGTGCCTGCTGTGCTGGGCCTCTTGTTCTACTTTTATTGGGTATAAGTGGTTCATGGATTAGTCATTTAACACTTTTAGACCCTTATCGTCCTATTTTTATATTCGTGGTTGTAGTTTTATTTGGCTTTGCTGGGTGGAAGATACATCAGCCTGTTGAAAACTGTGCGGATGACGAGGCCTGTGCAGTCCCAAAGGTAAGAACACGACGAAAAGCAGTATTTTGGTTTACCACACTGTTGGCGTTTGTTTTTGTTACCAGCAACTACTGGATCATATGGGTCGTGTAGGTGCTACCACTTAACTCTAATTGGAGAGAAAAATGAAGAAGTTATTGATTACAACTTTATTGTTGATAAGCGGCACGGCGACGTTTGCAAAAGATGCAACTGTTACGTTAGAAGTTCCGTCTATGGATTGTGTAACGTGCCCGATAACAGTAGAAAAAGCACTTGAGCGCGTTAAAGGCGTTAAACAAGTGGAAGTGACATTTGAAAATAAACTTGCTGTTGTAACATTTGACGATGAAATAACAAATCCTGATGCACTAATAAAGGCTACAAAGAATGCTGGTTATCCTTCACTAGTGAAGTCGTAAGGCCGTCGCTAGTTGAACGATATTGAAACCCTCAGAGGAACACTAGACTATGGCGAAAATAGAACTCTCATCGACGATTACTTGCCCACATTGCGATTACAGCCAGCAAGAAGAAATGCCAACCACTGCATGCCAATTTTTTTATGAATGCACTAAATGTAAATCACTGCTAAAGCCTTTGAGCGGCGACTGCTGCGTTTATTGCTCATATGGAACAGTGAAGTGCCCGCCAATTCAAGAGGGCAACAGTTGTTGTAATTAAAAAGTAGTCAGTTAAACAACTGGCTATTTATTATGCTGATTCATACAAAGCTAGTGATCTCTCAATTCTCAGTGCGGTTGTATTCATATCATTCCTCAACCAAATACTGCGCACGCCATTTGGGCTAACATCAATGCCTAATGCTTCTGTTAGCTTATGTGCCACCTTCTGCTGACCAAGGTGAGGATGTTTAAGAGAGAACTCGATTACCGCTTTCTCGATTCCAATATCCACACAGTTTTTGTGCCGTAGATTAGGTGTTTCTTGGCGTTTTAATGCTTCAGGGCCACCTTGCTTAACAAGTCTTAAGTGACGATATATCGTGTCACGTGACACGCCACTTTGGCGCGATGCTTTAGAGACGTTACCGAGTTTCTCAACTAAGGCCAACACCTCTAGTTTCTTTTGAACCTCTAAATCTTCAATTGCTAATTTACAAGGCTAATTGACTTCAGAAACGGCAATTTCTCTTCCAGCGAAGTGAGCGGTAAACTCTTTTTCACTCGTGTTCCTTATCTCGATTTTCTGATTGGCAATGGAGTGCTTGAGCGGTGAATCTATTAGGTAGAACTTGTTGCCATAACTGAAGGTATGGTCATTACGTATTTTGCGGTGATCTTTAATGACGCATATATTATCAAGGTTGATGTGTTTCGACAGAGGCGTAAATTCAGGTGCTTGCTTTGATTTAACTTGAATTTTGGTTTGCCAGAACTGCGGAATAAAGACGTGTTTAAGGTAGGCATTGGCGGCAGCAATATCATTGATATTGTTCAACCTAAGCTCGGGAACAATACGGTCTTGGAAGGTATCGAATGCTCGCTCGATACGGCCTTTGCCTTGTGGTGAATTGGCAAAGATGATTTCAATCCCTAGCTCTTCGCAAGCCCTCTGCATCTGTGAGAAGTTGCAGCGTTTAGGGCCGCCGAAGATACCGGCTCTATCGACATAAAGCGTTTTGAACACGCCTTTGGTTTCAATACAATCTCGCATCACTTTCAAACAACCAACCGTCGTTTCTGAGGGAAAGAACTCGGCGTAGACTTCACTGGTTGCATCATCAATCATGGCAATTAAACAGTGCTTTTTATCCCCAAACCAGAGATGTGGACTGCCATCCATTTGCATCATTAGACCCGGTGCTTCCATGCGCTCTCTGCGTTTTCGAGCATTGCTACGTCTTCGTTTGGCTCGTTTAACATGATGAATATCATGTGCCCAACCACACAGTGTCTCTCGTTTCACGACAATGTGTTCATCGGTTTCTAGCTTTTCCGCAAGATGGAGCAAATTTAAATCAAAATACTTTCCTTTGATTAAGGCCTGCACCGCTTTTTTTATTGATACCGGCGTTTTGTTGGGTGGGGCTTTACCACTGTTACCATGAATAGCGAATTGAATACCAACTTGCTGATATTGCTTTACATAGCGTTCAATGGTGCGTCGAGACTTGCTGAGTAACTTAGCAGCATTGACAATTGTTATCCTGCCTTCAACCACTTTAGCAATAATATCAACGGTGAGTTGAGCTTTAGAATCCATCACGATCATCCTCAACATGCCTCAAATATTCAAAAAAAGAACATTACCAGACATGTAAAAAAGTGACCGACAGTTTCCCTTGGTAATTAGCGATTACGACAGAATCGCTTGGTAATTAAGATACGACAAAGTCGCTTGGTGTTAACAACATAAGATCGATTGGTCGTCATTTGAACTGACAGATCTGATAACAGGGTGGTATCAATTCTGACAGTCTGTTGCGTATGTGAAACGGACATTTCGTATTCTTTCCCATCTAAAGACAGAATGTAGTTTTTCATGGGAAACAGATGTTACTATTAAGTCTCGGTAATCAGCTGTTAGGCATTCTCTTCGGAAGAAGGAAGTTAGAATATATTATGGAATCAATAACAAAATGGTTTGAAGAGAATAAGAAAAAGTCTGTTGCCGGGGTGATTGCTATAGTCACAATTGTTTTTCTCCCACTGATAAAAGATGTTATTTCTTTCGAGTATGCAAAATACAGAAATAGTAATGGCAATGAGACGATCGAGAACTCTAAACGCGCATCAAGCGAAACGAATAATCTAATTACAAAGATAGATGTTAGCAACGATATAGACCCCATATTAGATTCAATAAATCAGTATTCTAAAATGTGGGAAAAAAGCTATCGAGACTTGAGTGACGAATACAAAAATAGTCTCAAAAAACAAAATCAAGAGCGTGCAACCTTTGCCTATCTTGAGGGTAATAGTCCCGAAAATAATTACGGTGTTTTTCTTGAGTCCTATTACGGTATAAACAATAGGGCGAAAATGGGTAACCTAGTTGTTGATTCTCTTATAGATCGTGAAATTAGATGGGCTTTGCGAATAGAAAAAATACGTGTCCTTGATGATCCTAAGGCGATTTATGTTTTATTTAGCCCCATCAAATCAGTATGTGAAAAGAATTCATGCCCAAAAGACTTTGACGATAGATTGGTCATTCAGTTATGTGATTGCGAAGCAACAAGGAACTTTTTACAAGACACTCGAGAAGGTGATTTTGTATATTTGGAAGGAGTGGGTCGTCTTTGGGAGTCCGAAGGTAACGACATACAATATCGTCATCGTTTTTCCCCTAGAATTACACAATATAGATATAGGCCACATCAATCTTGAACCAATAGAACAGGTGGCTATTAGATGCAGTCTCAACGGCCTATCGACCTCGATTCTCTGTATTCGTGTGTGCTGTGGGGGGGAACGTTCGCTTGTCTGAAGGTGCCCCTGAAATGTACGTTTTATGGACACTTCATATTCTGTTCCATGAAAATACAGAGTATGGTTTTTCAGGGAAAACGGGTATTACTATGTGTAGTGGCTCGCGAACATAATCCCTCTGACTTGATTACATCGTACATTTTGGACTCACATTAAGTGAGAATATGACCGGTGCCTGACTCACTTTAATTGACAATGAACTCACGCTAATCGAGAACGGGCTTGCAAACATAATCAGTCGGCTCACTTTATTTAAGAATAACGACAGTTCATAAAAATGGACGTTAAAAGATACCGTTCGTTAGTTTGTGCATATAAAGCAGCCTGCGCCATTACTTATTTAAGCGTCAAAACTTAAAGCGTGAAAGCTTAGGTATGTATCGGTTAGTGTCAGACTTATATTTTAGAAAATCATCGCCATGCACTTTCTTCAAATAAGGCTCTTCAATTTGTCGAACAATCACTTCAATGCAAATCCAACATACAAAAGCACATGCCCAAAGCAGCAAATGTGGGAACGTTATACACACCCCTGCCCAAAATAGAAAAATACCAAAGTAAATGGGGTTGCGAGACTTTGCGTAAATCCCGTGGGTAATAAGTGCAGTCGTTTCTTGCTGGTCAACGCCAATACGCCATGAATCTCCCATTTGAATTTGAGACAACAAAGTTACAGCAATTCCGCAGGCGCCAATCAAGGAGCCGAGAAGCTGAAATGGAATTGAAGGAACAAATAGTAGGGGCGCACGTCCTAAGTAACCAAAAAGAACTAGACCAAATGCAAAGCAAAACGTAACCACGAATATAGCCCCTGGTACAATTTCTATTAATGGTGCGTTTATAGATGCTGCTCTTATACCAAAATCACCATTTCTCTTATATTGAACAAAGCTTCTACCGAGGACGGCTAGCGCCAAAAAACTACTAATTAAAATAAGCGAAACCATATCTATCCTTATCGTACATGACGTTAAGAATATGATTGTAAAGTCTATACTTAATAAAGAGTCAATAGGTACCTAAAAATCGTTCAGGTAAAACTTGGGCATTTACGAATAAATGCCCAAGAACACTACTAATCCCCTTTACTATGCACGAGTCGATAGAGTACAGGCAGCACTACCAGTGTTAGCAAGGTTGACGATATTATCCCGCCGATGACCACCGTGGCCAAAGGCCGTTGCACCTCTGCACCTATGCCCGTATTGAGCGCCATGGGCACAAATCCAAGGCTTGCCACTAGTGCTGTCATTAATACCGGACGCAAGCGAATAAGTGCCCCTTCAACAATGCTATTCACTAATTCTCCGGTTTCTAGCAAACGTTGCTTGATGAAGGACAGCATTACCAATCCGTTTAATACGGCAATCCCAGACAACGCGATAAATCCTACCGACGCGGATATGGATAAAGGCATATCCCTTAACCAAAGAGACATTACACCGCCTGTTAATGCCAAAGGGATACCTGTGAAGATAATCAACGCATCGCGTATAGAACCAAACGCAATTACCAGCATTGTCAAAATCACAAACAACGTAACCGGTACCACAATAGTCAATCGTTGACTCGCACTCTCGAGCTGCTCAAAGGTTCCACCATAGTCGAGCCAATAACCAGCAGGTAAATCTACTTCATCATTGATTCTCGCCTGAGCTTCTTCAACAAAAGTGCCAATATCTCTGTCACGCACATTTGCTGTGACAACAATACTACGTTTGCCATTTTCCCGGCTTATTTGGCTAGGTACTTCTTTAAATGCCAGTGTGGCTAATTCGCTTATCGGTACATGCTCACCAGAGGGCGTGACGATGGGAACGCTCTCAAGCTGAGTGAGTTCATTTCGAATGTCGTCGCCATATCGCACGACAATCTCAAAGCGTCTGTCGCCTTCAAAAATCATTCCAGCGGTTTCTCCACCTGTCGCAGCATTGAGCCATAACTGCAAGTCGGCTATATCCAAACCAAAGCGTGCCAATTGATCAGGCTTTGGTGTGACGGTGAAGATTGGAATGCCTTCTACCTGCTCAAGCCTCGCGTCATCAGCTCCTTCAATCGTTGAAATAACGGTCAAAATGTCAGAAGCAGATGCAAAGAGCGTATCTAAGTCATCCCCAAATAGCTTTATCCCCAAATCTGCCCTTACGCCACTAATCAATTCGTTAAAACGCATTTGTATAGGTTGCGTAAATTCATAATTATTGCCGGGCAAAGTAAACAAGTCCTCTTCAAACGTTTCCACTAACTCAGCTTTTGTCATTGATGGATCGGGCCATTGCTCCCGAGGCTTTAAAATAACATAAGTATCTGTAATGTTTGGTGGCATAGGGTCGGTGGCGACCTCACCCGTACCCGTGCGACCGAATACCGTCTGTACTTGCTCATACTGCATAAGTTTCGCTTCAAGAGTTTTTTGCATTTCAACTGCTTGTTCTACCCCTGTCCCAGGGATCCGTATTGCCTGTACTAAGATATCACCTTCATTGAGCTGGGGAATAAACTCGGAGCCTAATTTACTGCCCATCCATAAACTGCCGACAACCAAAGCACTCGCTGCTACTACCACTAGCCATCTAAAACGCAGCGCTCCGGTTAAAACAGGACGATAGACTGCCTTTGCACCTTTAATAATTGGGCTTTCTTTTTCGCTAATTTTACCTCTCATGAAAATTGCTATCGCCGCAGGCACTACGGTAAAACAAAATACCATTGCGGCAAGCAAAGCCATTATCACGGTCGCTGCCATGGGGTGGAACATTTTACCTTCGACGCCAGTGAGCGTGAACAAGGGGATATAAACAATGGTAATGATCAATACACCAAACAAACTGGGACGTATGACTTCATTAGTGGCTTCATATACAACATTCAGTCTTTCTTTGAGCGGTAGAGTTGCGCCGTTTTGCTTCTGGGATTCGGATAATCGCCTGATACAGTTTTCAACAATGATAACTGCGCCATCGACAATCAAGCCAAAATCCAGTGCGCCTAAACTCATTAAGTTAGCAGACACATCGGTTTTGACCATACCCGATATCGTGGCAAGCATTGCCAGGGGTATTACAGCGGCTGTAATAAGTGCAGCTCGCACATTCCCAAGCAAAACGAATAGCACAACGATGACAAGTAAAGCGCCCTCGACGAGGTTTTTCTGTACTGTGTCGATGGTTTTGTCAACGAGGCTTGTTCTATCGTAAACCGCTTCAAGGATAACGCCCTCGGGTAAGCTTGTTTTAATGGTTTCGAGCTTACTGTCCACAGCTTTGGCGACCGTACGAGAGTTTTCTCCCACTAACATCATTGTCGTGCCAATCACTGTTTCTTGGCCATTTAACGTGCCGGCTCCAGAGCGCAGCTCTTTACCGAGGTTGATTTGGGCGATGTCTTGAATTTTTACCGGTACGCCATCAATGATCTTAACAACCACTTGGCCGATATCGTCGATGCCCTTCAGTTGGGCTTCCGATCTGATCAGTACTTGTTGCCCATTTTGTTCTACAAAACCAGCGCCTTGATTCGCATTGTTGCGTTCTAGCGCACTGAGAAGGTCACCTGTACTTATCCCAAAGTTTATCATTGCGACTGGATTAGGATTCACATGATATTGCTTTTCAAATCCGCCTACCGCATAAACCTCGGTCACCCCCTCAACAAGCGACAATTGGGGCTTAACTACCCAATCATGGATCTCCCTTAATGCCATAGCATCATAGGGTTGACCGTTGTCCTGTCGCGCCTGAGGCTCAGCACTTAACGAGTACATGTAAATTTCACCCAAGCCTGTGGCGATAGGGCCCATTTCAGGGGTTAACCCTGTTGGCAATTGCGCCGCGATGGCGGTGAGACGCTCGTTGACGAGATTTCGTGCGAAATATAAATCGGTGCCCTCTTTAAACACGACTGTGACTTGCGACAAGCCATAGCGTGATATCGAGCGGGTATACGATAAATTAGGCAAACCGGCCAGCGAGGTTTCAACTATAAACGTTATGCGTTGCTCAGTCTCCAAAGGCGAGTAACCTGGGGTTGCGGTATTTATCTGCACTTGCACGTTGGTGATATCAGGCACAGCATCAATCGGCAGTTGTTTGTAACTGTACATACCAAAAAAGGCGACAAACAAGGCGAACAACATCATGACACCACGGCGCTCAATCGACAGACGGAGTATTCGTGCAATCATGCTCTCACCTCACCGTTTTTATGGACTTGGCTTTGCTTTTGACAATAAATTCGCAGGTAATTAGTCATCATCGCCCGCCTCCATTTTTAATAAATCAGCTTTTAGTAGATAGCTATTTTCTACAACGACTTGCTGGCCTATTTGAACGCCCTTCACAATCTCTACTAAACGGTTGTCCGTGTTCCCAAGTTTTACTTGGCGGGGGTAAAATCGTTCCCCTTCTTTGACAAAAACAATGGTTTGCCCATCTAACTCTTGTATTGAACTTTTGGGGAGTGCCAGATTGACTTCTTGGAAACCAATCTGAATATAACCCTCTACCATAGCGCCTAAAGGCCAATAACCACTGCCATTATCAACGTTCACAAACGCGATAGAATAGGGTTTGTCATCCGGTGAGGACGTAATGTGGCTTATACTTGATTGTTGCTGCAATTCCTCAAGCCTTAAAGTGACTTCCATATCAGCGGCAATATGAGTACGTTGTTTGGGGAAAATAGCCAATTGAGCAATTGCGCGAGAGTAATTAGCAACAGAAAGCAGCACTTGACCGTTGGTGAGCTCACCATCATTGGCGTGTCTAGCTATGATTTTTCCAGACATCGGTGAGGTGATTGAGTATTGATTTAAACTCTCGTTTGACTCAATGATTGCCAGCGTGTCACCTTTTTCTACTTTATCTCCAATATTCACCATGATACGTTTTACAACACCGTCGAAGCGGGCACGAATATGACTCAGTGACGCAGGATCATGAACTATCCGCCCAAACGTTCTGGTTGTGAGCGATAATGATCCTGACGCGGCTGAAGCAGTCACGATATCGTGTTTAAGCATCCGTTCTTGAGATAATACTACGTACTCGGGTCTTTCTTCGGCTTCCTCATCGTCATCATCAGCCAGGGCGACAGTAGCAAACAATAAAGTAAGTAGCATGGCTAACACGCCAAGCAAGTAACGTGCGCTAGTGAGTAATGTAAATTGTGATGTATTCATTATTTTTTCTCTAGTAATTCTGATGATTGAGCAGACGTCGAGGGAGAGTCAGAAAACACGGGAATTCCCGTAAGTGCCTCTAGATCTGCGCTTCGAAGGTGGACTAAGCCTGCGGCTTTTATCAGTGTTCGTTGCATATCTATGAGTTGCTGTTGCGTTGTCACCCACTCTATATAGTTGTAGCGACCACTTTCATAGCCATCCCGCGCCAATTTCAATGCAGATTCCAATGTGGGAACGACATTGTCTTGAAGGGTCGTAACAGTGAGCAAGGCTTGGTCTTTTGCGCTAATGACTTGATTTAATTGGCGAGTGAGTTCACGAATTTTCGCTTGTTTTTGATAGTCGATACTGTCAAGCAATGCGCGCTGTTGTTCGTATTCTCCTAGATTCCGCTGCTTGGTATTTAACGGCACCGAAATACTGGCGACTAACGCTGTGTCATTAATTCCCTGCATTCTTCGGATACCGGCTTCCCACGCAATGTCGAACTGCTGACTGGCCTGAACCACTCTCAATCTGGCCTCTTGTACCCGATAGTTATCAGCATAAAGCAGAACGTGTGGATTGCTTTGAAGCTGTGAAAGCATATGTTCAAGTGATAGTGAATTTGGAAACGATAACAGTGTCCCTTCAACTTCCGCAAACGCAGCGTTAGTGTCACCCCACATGATGGCCAGGTCGCGTTTATACTCATTGAGTTTTTGTTCACTTATCAATAACGACAAACGCGCCTGCGACAACGCTGACTCTGCACGTTTTTTCTCAAGTGGTGAAGAAGCCCCCGCTTCAACCCGTGTAGAGACTGTCTGAAGCATTGTGCGAGCCAGCATTTCAGCTCGTTGCTCAGTCTTGTGCAACGCTTGTTGGACAATGACATTGATATATCGTCGAGTTGTTTCACCCAAGATGTCCAGCGTACGAATGCGCCGTTGTGTAAGCAGTTGTGCTTTTTTTGAACTCACCACATTCATTCGGCCGCTGACTTTATCTCCAAGCTCGATGACCGACGATAAGGTCAGTGTCAATTCGGCATCTTTGATACCAGACACTTCGCCTGTTCCCAACACATTTTCAACTTCAACCCCAACAGACATTTCAGGTCGTAAGCTGGCCATTTTTGATTCACCATCCAAAGCCGAAGATTTAAATTCGAACACAACTAAATCTGGGTTGTTTGATAATGTGCGTTTGAGCGCATTTTCAAGCGTGATTGAAGACTTTTGCGCATTGGCAGATTGAACAGATATGCTCATGGTTACCAGTGCAGCAGATATCAATTTCAGATACGCTGAGCTAGCTTTTTTTATGCCCAATGGGCGTGAAGAACTCATAAAAGAACCTTTTGTTCATAAGATAACGACATACATGGAAAGCACCCATGCAAACATATAGGAGGGAATGGATTAATGTTGAGGTGGGCGCAAAAGGCCTTCGACTAGGCCGTCAGTGACGTTGCGGGAATAACTGTATTGATTGGTATATAACGGTTTAGATACGTCATTTATTGGGTGTTGTGCCAGAAACTTAATCTGTCCACATTGACACAGCACACAATGGAAACACTTAGACTCTTCACTCGACGTATTATCACCAGCATTTACATTTTTTTCGGGAACATCATAAGTGCCTATCGACTTTGATTGTTCAGGGACTGACAATACCTCCGCAGGGTAGTCATCGCATTGAGCGGCGAACGAAAAGCCCGATTGACACATGAGCAAAGTAATAAGTAGCCATGCCAACCTACGCAGTTTTGATGTGCAATTAAAAATTGGCATTTTCTTATCAACTTTGCGCATTAAGCGCTCGCTGTCTTTCATTTCCAGCATCTTCGAGGATCATTTTTGCCCCGCGCAACACAACGCACGAAACTATCACACCGATAACCAGATCAGGCCATCGAGAATCGAGCCAAAACACCAAAACGCCAGCAAAGATAACACCTAAGTTGGCAATCACATCGTTGGCTGAAAATATCCAGCTTGCCCGCATATGCACTTCTTCATTTCTTTGTTTGCGTATGATCACAAGACAAATGACATTAGCAACCAGTGCAACTGCCCCCATAGCCATCATTAGTCCCGATACAGGTTCGCTACCGTAAATTGACCGTCTTACAATATCAATGATAATCAACACACCCAGTGCCATCTGAAAAAAGCCGCTAATTCTAGCCGCATTGGCTTTGTGCAATAGCGATTTACCAATAGCATAAAGGGCAACACCATAGACAACTGCGTCGGCGAGCATATCAAGTGAATCGGCTATTAATGCGGTTGAATCAGCAAGCAACCCGATCCCCATTTCTATAACAAACATTGTCGCGTTTATTCCCAAAAGCCAATACAAAACCTGTCGTTGAGACTGGTCTTTTATTTCAACTTCGCACCCACATCCGCTCATTAGAAACACACTCTTTACTGATGAATAGTATGAGTATAAAGTCTATACTTGGTATAGAGTCAACGGTTAGGAGAAAAAAATGAAAATTGGTGATGTCGCAAAGACGACAGGTTGTAGTATTCAGACCATTCGTTTTTATGAAAAGAAGGGGCTCTTGCCTGAGCTTAAGCGCTCAAGTGGAAATTATCGTGTCTACGACAAGGGGACTATTGAACAACTCCTGTTTATCAAACAGTGTCGTTCATTAGATATGTCTATCATGGAAGTAAAAACGCTAATGGACAGTCGTTCGAGGCCAGATCAGAGCTGTTCAAATATCAATACGTTAATAGCTAAGCATTTATCAGACGTCATTATTCGCATTGAAGAGCTAAACGCATTAAAGTCATCACTCGAAAATATGGCGTCAAAGTGTGATCAAAACAAAACCATTAGGGACTGTGGCATTTTAAATTATTTACACACTTAAAAGTGTAAGAAGCACACAGTTTCACTGTGCGCACTCGCCTCAACGTGTATCTATCGGCTAACATTCTTCATGCGTATAGATTTATAAGGCAAAAATCAATAGCCTGAACTTTTGATACTGAGTCAGCCATGCATATTCATTTGTGGCCCTACAAAGCGATTTACATCGGAATCAGTCCTGATAATGATGTTCATGCACATCATGCTGTCCAAGTTTGCATTGGTTTAGACAAAGACATCTCGGTTCAAGATTACAAGGCACAAAGTATTCACACCGGACAATGTATTGTGATTTTCGAAGATGTCCCTCACAAGATTTTGGCACAGGACAATCAGATTGTAGTCATCTATTTAGAGCCTGAAGATAGGCAAAACCAACAATTTCTCAAAGCCTTACGTCAAGCCAGGAGTGATGGAATTAATACTCTGCCGCTTACTAGCAAAGAATTGGGATCCATTTCTCAGCATCTATTTACTGACGTCGATATCGACAAAGTGTGGAAAACAGTAAATAAAGCGGTAGGGCTAGTCTATAGTCCTGCGCTTTCATCGCGCCCTGAGGATAAACGGGTACGAGCGGTCATCGACATTATTGCTTCGCAGAGAGGTTGTGCAATCGATATGGCGTTTTTATCATCGAAGGTTTTCTTGTCCCCAAGTCGTCTAACACATCTTTTTAAGCAAGAAGTGGGTATACCTATTAGTCGTTTTATTGTCTGGTGGCGTGTGCGCGCCGCAATAGAACAACTGAGTAAGTCAGCAACATTGACTGAGGCTGCCCATGCTTCGGGTTTTTCTGACTTACCTCATATGAGTAAAACGTTTAAACAGCTGTTTGGATTTGCACCTTCTCGTTATTCAAACCGCACACCATTAAAATTCACAGTAATTAGCCGTTTGATACAAGCCGAATTAAGTTTGACTAGGGAATAATATACGCATCAATAAAAACGCGAATGTGTAAATACTATGAGAACGTTGGTCCAATGGATGTTCAGCCCATTATTTTTTTTAAGCTTTATCTTTGCTGCATCCAGTATCTCCCAAAACACAGGATCTGCAACCAATTAACCTAGTATGCTTTTACAGACAAGTTCTTACGCACTAATGGATGCCAATGAGCTTCAATGAGAGTGCGAGCGCAGTATGTGCAATGAGAAACTGTCAGATTTGCGCAAGCTTTCTAGCAATTTTGTTAAATCAAATGTTGCCTACTCCACACAAGCGTGTGAACACCAAGTGATTTCGATGTGACGATACAAGATAAATTAGACATGCTATTCATTTGTTAACTGGTACTCTAATTCTGCCACTCTCTGTTTGTACTCTTCGATGGTTAATGCAAAAGAATTGTGCTGGCTAGCCATATTGGATAGCCTTTCACGAAGCTCAGCTACTTCGCTCTTGTACTTTCTTTTCAATTTAATTTCTTTTTTGAGTCGTAACCTCAGTTTTGAAAGAGCGTCTGAGGAGTGTTCGGGTATCATACTCACTGAATAGCTTTGTTTTTTTAAAGCCCAAATTTTTTCGACAATATCTTCGTAATAGTATATTGAACCGCTGCCTAGGCCTGCTTCCTCCTCAACCGCTTTAACCGAGAGCTTTTGGGAGTACGGGACAATTGTTGTGGCTTTATTCAGTATTCTGTCTAGAGCCTCTTCAATCCTCGCTCTCGTAACTTCTGATTTAGTCATCACTTCCCCCGTCTTGTTTGTACTCAGAAAATGGAATGTTAAAGAAGTGCATGACTCGCTCGGCTGCTTTAATTTGTGAAAGGTAATGGCTTTCAATAGAACTAGAAAAAGAATCTATACTCTTAAGGTATTTTATCTGCTGGATACATTGTTGGTGTCTTATTGACCAGCCCTTCGCTTGTTCTTCATCTATTAACTGATTTTCACATTTAAAACAATTTGCTGGTGAGGCGACCTTGCTCATTTGGCATTGATATCCTGCTAAGCAATAGGAGTGTAACGTTCCTACAAAGTCTATTCTGCCAGCTTTAACGTGATTGTGAATTTCTTGCCAACTTTTATGCTCTGTTGGAATTGACCCTCTATCTTTCATTATTTCAAGGCCGCGCTTGCCAAATAATTTATCTTTTCGGTTGTACCACTTAAAAACAGTTTCAGTAATAACTTCATTACGAACATTTTTTATCAATTCTGACAGCTCGCTATCGGTATTAATCCCTCTAAGTACTGCTGCCGCACCGCCTTCTTCGTACCACTCACTGGTTGGTATATCCAAATGTTTAAACTGTTCTTTAACGGCTATCGTGGAACAGAGGTTGTGGCGTCTTACAAATACGGCAAAAGTTCTTCGAAATTGATGAGAAGTAATGGGCCATATATATCCAAGTGCAATTTTTTTATTAGATAAAACAGAGTTTTGGTTTGGGTTGATCAAGTAAAATTCTTCAAGGGCCTCGTCATCTACAATTGCTCCTGCCTCTTTAGCTATCTCATTAAATTTGTTGCGAAAATGCCCTTCATAGATGATCTTTGGAGCTTCACTTTTCTTTGTTTGAGTAAGCCATAAACAACTCGCCTCGTGGTTTTTCATCGGGTCTGGATGATTGAACAGTTGTTCTCGCATATATTGCGTCAATGCCTCAGCGAGTGAGATGGCGTCTCCTACGATAGTTGTTGTTACCCACTCAGATAGTTGTCCTCGTCCTTGTGTCATCTTGTGGTGGTATGATTGTACAGTGTGAATGATTTTACCGTTGTACGTTCTAGTCTTAAAACTATCGGGATGCAAAGAGTACAGTTCGCTGCGTCGCATTCCTGTAAATGCTGCGCAAACGATATAACAAGCGGCCTGGATTTTTGATAACCACGACTCAAATTGTCGCCAGGGTAAAATATGTTTTTCTAATGGCGTCCCTTGAAGATACAACTCAATAATGGATGAGTAGCTCTGAGGCTTAGCTTTATTTACCTCTACCCTATAGTCTGCGGAATTTGGGGTTAACCACTTCCAACTCCCGTCATTTATTTTGCGATCAACAACCTTTTTGCCTACTTCGTAATTTATGCGCAACTCTCGTATCAGTTCACTTAGCAAAACTCTATACGGATAGAGTTTTTCAATATAATCGATTGCTCTCGAATAAATTTTCTCCATGATACTTGTAGGCATAGCGTAAAACTGATTTGGTTTAGTCTTTTCAACCGCGCAGCATTCAATTGCTAAGGCTTTCGTGCTTTGATCGGTAGGGATTACTAGGCCTATGGGAAGAATGTGATCCGCCCTTTGTACTTTATTCAACATGCTGAATATCTGGACGGTGTTGCCATAACTGTATTGCAAAGATGTTAAGTATGTACAAAATTCATAAAACAAAACGGCATGCGACAGTTTGGAAATGCTAGCCCATTTCATTTTTTCCAAAAACTTATAGACTTGTAGCAACTTACTGTGCTGAAAGATAATTGTTGATGGCTTCAGTGGGTAAGAGTTCCCTCTGCCTGCATTAGTGTAAAGCCAAGAAAAACAAATCATTTTCAACTCTGTAGCAAGTTCAAAAGAACTGATCTCTGAAAAAGTGATTTTATCCTTGTTGGTTATCTTTCTATCTATGTAAGCAGATAAAATCCACTCTTCATCGCCAAAGTAGCTAACTGTAGTCCCCGCATGGTCTTTAGTCACTGGCACGTTATCTAGATACTTGAAGTCCAACTTACTATAGGATTCAAGTACTTTTTGAAAACCATCGAGGTTTTCATTCACTACATTTCCAGGAAGACTAAGAAGTATTTGCATCGTGCTCTCTAAAAGTTGTAATTTATACCTTCAGGCCAAATGGGGTGACGACCTTCCTGTTTGAGCTTTTTAGTTGCTTTACGGCGTACCTTCGGGTCAACGCTAAAAATACACAAGTCTATTTTTTCAACCAGTGAAGCAAAGTTTCTAACGAACTGAGAATGACTTTTATGGTCGATAATTGACTCCTCAATTACTTCCCGAAAACTCATTAAGCACCAAATATCCTCAACTTCTTCGATAATTACCTGATTGGGGCAATCGAAGCAATTCAAGATATCGGCACAAGCCAAGTGATCAACATCAAAGTGCATTGGACTTAAATTCATTTTTCGTTTGTAAACACTAGCTTGTTTACCGAAAGGAGAAATACATCCAGAACCAAGAGCTGTCTTTTGAGAGTGCTTATTTAAGTCACCATACTTAGCAAGAAATTGCTCATAGGGAAGTACTTCAACATCCAGTTTCGATTTTGCATAGCTTTTCGCCTGGGCAAGGTCAGAACATCGTGCAACAGCTTCCAATGTATGAGTGGCAGCTTGTAATTGCCTTTTATTTTCTATCGGATTACCCGTAGTATAGTGCTGACGGAGAGTCTTTGGTGTATTGCCTAATAAAATAGAAGCGCCAGCATAGTCGCCTGTTAAATCTAAGTATCGAGCACTGCCAGTCGCCCTGAATCTCTTTGCCATAGGCCTGAGCGGTAGGTTGTCATCCGTAACTAAATTAAAGGTGGATTGGAGCCAAATACTAGTATGTTTTAGATGACTTGGTTCAAGAGGCTTTAACTTGCCCCTACAAGCCATAAAAAACAAATGCTCGTTATTCGGCGCGATAGTGTGACTTAACTTTAAGAGCTTCTTTATGAATCGCAGTGAATGTTTTGGTACATTTTGACGATTGTTTTCTCCAATTGATATTGTTACGTACTTATTCGCTCTGGCTTTTAAAACGCTTTGTGAGTAAATGTGTTCTTCGTTGAAGTTACTTTCCTTAAACTTTTTCATAGATAATAAGGACGTCATGTTTCCCCAGGTAAAATAAGACATGAGGAAATAACCAAGTGAAAAACATTTTGTGATGGCCCCCGCAACTTCTATTCTCCGGGGCCCGAAAGCAATTTCTGCAGTTGCAACTCTTGGCTCTGTGTACAAGTGCAGTTCTGGAGTGCTGAGTATTTGTTCAAAGAGCTTATTAAACGTTGAGTAGATTGGTTTTAAAAGGGACTTGAGTTCAAAGTCTGAATAGCCCTCAGTAGGGTTCAGCTCGCGTCTGAAAAGCCCTCTCGGAGAAAACCAATCCTTACAAGGTAACCCCAATATGGTAAGCATGCATTTTATAGAACTCGTTCTTTTTCGAGCTGTATTGACATTCAAGGAGCCAAGCCTCACTTTTTCGACCTGATGCCTTTCCCACGCAATTATGGACTCGCGAGTTTCCAAGTCGAGATTCGATGAATCTACAAATTTTACATACCTTACAAGATCATTGACGTAGCCAAATTTCGTCCTGTCTGAGTAGGTTTGATCATCATGAAGAGCTGTAAACCAGCGTCGAACAAGTTCGTCTCTATTTGCATATTTACCACCAGTTAGTTCCTTTTTTAGTGGCACATTGAAGTATCGAAATCTATTGAAGTCGAATTGCTGATACCGAGCTATCCCTACTTTCAAACTAATGATGAGGCTTTTATCTTGCTCAAATTGACTCATATAGTGACTCTTCAAGAATGGTATCTAGAAAACTTGCTGCTTCTCTAACGTTTTTTTTACGCTCCAAGAAGTCGACGTACTTCCAGGTTGTTGCTTCACTACTGTGTCCCATCCATGCCATCATTTGCGTTACTGCGTCTTTTTGCATCCCTATCTTTAAAAGCGATGCAAGGCGGTACGTACAGTACGTGGCTCTGAGGTCATGAGTGGTATGAGAAAATAGCGAAGACGTTTCACGCTCAACAGCTTTCCTTAATCTTCTAAACGATTGCTGAACGTTGTTAGGACTAAATGGATCACCAGATTTCGAAACCAGCAAAAATGAACTATTGTTCTTTTTGAGTCTTAGCCTTCGTCTTTTTGATTTTGCATACCCCACAAGTAGATTCTTCAGGCTTGGAGATATTTCAACTTTTCTTTCTTTTCCATATTTAGTTGCTACACCATTCGTTGGACCAATTTTCACTTCTGATTTATCGGAAAACTCAAGTTCCAAGGCTAAACATAATGGGAAAGTACATGCTTCCCGTAATCTCAAGCCAGACTGTACTTGCAAAAGTTGATGGATTATAAACTCTATGTTGAACGTGGAGAGTGCTTTCGCAAAGGGTACTAGTTCATTTTTTGATAGCGGATTAAGTGATTGAACTCGCTCTTTTAAAGGAACTTTTACGCGAAGGTCTGTGCTACTGACAATGTAATGAGGGTTAAGATGATTCATCATCCCGGTGTTCCTAATTTTTACCATCTCGTAGTCAAAAGGTT
>NZ_JBHNZD010000059.1:0-1795 GCF_054960375.1 Alteromonas sp. G4i35 | reverse complement strand
ACTCTCGTTTTGTTCAGCAAATGTGTTCTTCTCCCCCATGAATGAATAAATTTGCTATATGCGAGCATAAAACGTCATAGTTTCAGTACGTTTTCATTGTCCAATCATTTAATTGTCGTGCTAGTATTGGTTTTTTATCGATATAGCTCGGCTTATTCCAAGGTTTAGCAAATATAAGTTTGCTTAAGCCGAAGCGTTTGTTCTGACAACGCACCTGTCATGTTCAGTTCATTTCTACACGCCGAGCAATAATTAAAACAATAACGAAGGAAAGTGCGTGATAAACGAATTCGTTTCATTAGTTAACAATATTCTTTGGGGAGACGGTCAGGTACTTATCATTATGCTGCTTGCATGTGGTATCTGGTTTACCGTTAAACTTGGCGGTGTGCAGCTTAGGCACTTCGGCCATATGTTCAGCCTACTAAAGGGCAGTAACACTTCTACTAAGGATGGGATCAGTTCATTCCAAGCTTTATGTACCAGCTTATCGGCTCGCGTAGGCACGGGTAACTTAGCTGGCGTCGCGGTTGCTATATCTCTAGGTGGTGCTGGCGCTATTTTTTGGATGTGGATGATTGCCCTTTTAGGTATGGCCACTGGCTTTGCCGAAAGTGTACTAGGTCAGCTATACAAGGTCCGTGACGAAAACGGCGAGTTCCGTGGCGGTCCCGCTTATTATATCAAGCAGGGTTTGAACAAAACCTGGCTTGCAGTCGCATTTTCTCTATGTTTGTTCTTTGGCTACGGCTTTGTCTTTAGCGCCGTTCAAGCCAATACTATTACCGATGCATTAAACAATGCGTACTCTTTCCCCACAGAATATGTAGGCCTAGCCATTATTGCACTGGCAGCCTTAATCGTCGTGGGAGGCCTTAAAAGCATTGCGCGCTTTGCCGAGTTTGTGGTGCCATTTATGGGAATAGGCTACGTGCTTGTAGCTTTGGCTATTACCTTCATTAATATTTCCGAACTGCCAGCCATGCTGCTCGATATCGTTAAATCGGCATTTGGCTTGCAGGAAGCTGGCGCTGGTGCACTCGGTGCGGCCATTAAAAATGGTATTCAGCGCGGGCTTTATTCAAACGAAGCAGGCAGCGGCTCTGTACCGCACGCTGCGGCGAGTGCTGTGCCAAACCCTAATCACCCCGTATCACAGGGTTACATTCAGATGCTAGGCGTTTTCTTAGATACACTCGTGCTATGTACGTCTACTGCCTTCATCATTTTACTTGCTGGCGGTTCAAGCTCTGATCAAATGGAAGGCATACGCCTAACCCAAGATGCGATGAGCAGTCACCTAGGCGAAGGCGGTACTGACTTTGTGGCAGCCGCCATCAGCTTATTTGCATTCACATCTGTAGTAGCAAACTACGCTTATGGCGAAAGTAACCTGCACATGTTCAAGCTAGATAACAAAATAGGCCGTGCAGTTTACACTATTGGTTATTTAGGCATGATTTATTGGGGCGCACAGGCGGCACTACCTCAGGTATGGGCCATGGCCGATATGGCGTTGGGCCTAATGACGGTGATAAACATCATTGCTATTGTATGGATGACCCCTACCATTGTGTCTATCAGCAAAGACTACTTTAAGAAAAAAGACAGTGGCGCAAACATGGAATACAAAGCGGGCGACTGTGAAATACAGGGTAAGTCAGAAGATGGCATTTGGGATTAAGTCCGGCTTTTACTAGGTGAGTGTTTTAAAATTAGGTGTTATCACGCTAACGTTAACTAATTAAGATTAAAGTAAGTTTTGACAAAAGAAAGGCTAACCTCGGGTTAGCCT
>NZ_JBHNZD010000058.1:0-1932 GCF_054960375.1 Alteromonas sp. G4i35 | reverse complement strand
TTAACTTTGTCTTACTAACTCCGTTTGAATG
This sequence comes from Alteromonas sp. G4i35, assembly GCF_054960375.1. Classification (NCBI taxonomy): domain Bacteria; kingdom Pseudomonadati; phylum Pseudomonadota; class Gammaproteobacteria; order Alteromonadales; family Alteromonadaceae; genus Alteromonas; species Alteromonas sp. G4i35. Next base: position 1,901 of record NZ_JBHNZD010000058.1, on the reverse strand, counting down.
GAGATGAATAGTAGGTTTGGCGACTGATGTGCACCCAGCTAATACAATGATAAAAAATGACAGTAGTATCGTTTTCATCCCTGACACCTAACTTTTCAATAACGGGCGCAGGCACGTAGGGCATAATGGCGAAGCCGCCCTGCGTGTATGCGTCCCAGTGAACGAAGTGTGTGAGTTTATTGGCTTGTTAGGTTTGTGGTTAAACATCCTAGTCCTCTGGATACTCTGATAAATAGAGCTCCAGTCCTAAACGAAGCATGATTTCCATGGATTCAATAGACACTTTACCTCCACCACCCAATGCGTCTTCCCTTGGGGAGAAGCCAATATCTGCTGAATACTCACTTGGGGCTAAACTTCTATTTTCTTGCAACCAACTCTCAAACGCTTCCATCTGATCTGGAAGACGCCAGTTGTCTGGTAAAAGCCACGCGATAACTGTGCTTTTACCATTATCATCTTTGTTTAAATGATCAGATATTTTAATAGGCATGAATGAAAACCTAACATTAAGCTAAGCGGCGCAGTTGCGTGGGGCACAATGGCGAAGCCGCCCCGCGTAAATGCGTCCGAGCGACCGAAGGGAGTGGTCTTTAGCGCTTTGTTAGAAGCAGAGCCAGTTCCTTTGGTCTGTTTAAAAACTGATAAAGCCAGCATACGATTGATTGTTAACACAAACAAGCAAAACGACTTTGCAATGATGTTTTTGATTTGACTGAAACTAGCCGCCATCTGAGCTACCGAGTGTAATGGCGCTTGCTGTCTGAAAATAAGAGCTTGAAGGTAAAGCGCCTATTACACCACCTTTAAAGTGAAGGCGGCGGATTTAAACCTACCACAAGCTAGAGCGATGTTAATGAAAACAGGTGGGGGTAGATGTGCTGAATTTTTTATTAAGCCAAACGCAGTTTAGGCTGACGCCTTATAACGCTAAGCTAACGGGCAGTGACGTAGCGGCATAATTGCGAAGCGCCGCTGCGTTACTGTCCCAGTGAACGAAGTGAGCGAGTTTAGCGCTTTGTTAGGCGCTTGGTTTGCCGTTAATAAGAGGAATAGGTTCCCAGTAGTTCTGTTTTTTCTCATGCATTACTCCTCGTAATTTAACCGTGGCGTTATTTTTAGGAAGAATCTCTACTACGAATGGGAAACCGGGCACGGTACCACTTTCTACGGACATCATTTGGGCATTGTGAGTCAATCCGTTATTCAACTTGATGCCGGTATTAAATCCTCCTTGATACATTGAGCTTGATTTAAGATTAAAGCCTAGCTCAGATTCTGTGTTGTCTAACAAAAACAAGAAATGTGACTTTGGCTCCATAAAGTGTTCTGCAATACATTCAACAACAGTGTTTATTCCCTCTTGATAGAAATATGCTTTCAAATTGGAGAATTGTTGAGGGCCAGGGCTAAATGTATTTTTGCCTGATATCACATCTACTATTTGTCTAAGCGCAACTTCAATACCTTGACCGAATAGGTCGATATAAATGCTTTGAGTCAAAATCGGAGGCATTAAACAACCATCTAGTTTTATAGGTATGATCTTTGTTAATCCTCCAGATGCTCGCATAACTGCACTTTGCCATTCCAGTTCGACCATCTTGCTCTGGAGGCTATTGGAAGAAACGAAGAACAAAAACAGTTTGCAGTTGCCGAGACCTTCATTCATTTTATCAACGATGCCGTCGCCTGGTTGCATCGACCACGAATCATAAAAGACATTATGTTGACCAAAAGTGTCTCTAAGTCTAATTGCAATTTGTTCTACAACTGCTTTGTCTTTGTGGTTGTGAGATAGAAATATCATTTTTAACATCCTCTGTTGTTTAATCGGCGCCTAACTTTCCAATAACGGGCGCAGACATGTGGGGCATAATGGCGAAGCCGCCCCGCGTGTA
>NZ_JBHNZD010000057.1:0-2116 GCF_054960375.1 Alteromonas sp. G4i35 | reverse complement strand
GACACGTGGGGCGGCTGCGCCATTATGCCCCACATGACTGCGCCCGTTATCGGAAAGTTATATGCTTTTCAGGAAGCTCATCAATAAGGAATTCTATGAATCTAAACGCTACATTTTGGGGGCAAGCACTCTTCATCCTCGCTTTAGTTGTAATTTTTCTTACCATCAAATTTGCTAAAGGAAAGGCTGACAATATCGGGTTGGTTGCCATTTACGCCTTCTTGCTCAACTTCTTGATTCCACCTGTTGGTTGGTTCTATTGTTACCGATGGGCAAATAAATAATTACCTAAAACAAATATCATCCTCTATGTAGCTAGGGTTTGTTTTTATTAAAGTGGATGTGTAAAAGGTTTTAAATTGTACGCATATAACAACTCAATCAACACACTCACTTCGTTCGCTGGGACGCATACAAGCGGGGCGGCTTCGCCATTATGCCCCACATGTCTGCGCCCGTTATTGAAAAGTTATAGCCTTCAGGGAAGATATGGAATTCATTGAACTGAATCAAATCGTCGATACCGATACTGACATAGAACTTTCAGTAAGAGATTCTGAATGGCCAAAAGTAGTCAGTTCAATTACTGCATCAACAGGTTGGCTAAACAAAATTGAATTCAATTCCCTTTTTTCGTCATACACCAACCAAGTAGTTTTTGCCTTCGAATCCTTTGAGCGCATATCTAAGAGCACTGGCACAAAAAAACGGCTTACTTCAAGTTTTAAACTAACTTGGGATAACTTTGACGAGTTTCAAAAAAATACAGATATTTTGTTTTTATACCTAGTTTCCAGTAAGTTAAGTTGGGTATTCTATGGCAACAGAGATCAGTGGGCATTTTCAGCACGGCCATAACAAACGCATTAAATCGCTCGCAAGCTCGCTGGGACGCTAACACATGGGCTGCGTCACTTCGTTCCTAATTTTAGCCCATGTGTTATCGCCCTTTATGCGGGTGTTATGTGCCACGGAAAGTTTATGTATAAAGGTTTTAAAGCATTGGTTTTTGCAACGGTCTTTTTTGCGACCCTCTTTTCTAATGCAACTCAAAGTAAGGATGTAAAAATGTCAGGCCCGGCCCAGAATGGTGTGCTCATCTACTCAAGCAACTTTTCCCACCTTGCAGAGTTCTATGAACAACTATTTGGCATGCGTGTTACCAGAGAGACTAAAGATTTTATCAGCTTGGATAGAGATGGCTTCAATCTCATTATCCATGTCCCACCTTTCGATATACCTCAAGACTCCTTTAGCCCAATTAAATTATTTTTGTCTGTTGAAAATATGGAAGCCACAAGAGAAAAAGCCGTCAACTTGGGCGGCAAGGCCTTCGATGGCGAGTGGGCAAATCCAATATTCAAAGTCTCCAACATAGCAGACAGAGAAGGCAATCATATACAGATCAGGGAGTTCAAAAATCCCAACAAAGGCTTATAGGTTGGTTTGTGGTCAAGGCACATAACAAAAAAATTAAGTCGTTCCCGCTGGTCACTGGGACGCATACACGTGGGCTGCTTCGCATTATAGCCCACGCGTATGCGCCCCTTATTTAAAAGTTATATTTAAAGGTACATTAACCAAGGAAGTTTAAATTGAAACCATTTTCCTCTGTTGAATCTCGCAATTTTAGTACATTGCTTTTAGTTTCGAGAATAGCTGCTAGTTTTTCGTTTTTATTACTTATTCTAGGAGTAGGCGTAACGCTATGGACGTCCTTCACCGAATCACTTCCGAATGCAATTACATTCATACCCGTGATTGTTTGGTCAATTTTAATCTTTTTGTTTGCTGGGATTATTGCTGTGCTTGTCTCTATAGAGGAGCATTTGAGAATGCAAGAAGTGCGCGATGTAAGAAACGGCAAAATATAACAAAAAAATAAAGTCACTCACTTCGTTCGCTGGGACGCATACATGCGGGGCGGCTTCGCCATTATGCCCCACATGCCTGCGCCCCTTATTTAAAAGTTAGTACCCTCGGAGCAGGAAGCTTGAAAGTAAAACCATCCAAAAAGCTATATCTAAAAATGCTAAGAAGTCTTATGATAATTAGCGTTCTATTCGGTCTTACTGCATATGTCTGGTCAACTTCAGTTTATGAATGTATTTCTATA
>NZ_JBHNZD010000056.1:0-2351 GCF_054960375.1 Alteromonas sp. G4i35 | reverse complement strand
GTAAACGTCCGCTAATCCCACCTAGCGCTTAGCAAAGTGCCATGGTAGAAGTTGCTCGATATCGGCGTTGGGCCGACTGAGTTCATCAAGGCAAGACATCACATACTCGAACACATTGAGGTCGTTGGCTTTTGCGGTTTCGATGATGCTGTAGAGGATGGCGCTGGCATTGGCGCCGGTAGCGGTCTGGCTAAACAGCCAGTTTTTTCTGCCTATCACGAACGGCTTAATCGCGCGCTCAGCGCGATTGTTATCGATATTCAGTAATCCATCGAGTGTGTAGCGTGCAAGCTTTTCCCATTGGTTCAAGCAGTATTGTATCGCTTCACCTAATTTGGTTTTCGGTAGCACTTGTTGTACTGATTTCTCTAGCCATGTATGGAGCTGGTTGAGCAACGGCAGGCTCTTTTCTTGTCTGGTAAGGTAGCGCACCTCCACCGTTTTATCTTTTAATTGAGTTTCGATGCGATAGAGTTTTTGGATGTGATTGAGTGCCCAGTCTGCTTTGCCGCTGCCTTTTTTACCCGCGCCTTTCTTTGCTTCCATAAACTTACGACGTGCATGGGCCCAGCAACCGATAAGGGTTGCTTGCGTTTGCTCGTAGCCTTGATAGCCATCCACTTGTAAGTAGCCGTTATAACCATTAAGGAAATCTACTGCGCATTGCCCAGCGCGACTATTGTGATAATCGTACAACACGATATTGGATGTCGCTGTATCGGGGATATGACCGCTAGGTGAATCAGCACCACTGGCATACAACCACATATAGCTGTTCGCTTTTTCAGACTCGACCACTTTTAGCGTGGTTTCATCCGCCGCTATAACGGGTTGTTTTAGCAGATGTTGATGAAGCTGCTCGTAAAGCGGTTTAAACAACTCAGCGCAGCGGACTATCCAATCCGCCATGGTTTTACGGCTTAATTCGATACCGTGCTGTTTGAACATCGCTTCTTGTCGATAAAGCGGTAACCCATACTGATATTTGCTGGTGATGATTTGACTTAACAAGCTTGGCGTTGCGTAGCCTTTTGGGATCACGCTGTGAGGTACGGGCGCTTGTTTAATCGTGTTGCTGATACCGTCCTTTTCACAGGTACGGCACGCATATTTAGGGCGAACATGCTCAATCACGTTGACCTGAGCAGGAATAAACTGAAGCTTCTCTGACTTATCTTCACCAATGCGATGTAATTCGCCCGCACAACAGCCACAGATTTTTTCTTCGTCGCTAATATCGTGAACGATAACTTCACGAGGCAGGTCTTTAGGTAGCGGTTTACGTGTGGGCTTTTTACGAGTATAGCTAATCGTTTCTTCGGCTGTTTCAGCTTCAACAACCAGTTCTTCCGCTTCATTGAACAACTCACCTTGCCCAGGGTGGCCTTCGGTGCTTTTACCAAACTGCTTATGCTGGGCAACGCGGAACTGTTCTTCTAAATAGGCAATCCGCGCGCGCTTCTCTTCAAGAAGCGCTTCAAGTTCAGCGATGCGGGATTGGTATTCTTTCTCGTTCATACCACCATTATCCCGTATTAAGCTGCTGATTACCTTACATTATTAAGACTATTTCGTGATCGTTAATCGCTACTTATGATCACAGGTTATAAGCCGGATGCGTTGTAGTGCAACGGCTGATGGCCTATGACATCGTAACCCGATAACAGCCATTGTAGCTGTTGCTCACTCATATGCATCTGTTTTAAGTTCGCATCGACAGGCCACTTAAAACGATGCTTCTCGAGGCGTTTATACCAGAGAGCGAAGCCCGTTTTATCCCAATAGAGTATTTTGACCTTATCGCGCTTTTTGTTGCGGAAGACGAACAGTGCATCGCGAAACGGATTCAGGTTCATATCCTGCTCAACAACGACAATTAAGCCATTGATCGATTTGCGGAAATCGACGATATCCATGTACAGGTAAATGTCGGCAGGCTCTACGAACATCTTCATTTGGACAATGCCTTCATCACGGTAGCAATCCAGTGAGGGTTAATATTGATTGGCACGCTAAGTTGAGCATTTCCAAATTGCAGGAGAAGTTCGCCACCCATTGCTTCGGTGTAGGATTCAACCTTCGTGACTTCACGTTTCACCTGAACAAACTTGCTGCTTGTTCGCTGTAACCGAATATCACGACGCCTGGTGTAGTAAGTTTGAACATTAATCTGCTGTTGGCGACAAAACGCCACTGCGGTGAGCCCGCTTTGCTTTTGCTGCTCGAATAAGTTGAGCCAGTCTTGCACTTCTCTTCGTTGATATTGCGGCATGGTCATTCTCCTTAACAAAAAGAGAACACCATGCCTTAGCTAACTTATGAATTGAACGTGGGGATTACCGGACGGACAC
>NZ_JBHNZD010000055.1:0-3151 GCF_054960375.1 Alteromonas sp. G4i35 | reverse complement strand
GACGACCTAACAACAAGTCAATGTTCATCTTCTGATAAAAACGTTGAAAGCTATTATCAAGATATTTTTACCAAGCTTCCATACAACACACAACGGGCGTACATTAGTGACTACAATGAGTTCGCAATTTTTTGTAAGCAAGCTGGATTAAGTGGCTTTAAGAACAACTTCGAACACAATGAGGTCTGCATTAAACAATATGTCGAAGCGTTGTGCCGTTCTCCCCTAGCCTATAGAACCATCAAGCGTCGGTTATCTGCCCTTAGTAAATTTTTAGGCGTGGCTAAATTGCCAAACCCTATTATTAGATCAGCGTATCTAAGAGACTTCATCCGTTTATCGCTTATAGAGAATAGAAAGTTTCGCTTGTCTCACAAACAAGCGGTTCCGCTTACCATAGATATGCTTGAACAAATAAACAATGCAATTATTCCTGATTCTCTATTAGAGCTCCGCGACCTTGCAATCATTAACCTGATGTTTGATGCATTGCTTCGCGCTGATGAATTAGTTCGAGTTTGCATCGAGGATATATCTGCGCGTAATAACACCCTGTTGGTTGTTTCTTCGAAAAGCGACCAGTCTGGCCAAGGTCAATATCGCTATATTTCTTCCAGCACTATATCAATGGTTCAAGAGTATATTAACGAAGCTAATCTTGATCCAAAGACTAAAGCAACCCGCCTTTCTTCAGATTTACGCGGCCTGCACAAAGGCGTTTTGTTTAGACGACTAACAAATCATAAAACAGCACTTTTGCCATTTGATGAGAACATTCCCAGCCATAAGGCAAATGTACTTAACTATTCGAGCGTCTATCGGATTTGGCAACGTATTGCTCAACGCGCAGGTATTAGCGAAAACATTACCCCTCATAGCGGTCGTGTTGGTGGTGCAGTTTCTCTAGCCGAAGATGGTGCATCTTTACCCGAGCTTCAACTGGCTGGAGGTTGGCAATCACCGGAAATGCCTGGGCATTATACAAAACAGGCTAACGTAAAGCGTGGTGGAATGGCAAAATTGTCGGCAAAACGAAAAAGATAAAGCTCATTAAATACAGCAACTTAATCAATGCCATGGTTACGCATAACCAACGACATCAGTAACAATGTCTAACTCACCTACTCTCTACATCCTTTTACCAATCTGAAACTGTATTACTCGCGTATCAAAAGGTAAATTTGCCCTAAACCTATATTAATGAATAGGTTTTCTAAGTTGGCAAACATTCAAGTAAAAGGAGTGATATATGAGTAGCGGTATTGATACAAAGCATGGAAAATTACTCGCGGAAATGGTGGTTCCCTCGTCGTCATGGAATGTCCAACCCGAGAAGCAAGACCCATTCAAGTCACAAGAAGCAGCACTAGATTATTTAAACTCAAACAATGAGCCGTTATATCTCCACGTGCCATTAGCTCAATCTGATGATTACGTGAGAATCTGCGTAACTTCACGAGGCGATGATGTTGTTTTTACGATAAAAGATATCAATAACGGTGGTGAAACTTCATTGCATTATTCGCACATTAAAAATTTAGATAGCACAATTAGAACCTTAGTATCAGAATGTTGTGACCAGAAAATCAAAGCCCTATAAATTAGGGCTTTCTTTCCGCCTATAAATCGCAAATTGCACTACCAAAGAATGCTAATCCACGTAAAGCCGGCCGTCATTAGGCTAATGAACACTGCTGCCGAGCCGATATCTTTAGCACGCCCTATTAATAAATGGATGTCTGTGCTGACATGATCACAGAGTTTCTCAATAGCGGTGTTGAGTAGCTCAGTGATAAGCACAATCAGTAAAGATATCACCAGCAATATACGTTCTACATGCGTAACGTCGATGAAAAACGCTATAGGTGTCATTATCAATATTGCGAAAATTTCTTGTCTGACCGCAGCTTCACTTAAAAAGGCTGCTCGAAGCCCCTTAAGTGAATAGTAAGTGGCATAGAGTACGCGTAAAATACCTGTCCGTTTCGTTATCATGATAAGTAATTTTAAGATTAGTTACAGCCTTACAAAACGTAACTGACCTTCGTTACATCTACATGACGGCGAAGGTATTTATCATGAATATTTAAAGCATTTTCGACGCTAATCGCCGCATTAATTTATACTTTCACAGCTAGCACGTCTGTTTTAACACCATGTAGTACTGCATTGGCCGTTGACCCAAGTAACAAACGAAGACCGCTCTGGCCATGGGTGCCGACAACAATGAGATCTGCATTAATCTTTTCGGCCATATGGTGAATCTCATCAGCAGGAGAACCTATCTCTACATTGATGTGGCTGTAAGGTATATCATGTTTTGCGGCAACGTCTTTTAATTGCCTTAATGCCTGCTCTCTTACTTCCTCTGAAAAATCCCGTTCTAAAAATAGTCCGTAAGGCTCTACATTGGTTTGTGGATAAGCAACATACAGGAGGTGAATTTTGTGACTATTGCCCGCTATTGCAATGGCTTTCTCCACCACTAATTCGTAGTCAGAATAAATATCTATAGGTACTAAAATTGTCTCGTAACCTTGCATTGTGGCTGTCCTCAATTTTTGTTAGGTAGCAGTGCTTTTCTACCATACCGTTAACTAATTCCATTAAATAGTAGTGCTATACAAATAATTATTCTTTGAGCTAGGTCAATGATTAGTCTGCAGCCTCATTCATAATCAGTGTATACACATTAGTTCTAGCGAACGTTACGCATCTTTACCGTAAAAGAAAGAGGGAAATGAGTATGAAAACGGCAATAGTTGTTATAGCAACGCTTCTCCTTTTCGCCTGTGACCAGAGCGCGCAGTCACCTCGCGGCTTTAGCTTGCCCGAAGGCAATATGGAAAAAGGCTATTTGGTATTTAAAAAGTATCAGTGCCAAGACTGTCACAGAATTGCAGGAGAAAAAGAGTCCGACAATGCGCAATACCTAGTCGCGAAGCCTATTCCGTTGGGAGGCAGCAGTGGAAGAATTAAAACTTATGCAGAGTTGGTGACAAGTATTATTAACCCATCACATAAACTTACTCCTCGACAGCCTGCCAGTTTCACCAGCGAAGACGGTGTCTCATTAATGCGAGTAGTAAACGACGAGCTAACCGTTTCCGAACTAATAGGGGTTCTAGGGATTTTCCCCTCTAAAAAGACT
>NZ_JBHNZD010000054.1:0-7358 GCF_054960375.1 Alteromonas sp. G4i35 | reverse complement strand
GGAAGCAAGGCTTCCGTTTTTTGTTTCTGGCTCAAACGCTTGCGAGCAATCTCGCAAAAGCTGAATAGCAGTAGGCTACACAGTGTGTAGATAAAAAGCGCAAACAGCATTTTTCTATTCCTATTCAAAATACGACTATTAAGACGCTAAGGGCAGCTGCGGGCTTAATTCTTCTACGGTTTCCATTGCAACTAACTCTTCGTATCCCTTTTGCTGCAACAGTGTTTTCAAATCGTCGCAATTACTGCATTTATTTTGTTTCGCGATAGCCACTGCTTCGATGAAACACGATAGGTGAGTTATAGATTGTGTTTGTGTCATGGTCTACTTCACTTTTGATTTTACGTAAGTTCGTTGTTTCCATTTTTATTGGGATTACTTTGGCTTAGCCTGAAGTCACTAATGTGGCGCTAGCATTATGCTTTTATGAAAAATAAGGGTGAAAAGTTCAAAATACCTTGAAATGTATATACATAGGCTATACATTTTATATTCGAATAATGTGGTAGTACTTGCAGATTCTCATTGAACGACATACTGCACGTATTGGTATTTGCAAGGATTTAAGGTGTCTGAAAAAAACAATAAAAAGAAGAAAAAGAATAGTCAGATGATTATTCGAATCAATGACGAAGAGCGTGCCCAGTTTATCGCGTTATGCGAAGACCTAGACACTTCTGCTGCTCGTGAAGTTAGACACTTTATTCGAGAATTTATTGCCAAACACGGCGATCAATAGCGGCTTTGCTAAACGTTATGTGAGTGAAGCGAACACTACAAATAAAGATAAGGATTTACATCATGGCTAAGAAAAAAGAGTTAAAAAAAGCGATTAAAGCAACTAAAGCGAAAATTTCTAAGCAAGAAGGAAAGCTTAAAAAGCTTAAGAAGAAGCTTAAAAAAGCATAAGCGCCTATTTGGCACTCATTAGTGCAAATTTAGTATGAAAAGCGCTCTGAACGGAGCGCTTTTTTTGTTTCATGTACTCTAGTCCAAATTACCTTTTGTGAAGGTGGCACCTTCCTACCGCCTCTTACCACCAGTGCAATAGATGATTCCGTCGCTTCATCTTCAAAATTCCACCTGTCGTCGATATTAAGAATTTATTACAACTTTAGTATTGTGCGAGCGAATCTTTTTGTGATTTACTCAGCCTTCAAGCACCGCGTGCTTTTCATCTCTAATAATAATAAGTCTGATCAGACAATCTGGCGTTTAGCAGTACCCCAACAACAGAAAGAAGATATTGTATTTCAACGCGTTTTTGATTCACGAAATACAAAACTACACACTTCGAAAAGTAAAATTTAAAAGAATTCAGGAACAACACAATGCAACAGGCAAAATTTAACGCTTCTGCTTTCAAGCTTTCCCTCATTGCTTCTGCAATTGCAGGAATGGCTTTTTCTTCTTCGTCAGTGCTTGCACAGGAGCAAGCTTCTGTTGATGAGCAAGATGTTGAGCAAATCCAAATTGTAGGTTCACGTCGCGTTGGTCGCACCATCAATGACTCCCCTGTACCTATCGACATTATCGATGCTTCATCTATAGAAGCAACGGGGCTCACTGAAACCAACATGATCTTAAACCAGTTACTGCCCAGCTTTAACTTCCCTCAGCCATCTATTACCGATGGCACCGACCACGTACGACCAGCGCAGCTGCGTGGTTTAGCACCAGACCACACGCTGGTATTAGTTAATGGTAAGCGTCGTCATACCTCTGCGCTTCTTAATTTAAATGGTTCGGTGGGGCGTGGCTCTTCAGCGGTAGATTTAAACGCTATCCCGGCTAATGCGATTAAGCGTATTGAGGTGTTGCGTGACGGTGCTGCGGCTCAGTACGGCTCAGACGCCATTGCCGGTGTTATTAATATTGTTCTGAAAGATGCTGCCGAAGGCGGTGAAGTGTCGGCAACGTATGGTGCTAACGTTACAACAATGGACGGTGTGCCTAACCTTGAAGGTGTGAGTGTTGGTGCTGACGGTAATTTAGCATTCGCTGAAGGAAGCGACAGAGACGTAACCGATGGACAAACCTTTACCCTTCGCGGCAACGTAGGCTTCGAATGGGGAGACGACGGCTTTGTTAACGTATCAGGTGAATACCGCGACCGTGGACAGGCGAACCGTTCGGACTACGACCAGCGAGAAAACTATGCGCGAGACGCGGACGGCAACCTAGACCCTCGTGAGCTTACGGTCAACCGCTACAATCACGTTTACGGAAATGGTGAGGTAGAAGATTACGCCTTGTTCATAAACGCGGGCAAAGCCCTTACTGATAGCGTTGAGTTTTATACTACCGCAGGCTACAGCACTCGTGATTCGGTAGGCGGAGGCTTTTACCGTCGAGCTCAAGATTCACGAAACGTAGTTGAAATTTATCCAGACGGATTCCTACCTTCTATTCAAACTGACATAACCGATATGTCGCTGCTTGCTGGTATTAAGGGCTATGGCGATGTGTGGAATTACGACTTGTCCGTAACACATGGTGGTAATGAGCTTGAGTATGGTGTTATCAACACCCTAAACACGTCTTTAGGTCCAACGAGTCAAACTGAGTTTGACGCGGGTACGCTAGAATACAACACCACAATTGTGAATGCTGACGCATCGCGTTTGGTAGATACCGGGTATTTCTACAGCGAAATGAACTTCGCTATGGGCGCAGAATATCGTCATGAGAGCTATGAAATAACTGCAGGTGAAGAAGGGTCTTACATACAAGGTACGTTTGGACCTGGCGGCGTGGTGACTGACCCGGTAGACGGCCCGTTTGGTGCTGCTGGTTCGCAAGTATTCCCAGGCTTTACACCAGAATCTGCAGGTGAAAACAGCCGTCATAACTATAGCTTCTATGTGGATGTAGAAGCTGACGTTGTAGAAAACTGGAACGTAGCAGTGGCAGGGCGCTATGAAGATTATTCTGACTTCGGCAGCACGTTTAACTGGAAAATGTCTCACCGTGTAACCCTGAGTGATGCATTTGCACTTCGAGCGTCAGTATCAACCGGCTTTAGAGCACCATCGCTACAACAGCAATTCTTCACCTCAATCGCGACGGTATTTGTTGATGGCGAGCCAACAGAGACGGGCACATTTGCGCCGTCAAGTGATGTTGCGCAAGCGCTGGGCAGCCCAGGTCTTGATGCAGAAGAATCGAATAACTACAGTGCAGGTTTTACCTACTCGCCAACCGCTGATTTCAACCTGACAGTAGACTTTTATCGCATTGATATCGACGATCGTATCGTGCTGTCTAACAACCTATCAGGTGAGGGTATAGAAGCACTACTTGCGGGTACGGGAGCTAATCAGGCTCGATTCTTCTTAAATGCGATAGATTCGCGTACGGAAGGTGTTGATATCGTTTCTACCTATACGCTTAATACGTCAGATTATGGTGCGTTTAACTTTAACGCAGGTGCTAACTTTAACGATAACGAGGTAACAAATGTTATCGATGCACCTGATGTGTTGCAAAATGCAGGCTTCGACCAGGCTAACTTGTTCGATGATGTTGAACTACGTCGCTTCGAAACGGCTTCGCCTGACAGCAAACTTAACTTAGGTGTTACGTGGAATTATGACCGCTACACAACAACCTTACGCACTACTCGTTATGGTGAAGTGGAAGACCCATCGTCAGTTGAAGCACGCAATGAAATCATTCCATCAGAGTGGATCACAGACCTAGACGTTCGCATTGCGTTAACGGAAGGACTTACCGTTTCTGTTGGTGCTAACAATTTGTTTGATGTGTACCCAGAAACAACCCGTGAACTTGTGGATGATGTAACCACGTTCTCGCGCTTATTCCCGTATTCAGGCTTTTCGCCTTACGGTTTTACAGGCCGTTTTGTTTACGGAAAAGTCTCGTATAGCTTTTAATTAGCATCGGTTCTTGAGTGCTGAAAGCCAGTTGATTAATAATCAACTGGCTTTTTTGTACCTGTTACTTATTCATTTTTCTCAAAGGTAACCGCACAGCGATGTTCGTTTAAAAGCGCAAAGTCTTCTTTGGGAATAAAAGCGTCGTAATCACGTTGCAGCTTAACTTGTGCTTCTTTGCGAATTTTACTACGGCGTATAGCCGTTACGAAATTGCGCATTTCATGGTGAGTAGATAACTCTAGCTCAGGTACTGAAACAGGTGTGCCGCTGTCATCTTTGGCAACCATGGTAAAAAAGCTGTTGTTGGTATGTTTGACCTCGTTGGTTTTGATATTTTCCGTAGTAACTTTTATCCCTACTACCAAAGATGTGTTTCCGACATAATGAACGGTAGCGTCGAGGTGAAGTAAGTCACCCACTTCAACAGGCTGTAAAAACTCGACGCCATCAACAGTAACGGTTACACAATAGGCTCCTGCGTGTTTACTTGCGCAGGCATAGGCGACTTTATCCATTAACGATAAAATGACACCTCCATGCACCTTACCGCCAAAATTAGCAAAAGATGGCACCATTAATTCAGTCAGTCTTGTTCTTGAAAAAGCGACATTACGTGCAGTCATAAACAACCTTTAATCTTAAGCCCTTGAAAAGCGCCGAATAAGCGTTCATATCAGTATTAGATTTACCCTACCACAAATTTTAAGGAATGGTTTTGTCACAAACGCATTTTTATCAACCAAAAGAAGGTCATGGCTTGGCTCACGATCCGTTTAACGCGATCATCGCACCGCGCCCAATCGGATGGATCTCTACAAAATCAAAAACGGGAGTGTTAAACCTTGCTCCTTACAGTTTTTTCAATGCGCTGAACTATACGCCGCCAATTATCGGCTTTTCAGTAGTAGGCAGTAAGAAAGATTCACTGGTAAACGTGCAGGAAACGGGTGAGTTTTGCTGGAATCTTGTATCGGAAGATTTGATTGATGCGATGAACACGACGAGTAAACCTCTGGCAGCTGAAGAAAGTGAATTTGACCATGCAGGGCTTCAAACTGTAGAAAGTGAAGTGGTAAGCGTTCCCCGCGTAAAAGCGAGTAAGGTGAGCATGGAATGTAAGCTAACTGATGTGGTACAGCTTAAGACCGCCTCAGGTGAGGAGGTGAATAGCTGGTTTATCATGGGTGAAGTAGTGGGTGTACATATTGATAAGTCACTCATAGAGAACGGCGTTTACAGCACGGTGAAAAGTGCGCCAGTTACCCGTGGTGGCGGACGAGGCGATTATTACACTATTTCCCGAGATAACTTTTTCGAAATGCTAAGACCAGAGGGATAGAGCTGGCGATGCTATCTCGATAGATTATTGAGGTCTTCTTGTAAGGCCTCTATTTGTTCTAGTACGGCTAAAAATTTATTTCCAAACTCTGTTACTTGGTATTCAACCCGAGGCGGGAGCTCGTGATACACCGTTTTTTTCAGAATACCAAATTCCGTGTTCTTCTTCAGGCATTGATTTAATACTTTGGTGCTTAGTCCGTCTACAGTACGCACCATTTCACCGGGGCGGTTAATGCCATTTGCCAAGAGTTGGTAAACGGTAAGCGACCATTTACAGCCGTAAATCGTCTCTACCATGCGCGCGCTTTCTTGAGGTGGTATTTTTCGCTCGATTTGTTTTTCCTTAAAATTCATAAAGATGTACCTAAAAGTACTTACTGAACTAAATTATACTTACTATTCATGGAGTTATCTAAGGCGTAAGGTTATCACGAATTGAAAACAGTGAGGGAATTTAAAATGTCACTTTTAAATGATTTTTGTGAAAACCGTAACGCGTTAATTGTAGGCGGTTCAAGCGGTATAGGTCTTGCCACCGCTAAGTTATTGGCGAATGAAGGTGTTAACGTTGTGCTTGTGGGCAAGAATGGTTCCAAACTGGAAGAAGCAGTGAAAGCGGTAAGTACATTCACAAATGTTTCAACCATTAGCATAAACGCTGTCCAAGTTGACTTATATAAGCCTGCAGACGTACAAAAATTAATAAAGTATGTAGAAGATGCAGCTATACCTTTTCATTACTTAATAAATGCTGCAGGGTATTTTAACCCTAAGCCATTTTTACAGCATACATGCGAAGATTATGATGTTTATCATGATTTGAATAAAAGCCTATTTTTCATCACCCAAGCGGTAGCAAAAAGAATGTCTCAGCACAGTGTTGGCAGTATTGTTAATGTTGGTTCTATGTGGGCCAAGCAGGCCGTTAAGGCGACTCCTTCGTCTGCTTACTCCATGGCAAAAGCAGCGCTGCATTCACTTACTCAGCATCTGGCCATGGAACTTGCCGACGATGGCATACGTGTAAATGCAGTATCGCCAGCGGTAGTTAAAACACCTATTTACAATGCGTTCGTTCCAGAAGAGCAAACCGATGAAGTATTGGAAGGTTTCAATGCGTTTCATCCGATAGGACGTATAGGAACTCCAGAAGACGTGGCACATGGCATCCTTTATCTGTTATCAGAAAGAGCTAATTGGACTACCGGTACCGTATTAGATATTGATGGTGGTGTAATGGCAGGTAGGAACTAATAAATAGGACGTATCATTATCTTGCTTTGTCTTCATTCTAATAACACGAAGCGAGATGATGTATACGTTTATTCGGTAACAATTGCTTGCTCTAAATAAAACGAGATTATCAATGATGCTTAATATGAACTTTGATGAACGCCTAGCGATCAATACGCAAATGCAAGAGTGGCAAGCGTCACCGTCTTCTACGGTATGGCGGAAGCCTTTAGAGCGTGAAGCAAAAGAGTCAGGTCATACAACTAGCGTTGTAAAGTACGAAGCAGGCGCGAGTTTTAAGCAGCACAGTCATCCTTATGGTGAAGAAATTCTGGTGCTTGAAGGTGTGTTTTCCGACGAACACGGTGATTACCCAGCAGGCACTTACTTGCGCAATCCTCCAGGCAGTAAGCACAGCCCGTTCAGTAAAGAAGGCTGTGTTATTTTAGTGAAGCTGAATCAGTTTGATAAACGCGATTTGGCAGAGGTTAGGGTGAGCTCTAACACGGCAGAATGGCTGCAAGGGCAGGGCGGTTTAAAAGTGATGCCGCTCCACAACTTTGAGCATGAACATGTAGCGCTAGTTAAGTGGCCCGTGGGTGAGGTATTCAAGCCTCATAAGCACTTTGGTGGTGAAGAGATTTTCGTACTGTCGGGTACATTCAAAGATGAGCATGGTGAATACCCAAAAAGCACGTGGATAAGAAGCCCACATATGAGTCAGCATCATCCCTACGTGGATGAGGAAACAGTAATTTGGGTGAAGACAGGGCATTTGCCAGTAGCGTTGTAGGCTGCCATTTCATTTGTTGCAGGTAAATCAAAACCAGTGTTTTACTTGCGGTCAATTGCTACAAACGAAAAAGGCTAACCCGAGGTTAGCCT
>NZ_JBHNZD010000053.1:0-10013 GCF_054960375.1 Alteromonas sp. G4i35 | reverse complement strand
GCCGTGCATTGCACGGCTTTTTTGTTGTCGAACCTTTGGTTGTTGGTATTACTTGTCGTTTTGCTTCGCTAAAAGCGCAGCAGCTTGCGGAGCGAAATAAGTCAGAATCCCGTCGGCGCCAGCGCGCTTAAACGCTAATAACGATTCTAGGATCACCGCGTCTTCATTTAGCCAACCATTAGCAAAAGCAGCTTGATGCATAGCGTACTCGCCACTTACTTGATAGGCGAATGTCGGTACTTTAAATTCGTCTTTACAACGACGCACAACATCTAAATACGGCATACCTGGCTTCACCATTACCATGTCAGCGCCCTCTTCTATATCAAGCGCAATTTCGTGGAGAGCTTCATCGGTGTTGGCAGGATCCATTTGATAGGTTTTCTTGTTGCCGCCCTTTATATTTGCAGCGGAGCCGACGGCATCACGAAATGGACCGTAGTACGCAGACGCGTATTTAGCAGAATAAGCCATAATACACGTATTGATTTGACCTGCTTCTTCAAGTGCTTTTCGGATACTGCCAATGCGCCCATCCATCATGTCAGAAGGCGCAACAATATCAGCGCCAGCTTCAGCATGCGATAACGCTTGCTTAATGAGCACCTCGACTGTTTCGTCGTTCATCACATAACCAGTTTCGTCTAAGAGGCCATCTTGACCATGAGACGTAAATGGATCTAATGCGATATCAGACATCAGCATTACTTCAGGAAACGCCTTTTTAAGCGCTCTCATAGCTTGCTGAGCAAGCCCTTCAGGATTGAACGCTTCGCTTGCACACTCGGTTTTAAGAGACATAGGTGTCACAGGGAAAAGCGCAATCGTTCTAATGCCCAGCTCTACCCATTTCGCCGTTTCTTGCACTAGCAAATCGATAGAAAGTCTTTCCACACCAGGCATAGAAGGTACGGCTTCTCGTGCGTTCTCACCGGGTAGTACAAAAACAGGGTAAATGAGATCGTCAGTGGTTAAACGGTGCTCTGCCACAAGCCCTCTTAAAGCATCTTTGGCGCGTAGTCTGCGCATTCTTCTTTGAGGGAACGGTGAAGATGTCATAGTTTTTCCTGTAAATGTTTATATATTACTGTATTGCGGCCCGCAGCCTTGGCTTCGTAAAGGCATTCGTCGGCGAACTTGAAAAGATTTTGCGCGTGCTCTTCATCAATAATAATGGTTGTAGAAACGCCCGCGCTAGCAGTTAGCTTAATGGTTTCCCCTTCGTAATCAAGTGGGGTCGACGCAAGGCTATCTCGCATATTTTCGGCAACGTGAAAAGCGCCTTCAAGATCGGTATTAGGCAATATAATGGCAAACTCTTCACCACCTATGCGACACAAGTCATCTGTAGGGCGATGGATGTGCTTCTGAAAGACATTGGTGACGTGAATTAAGCACGCGTCACCACCATCATGTCCGTGTTGATCATTAATTTGCTTAAAATGATCCACGTCAACAATGATGAGAGATAATGGTGTTTGCTCACGTCTACTGCGTCGCCCTTCAGAACGCAGACGCTTATCGAAATGTCGACGGTTGTGCGCTCCCGTGAGCGGATCTATTGCATTTAACCTTTCCAATTCTTGATTAACTTCAGACAATTCGCGTAACGTAATTTCTAGCTCTAACGTGCGTTCTTGTACTTTATACTCCAGGTCATCTTGATAACGCTTTTGTACTTCAAGTAAATTCTCTTTGGCCGTATTTGCCTGTTTTTCCTGCTCTAGCGCGAACTGCTGCGCCTCAATGAGATCATCGCGACTGTGGCTATAATTAATCGCTAAGATAAGTGCCAAGATGAGCGTTTCAACCGCGCCACCAATGATCAGCAGGTTATTTGACGAAATAGGCAACTGAATAATATTAACGTTATCAAGGCTCGCACTTAGCCCACTAATTAATAGAAAACCCCAAGCAATGGTAAAATAACGTGCTACGACCACCCCTTTGAGCGTTAGCCAAATACCTAACCCAAGAGTAAAAATAACGATGAGGCTAAGCAGTAACAGGAACGCCTTTATCATGAACGAGTAAGGCAAGATAAGGCCGAGGATTATACTTAACCCGCACACCCAACTGATTGCCTGTGTGATTTTATCTAGCTTTACGCTGTGGGCTCTAATAGGTAGTAGGCTTCGCGTAAACATCGCCGCAAACATAATAGTCGCGTTAGCAAACACAAGAATTGCTTTACCTTGAAACCATGTGCTTCCCGGCCACATATAGGAGAAGCCGTAGCCGTGTAACGTCGCCAATATAAGCGCCAAACTCATTACATAGCCAGAGTAATAAAGGAACGACACGTTACTTGTCGTTACCGTTAAAAATGCGTTACTCACGCCCATTGCTACTAAGATGCCAAAAAATATCCCCAATGCCAGGTTACGGCTTGATGTATAGGCAATAAACTCTGTTTCTTCCCATATACGAATGGGAAGGCGGACGCTGCCAGAGGTTTGTACTCGAATAATCACCCGCTGCGACTGAGCGCTTACTGGTAGGGGGAATAGTGGCTTCACATGAGAAACAGGCCGGTTGTCAAAGTGCAGGCCATCGCCACCTGAATAAGTAGCAATAGGCGTGCTGCCTATTTGGCTGTAAATCGCAACGTCTAAACTATCTAAAAGGGGATAGTCGATGTGCAATAGAAATCGACTTTCATTGCTTTGTGTTGGCGCAATGACCATTGAAAACCAATGTACGTTTGTGTTCATACCCAAGTTAATGGGTGAAGATATTGGTGTCCAGTCGGTAAGCGGCGTTTGAGTAATGGTAGTAAAATCGAGCGCATTGCCATTATCTACATTGAGATAAGTAAGCTGCGAGAAACGTGGTGTTGCACTGGTGTTAGGAGACAAACTAAACAACACAGACACAAATGCAACGACGGCCACTAGGGTGATAAGAATAAGACCCGCATCATACTTGCGCATCGCTTTCAGATTTGTCTGCATATAAACCTATGTTTAGCTGAGAGAAAACAACTCACAGCTATTAGCATAACTGCTAATACGTAATTTATCAGTCTCAACTTGCAGATATTCGCCTAATTGTTTAGCGATATGGGGTAGAAAAGCAGGTTCGTTATTACGTTTTCTCGGTCGAAGGGTTTTGGGAAACAGATAAGGCGCATCTGATTCAAGAATAAGACGGTTTAAAGGTATAGACTTCACGGCTTCGCGTAGTGCTTCGCCTCGCTTCTCATCACATACCCAGCCAGTAATACCAATATAAAGCCCCAGCGCAAGGTAGTGCTGAACCTGCTCTGCATTCCCAGTAAAACAGTGGGCAATACCACCTTTTATACGAGGCATATACTCGGTTAATAACGCGACTTGTTCGTCAAACGCATCCCTTTCATGTAAATACACGGGTAAGTCTAATGCAGCCGCAATGTCTAACTGGGCTTCGAACACTGCCAACTGAACGGGCTGTGGTGAGAAATTGCGATTAAAATCCAGACCACATTCACCAATTGCAACACACCCTTTCTGTTGTGCAAGTTCGCGTAACCGCTTGTAATCACTTGGCGTGACATCTTTTGCATTGTGAGGATGGACACCGATAGTGTAACAGCATTGGGTTGGATACTTATTATATAGCGCTACTGCGGCGTCCCATTCACTGGGGTGCGTGGTGATAATGCAGAGTTTTTCTACCCCTGCATCTTTTGCTCGTTGTATAACTTCATCGGCGTCAAATCGCTTATCCAGCAAGTTGACGCCAGCATCAAACCAAGGCATTTATTTTACGCGTTTCACTTTCATGCGCTTGTTGAGCCCTTCTACACTTAGGAAAAATGCACCCAATAAGCCCCTTTCTACGGCTACCGACTGACCTTCCTTAAGCTTCATATAGGTTCCATCAGTTTGCTGCCATACAGAACCATCGCTGAAAGTTATAACATGCTTATCACGCACATTCTTCTTGATCGAAGCGATAGTGACCGCAATCTCAGAAGCTTCGTCAGACAAATCTCGCTTATGTTCAAGTCCAAAGTCATTCTTAGGTTCTGAGGCTTGAACTTGTCCCTGAGCGACAGGCGCTGGGCGAGGCTTCATCTGATTACCATTGTTGCTCTTGTAGGCCTGTAGTTGCTCAATCTGAGCGTCTGAACCTTCGTACTTGTTGAGTGATTTCGCGACGCTGTCATAGCACATAAGTCGCTTTAAACTATTATCCGTGTTGCGACATTTCTCCAATGCATCAGCAACTGTCTCAGCTTGTACATTAAACGTCCCAAACGCGCACAGAATAGTGGCAAGAGATAGCAGTCGGGTTTTCATTTTTATTCCTTTCTTTTTTTGACATCTATGTGTTGTCTGTTGTTTCAGTAGATGTATCGTCTTTTGGTGTTTTACCCGCGTAAAATCCTCCAACAATAACCCCTACTTCAAACAGCAACCACATTGGAATAGCTAATAATGTTTGAGAGATAACATCTGGCGGTGTTAGCAACATGCCAACCACGAATGCACCAACAACCACGTACGGGCGCTTGGCTCGTAAAGACTTAGCATCCGTTACCCCAGTCCAGCACATTAAGATAATGGCTATCGGTATCTCAAATGAGACCCCAAATGCAAAGAACAGTTTCAAGACGAAGTTCAAATAACTGGATATATCTGTACTTACCGTTACACCTTCAGGTGCTACGCTTGTAAAAAACGCGAACGCTATTGGAAATACCACAAAGTAGGCAAACGCCATTCCTGCGTAAAACAGCAACGTACTGGAAAGTAGTAAAGGCGCTACCAGGCGCTTTTCATTTTTGTACAAACCCGGAGCCACAAACCCCCATACTTGATAGAGCACATAGGGAATAGCAATAAAAAACGATAACACCAGTGTAAGTTTAAACGGAGCAAAGAAAGGTGATGCAACGTCGGTTGCAATCATGCTCGCATTTTCAGGTAAGGCTTCAAGCAATGGCATCGCCAATAGCTTATAAAGGTCTTGCGCAAACGCCGCAAGACAAATGAAGACGATAAGTACGCTCAAAAGGGCTTTGAGAATACGGCTACGCAATTCAATTAAATGAGAAATAAGGTTATTAGCGTCAGACATCTATTGCTTTTTATAAGGTTCTTGAACCGACTCTGCAGCTTTTTTTAGCTCATCGACGCTTTGTTCAAGTTCAGGTGAAAGATCTTTAAGCCCTTGCTGCTCTGCTTTTTTCAAATTTTCATGCAATTCGTGCACGCGCAACTGATGCTCAACTTCTTGCTTAAAGCCCGTTGCTACATTACGCACGCTACGAATTGTATTTATAGTTGAGCGCATGGCACCCGGTAATCTTTCTGGCCCTAAAATAAGCAGCGCCAGTACACCGATAACCAATAGCTCCCAAAAGCCGATATCGAACATTAGGATTTTTCTTTAACGTCGCTCTGCGTCTTAGTTGAAACAGGCTCTGCTGCTGACTTTTCTTCAACTTGCTTCTTTTGTTCAAAGTCTGCGTCTTTGTCTTCTTCGGTGACAGCTTTTTTGAAGCCTTTGATTGCGCCGCCTAAATCAGTACCTATACCTTTAAGGCGCTTCGTACCAAATAAAAGCACCACAATAACCAGTATGATCAGCAACTGCCAAACACTAATACCACCCATAAAAATAATCTCCCTTACATCGATTGGCACAGTATGCCATTGCCTGCTGATGCTTTCACCTGAATATTTACTTCAATGAATAAAGATTGACGTTTTGGTTGGGACAATCCATGCTCTGTATATTCCCAATGCGAATGGTCGAAACATTCAACTATGCTAATTTTTACAAGGAGTTAGTGAGCAATGCTATGCCTTACCGTGGTCTATTGCCATTTATTGCTCGCTTTACCTGTTGCACCTGACTCAGCTGCTGACACGTTGAACTCCCCCGTAAATGCGACCAGTGTAGGTATAACCTATCGGGACATTGCTCGGCCAGAAAATACGCCTTCTAACCGCGCTAACTCGACAAAAGAAAGTACACACTCCTTGCCTCCTTCAATACCTAATGAGCAATGGTTTGATATTTGGCAGCGTAGCTTCACCGACACCATGGACTTCACCGTAAAACAGCTTGATGGTTTGTTTGAAAGTTCAGATGAAATAGGTGCTTCAGGACAGAAGGAAGCCAGAGCCGAAGGCCGTGTTCAACTTGCATGGGAGCCAAGAAGTGGCATGCTCTCGGATACGGATTTGCGCTTCAGGGTAAGAGTTCGCCTACCGGCTTTAAAAGAACGCGTTGATTTACTATTGAGTGATAACGAAGACGAGACACAGAACAACACAATACGAGCTGCGAGGGATACCGGCAATAACAACCGCGATCGAACGACCATCGCGCTTCGCTTTCGTCCTGAGCAAGACTCTCACTACTCATTTAGAATTGGCGCTGGTCGCCGCGACCAACTATATGCGATGACCCGATACAGAGATGCTTTTGCCTTTTCTAAACAATGGGCCATGCTATACGACGCCGAACTTTACTATTACACCCGTGACCGTTTGGGTGCGGAGGTGGGCGTCGCTTTTCAATATGAAATCAATAAAAAGCACCTGGTTCGACAAAATAATCGCTACTACTACCGCGACGATACCAACGACTGGCTATGGCGTCACGAGGTCCACCATTTGTTTTCGGTAGATCAACACAACGCCGTTATTCCTCACTTTATGGTGGAAGGGCTTAGCCAACCCAACTTTCGCGTAGAAGAAGTCTATGGCGGGTTTAGGTGGCGTAACAACATGCTGCGCGATTGGCTATTCTTTGAGGTAGAGCCTTTCGTTTTATGGCTACGTGAAGAGGATTTTAAAACCTCATACGGCGTAGCCCTGCGCGTAGAAGCCTATTATGGGCGCGATACTTAGGGTAATTCCCTAGAATGAAAAAAGGCTGTCTACTGACAGCCTTTCGAAAAAACGCTTTGCGCGAAAACTCGGGAAAAAAATTTAAGGACGAAGCGCCCTATCACCTCGAGCAAGCCCACACACGCCGGTGCGCGATGATTCGATAATTTCAGCACACTGCCCCATAGTCGTGGCAAATGCATCTAGCTTATCTGTGGTGCCCGTAATTTCAATGGTGTAGTTGTTTACGTTCACATCCACAATACGCGCACGGAAGATATCAGAATTCCGCTTCACTTCAGCACGTACAGACTCAGTGCGAGTCGCGACTTTAATCAGCATAAGTTCGCGTTCAATGTGCGCGCCTTCAGTCAAGTCTACTACTTTGAGCACATCAATAAGTTTATTCACTTGCTTAGTAATTTGCTCTATGACTTTGTCGTCACCGTGCGTGATAATCGTTAGACGCGAAAGGCTCGCGTCGTCGGTTGGTGCCACACACAGTGAGTCGACGTTGTAACCACGTTGTGAGAATACACCAACGATACGAGAAAGTGCGCCAGGGGCGTTTTCCATTAATACAGAGATAATACGTTTCATCAGGTTCGCTCCGTCTTGCTTAAGCGCATGTCATCCATTGCGCCAAACTTAATTTGCATTGGATATACGTGTTCGTTTTGGTCTACTGCTATGTCCATAAACACTAAGCGATCTGTGTAACTGAAACATTTCTCCATTGCTGCGTCTAGCTCGTCAAGCTTGTCTACTTTAATGCCCACATGTCCGTAAGCTTCTGCTAATTTCACAAAGTCAGGCATTGAATCCATGTAAGAGTGTGAGTGACGTCCTTTGTAAATCATATCCTGCCACTGACGAACCATACCTAGGGCACGGTTATTCAATGAGATAATCTTGATAGGCAGGTTGTACTGCAAACAAGTAGATAGCTCTTGAATATTCATTTGAATACTGCCGTCACCCGTTACTACCACAGAGGTTGAACCTGGGTGCGCAAACTGCACACCCATTGCAGCCGGTAAACCAAAGCCCATGGTGCCAAGACCACCTGAGTTGATCCACTGACGCGGTTTATCATAAGGGTAATAAAGCGCAGCAAACATTTGATGCTGACCCACGTCAGAACTTACGTAAGCTTTACCGTCTGTGTGTTTGTACAAGGCTTCGATAACGCGCTGAGGCTTAATTACCTCTTCGCCCTGTGCGTAGTTTAAGCACTGACGAGTGCGCCAGGTTTCAATTTGTTGCCACCAATCGGCCAGCTTTTCGCTTTGACCTGATAAGTCTTTCTTATTTACCTGACTTAAGATTTGATCAAGTACTTTATCTACCGAACCTACCACAGGAATATGCGCATTTACGGTTTTAGAAATCGATGCTGGGTCAATATCAACGTGAATAATATCCGCATGTGGGCAGAACTTATCAACGTTATTAGTAACACGGTCATCAAAACGTGCACCTAGTGCAATGATGCAGTCGGCATTATGCATAGTCTTGTTCGCTTCAAGCGTACCGTGCATACCTAGCATGCCGATAAATTGCTTGTGTGTACCCGGCATAGCACCAAGGCCCATTAGCGTACAAGTTACCGGTGCATTAAGCTTCTCGGCTAACTCAATAACCTTTGCAGACGCATCGCAAGCTACAGCTCCACCACCTACATACAGTACGGGACGTTCTGCTTTAAGTAGCGACTCAACTGCTTTTTTGACCTGTTTAGGATGGCCTTTTTCAGTTGGGTTGTAAGAACGCATGGTCACGTCAGTTGGGAACACGTATGGATGTTCTTCTGCTACGTTCACAATATCTTTTGGCAAATCTACTACCACCGGGCCAGGACGACCTGTGTTGGCGATATAATAAGCTTTAGCAATCGCTTCTGGGATATCAACCGCGCGCTTTACCAAAAAGCTGTGCTTAACGATAGGGCGTGAGCACCCCACCATGTCAGTTTCTTGGAATGCGTCTTCACCAATATGCTTCGACGGCACCTGTCCCGATAAAATAACCATCGGAATAGAGTCCATATATGCAGTAGCAATACCTGTAATGGTATTCGTAGCGCCTGGACCTGATGTGACGAGCACTGTGCCGGTTTTGCCAGTTGAACGTGCATAACCATCCGCCATGTGGGCGGCTGCCTGTTCATGACGTACGAGGACGTGTTTGACATCATCTTGCGCAAATAACGCATCATAAATGTCTAATACGGCACCACCTGGGTAACCGAACACGTGTGTCACTCCTACATCTTTTAGCGCTTCAACCACCATGGCTGCGCCCGACATCATTTTCACAGTGCTTTCTCCTGTAATGGGTTGGGGGGTTTGTCAGCGTACGTTGACGATGCCCCGACTATATCTAAGGTAATAGGAAGATAAAACACCAAATTGCGTAAAAGTGAGATATATATCCCAATATTCGCAATAATTAGGATAAATATTTCGACTTAAGTGTAATCTTGACAGAAAATAGGATATTTATTTACACAGTTTTAACAGTGCAAACAATAATCATGATTGCTTTAAGAGAGGCGCCTTTACACGTTTAAGATGCATAAAGACATAAGCTTAATCATCGAGGTCGATATCAAGATCACTGTTATCGCTCATATCGTCGTCATCGTCAACATCTTGTTCAGCAGCACGCTTAGAGCCATAAATACTTGCTGTTTTTGGACGGTTTATTCTGGCTTGGTATTTCAACCACGCTTTCTCTTGCGGTGTTGCAGGGTCTCGATGACCAAGAGCCGATTCCAAATAGGCTTGTTCTTCATCATTCTCTGGCGTAATTTTCCCGTCCACTAGTGCAGCGAACAAACTACCATGGGCCTGAAGAAGCTTGCTCTCATTAATTGAAAAATCTCCTGAACGGGCAAAGCCGTACGGGTAATTTTTCTTATCTATAAAGGGTTTTCTTGCGACTTGCTCTTTTGTGATTACAGACATCTTAACCTCTTCCACCGCTAATACCTGCGTTGTAAACACAGACAAAATTGCAACACCAATTGTTGAATGAAATAGACTACTGATATAGCGCCTTAATCGCTTTCAAGATTATTCTTAGTTGGATTTTTATTTTCTGTCAAACAGAAAAGTAGCTGTAGTAAAAACTTAATATAGAATGTTTTAAAAGAGCATAAAAAAGGCCGCAAGCGCGGCC
>NZ_JBHNZD010000052.1:0-10329 GCF_054960375.1 Alteromonas sp. G4i35 | reverse complement strand
CTTCGACAAAAGAGTGAGTGATCAAAAAGAAGTTAGAACTCATTTAGCGCCGGAACACGAGCTAATTAGTTATTTAGCAATATATGCAAGAACCATGAATGACTACAAAACTATTTTCACACGCAACACCGATAACTTAAACGGAACAACCAGAGCCCGAAATGAAGTAAAAACTCTGGTTACAAAAATCCTGGAGATGTCTAATGGCTAAGGATTGGATAACAGAATCAAAATCTGACTCAAAGAGCAGCTGGGAGTCAGGTTCAAATAATAAAGAAGTAAAAATGGGCAGGCCTTCTATTCCTGAAGAGAAAAAAAGAAAGCCCAGGTTTACTATGAATATGAATGACTCTGAATATAAGTTAATAGAAGAAGCAGCTGAACAGCTTGGTGTTCCAGTCGCTGTTTATATAAGGCAGCAAGCACTATTAGCCGCAGAGAAACAAATGTCGCAAAAGAGCTAACACATTAAAAGTACTTTATAAGTATTTTAAAAATACTTATAAAGTACTTAATATATTTATTTAACTAATTCTCAATTTGGCATGCCAAATTGAACTTCCCGCTCTCTCTATAGCACAAGCCATAGCCTTTTTTTGGCGACTGTGACACTCTTAGTTAAAAACCAAAAAGAACACCTCTGTAGCCCCCAATTTTAAAGGGGTCTCTGTTAGGCTTTTTCTTTTGGTCCTTTACTAATTCATCTTGTATATATAGCGCAGTGTGACATGAATAATTTGGTTCATAAATACCTAAAAAAACACGGACCAGCTTTGAGCTCTGAAATAACGGAGTACCTAGTTAACACGTTGAAACTAACTCCGGATGCTGCGAGACAAAGAGTGTCTAGGGCTGGCGAGGACATTTCACGATTAGATCTGTCGTTCCCGAGACGAGCCAAATTGGCTGAAATACCGTTTAGGTCACTAAATTACGATAAATTTCCGTAACCAATTGTTTTTAATGCTATATAACTACGTTTTTCATCTGTTTTAAGCTTGCGGCAAACAGGCTTCTACTTTCAGGGTTAAATTCATAAATTCCCATAAAATTAATGTGCGCCTATGAAATGACTGAGCCAGTAGATATTGATTCAATTACCTCAGCGCGTTCATCCTGGGAGTTGAGCGACACGCAGTAGTCAGATAAAAACAGGTAATTCCACAATATGATGATATTACGCAGTAACGTGTTGCTAGCCATAACCAGCTGTATTTCATCCTGCAAGCCTACTTGAAGCTTTCCATTCCTACCGAACAATACCTTGTCCGCTAGCTTCTGCCCGAGTTCAACCCTATTCAGCTGCTTTTGTATATTCTGTCTAAGCTCTTCATCATCGATGTAATTCAAGATGAAGTGGGTCTTCAGTAGTCTTCCAAATTCTTTAAATGCTTTGTATAAAATATTGTCCCGTTCGCTACCAGATAACATTTTCAGCATTTGTGAAGCGCTACAACGCATTAACTTCATTGATGCCATAAGTCGTAAAATGTCGTCCCAATTTTCCAATATCAATTTCTTATTAATTTGTGTTTTGGGATCCAATGGAGAATCGAAATGCTTCTGGGTAGTTTTGGAATCATAGGCATACAGCGTTTGACTATGAACGTTCTTTATTCGAGGTGCGAAGGCAACATCCATGAAGTGCAAACCTGCAAACACCGCTTCTAAAGTTGAGAAACTTATTTATGATGAAAATGCTGGGCTGAAGCTGTTAGCCTACATATTTAATGAGGAAGATAGCGACTTCGAAAACAATATTAGAAAGGGAGCTGCACAGCTATCTTTAGTTGAATTTGGCGAACAAAAGAGACTCTCTGGTCACTTTTGGACTTATGCCGGAACAAAGGGAAAACTAGAAGTTAAGCTAATAGACTCTAAATTAGTAGTAGACGATTTTTCTACAGCAATTCGTTATTGGGAAGTGAGTGAAGATTGGTTGACTTAATTTGGGAGCCTGGCGGCTAGCAATCAATTATTAGCGATATCCAAAATTAAGAATCTGAATCAAAGTTCCAATTCAGACTTAGCTACGCATGCCGAGCAAATACTCAACAAATGGGGTTTGAGCCAGCCACAGAAAAATAATCTACTTGGCTCGAATTCGTTTTTAGATGTTTCAGAACTTGAAATTACCTGTGAGCTCAGAGAGCGATGCCGCCTGATAACAGCAATAGATGAGTCATTAAAAATCTGTTTCAATTCTGAAGAGAATATTAATGGTTACATGAGGATGGTAAATCACAACCATGCGTTCAATGGAGCAAGACCTCTCGATTTAGCGCTTGAGAGCCTTGATGGTCTCAAAATGGTTGACCTGGAAATCGCAAAATTAATCAACATCTAACTCTCGCACAGACTTAAATTAACTGCGATCGACGACGTAAATAATTCTCATTTGCTATGTGTGAAAAATAAGTTTTGTTTAGGAAAAGCCTTCTTACGACATGCTATTTAGCCAGCGATTAATACTTCAGCCTCGGTTAGAACTGAATGCCTCGGCAAATGACGTACCAGACTTTGGAGTTGGGCAGGGAATTAATGATTTACAATTGGGTATAAGACTGCGGTATGAATTCGAAAGAGAAATCGCTCCTTATATTGGGTTCCGATGGCAACGTCAATTTGGTGCTACAGCAGATTATACACTACAGGAAGGAAATTCAACGGAGTTCATGGAAGTTATATTAGGTATTCGCGTCTGGTTTTAGTTCTATTTAGCAATTAAAATTTCGAGTAAGTTGCTTCTTTAAGAGCAATGGATGAGAGCGGTCTTTGGGGACGACCGGTAACTTAAGCCTTATTACCATTTAAAATTAATTGCGCGGCTAATTTAATATTAAACCAATACCCCAAAAAATTGCCCAACCATGTAAGTCATTATCATGGCTAGGGCTCCCCAAAATAAAACTCTTATTGCAGCCCTAAGGATGGGAGCTCCTCCTGCCTTTGCAGCAATGGTTCCCAGAGAAGCTAAAAACAGAAGAGATAATATTGCAACGGACTGGATGATCCACTGATGAGGAACCAACCAAGCAGCGATAAGTGGCAATAAAGCGCCAAGAGTGAAGGTGATTGCTGAATAAAAAGCTGCTTGTAGAGGTCTGGCTATTGAAATATCGGTTATCCCGATTTCGTCACGAGCATGAGAGGCTAACGAATCGTACGCCATTAACTGTTCAGCAACCTGTTTAGCTAAGCCTGCATCTACACCACGTTGTTCATATA
Source organism: Alteromonas sp. G4i35 (assembly GCF_054960375.1). NCBI lineage: Bacteria > Pseudomonadati > Pseudomonadota > Gammaproteobacteria > Alteromonadales > Alteromonadaceae > Alteromonas > Alteromonas sp. G4i35. The sequence continues at coordinate 7,101 of NZ_JBHNZD010000052.1, read as the reverse complement.
TGTATGCAAGTTCGTTAAGTTCAAACTCATAATTGCTCTTAAGGGATTCTTTTTCTTGTTCTAAATCTGCTTTTTCAGTGTCAGATTGAGAGCTAACTGAAACATATTCACCAGCAGCCATGGACATGGCACCAGCAACCAGACCTGCAACGCCTGCTAATACAATACTTTGCTGCGTTGCCTCAGCTGAAGCAACACCTATAATCAAACTTGCAGTCGACACGATACCATCATTGGCTCCTAATACTGCGGCTCTCAACCACCCTGAACGATGGGACCTATGTTCTTCATGAATGCTCACGAAAATTCCTCTGTATTGCTTTGTTAACCTACATGTTAGTTAAAGAAATTATGGAAAACTAGGCGTAAAAATGCTATTACGTTGCCATATAAGACATAAGTACGATAAAACTTTTGGTTTATAGGGCATCGATATGATTGATAGTGTTCGAAGATTTTCTAAATTGAACCCTCTTTTTCCACACTATTGGTGAAATAATGAAAACTCGAGTTTACGATTTACCTACAAGGTGCTTCCATTGGCTTTTTGCTGGTTCTTTTATTGCCGCCTTTACCATCTCAAATACAGTTGATGATGACAACCTGGCCTTTTCTTATCATATGATTTTTGGCTTAATAATGGTCTTCAGCGTATTATTGAGGGGGATCTGGGGAATAATTGGCAGCAGGCACGCTCGGTTTACCGATTTTTCCTTGAATGTGTCCGGATTGGTTGCATATCTTAAAGGAATATTAACCGGAACAAATAGAACGTGGGTCGGTCACAATCCTGCATCTAGTTGGGCTGCATTGGTAATGATGATATTGGCCTTGGGCTTAGGGGGAGTTGGTATTTTGATGGCTACCGGAGTTGTAGGGGAGTCTTGGAAGGAGGTTCACGAGCTATTGGCCAATACTTTTATCGTTGTGGTCATTTTGCATATAGCTGGTGTTATTCTTCACCAACTCAAACATAAAGATTCGATCGGTATGAGCATGGTAACGGGTTACAAACGAGACTTAGCCGAAACCACTGAGTCTGTCTCTAGGCATTTCGGGATTGGTCTCTTATTTTTGTTTTTGATCGCAGGCTTTTCGGCATACTTAGTTGGGAATTTTGACCAACCCTCAAGGACGTTATCTGTGTTCGGAACTAAGCTTCAGCTAGCAGAAAATGAAGGAAATGAGCACGAAGAATATGAGAGACATGAAGAGTATGAAAAACACGACTGAGAATGAGAAATAAAGAGCGAGTTTTTTTATTAGCCACCTTCGGTTTAATTGGCGCTATGGTCGTTACTGACTTAATCACAGACTTTGATGAAGGCGTGCCATTTTGGCACGTCTTTATTGAGGCAAGCGCTGGATTAATGGCAATTATTGGCGTTATTTTTGTTCTTAAAAATATGCTGAATTTAAGAGTAAGTTTATCCAAAGAAAAACTAAATTCTGCTGCATATAAGCGTGAAGCTGAGCAATGGCGTTCTCAGGCGAAAGAACACATAGATGGAGTGTCCCTGATGATAGAAAATCAATTATCAGCATGGGGACTTACTCCGGCCGAAAAACAAGTGTCTTTTTTGTTGCTGAAAGGTTTTAGCTTGGTTGAAATTGGTGAGTTTCGGAATACATCAGAGAAAACCGTAAGAACTCAGCTTAGCGCCATTTACGCAAAAGCAGGTTTAAAAAATAGAGCTGAGTTTGCTGCATTTTTCTTGGAGGATTTGCTTCCTGGCTCTAATGTAAAAGCATGAATTTTCTCGACAACCATTAACGGCTCTCTGAGCAGATACCAATATTTAGAGCCTTCGCCCTAGTGCATCCGGATTGGAGAGATCGAGATCTAGTTTTTGAATTCTGGACTTCAAGTATGTTTGACGATGAAGCTATTACAAAACTAAATAAAGCTCAGCAGAACACAAAACAATATAAAATTGTGTACAGAGATTATAGGGACGTTTCGAGAAAAATAAGAGACTCAAAGAACAAGGCTTTGATAAAAACTTTTGGCGATCATTTTGTGAATCACCCATTGAACAACATTAATTAAATACTTTATAAGTTATTTTGTATGCATCTAAATTAGGCATGCCTAATTTTACTTTATGCCTAACTCTGTATGATAGTTAATCAACGTCGTATATCGATACTCAAAGCTATTCAATACGTTTCGGTCATTTTTCTGGACGGATGAAATATATTTCTCAACGTATCCGGTAAACTGCTTAGTGATATGCTCTTCTTTATCAACTAACTTTCGACCAGCTGCTTTGCTACGCAAAACAAATACATCATCAGCTACATGACGTTCATCTCTAATAAGAAGAGCTTTAGAGTAATCTAGGCCCATCCCTTTTATGTGCCTATTTTTTCTGTCGACTTGAAGAATGAAAGAAGCTTCGTGCCTTATGTGGGATCGTACAGGTATAGCAAACATCAGGCCTTGTATAGTGATTTTGACTACACCATGCCCGCGAACTTTATTATCAATATCAAGCCAACAACCGGCTTGCATGTCAAAGTCTAATGCTTGTTCTACACGTACATTATCAGTATAAAATGAGGGGGATAGTTTCTTTAATTCCACTTCGTCTCCATACGAAAAACCCCAGTCTTAAACTGGGGTTTTCGGTAGCAAATACAAGGAATTTAGGTTTTTAACGTGGGGATGTTCCTACCGCCACAACAAACAAGGAATTTGGGTTTTTAACGTGGGGATGTTCCTACCGCCACAAGCTACATCTATATTATGGGGCATATTATACCAATTTGCAACTATCGCCATAACAGGCAGAAAAGCTATCACTCCTGATATAGTAAGATAGCTTTGTTTAAAGTCATCCGCGTAACACCAAAGTGCTTCGCAACCTCACCTTTAGTTATAGAAGGATCTGTTAGCATTGCTCTGGCCTTAAGAACAGCTTTCTTGTCCATTTTCATAGGCCTTCCACCTTTGCGTCCACGAGCTCTAGCCGCAGCAAGACCCGCCTGCGTTCGCTCTCGAATAAGATTTCTCTCGAATTCGGACAACGCACCGAAAATATGAAAAACCAACGTCCCTGAAGATGTAGCTGTATCAATAGCTTCAGTCAACGACTTCAGTTTTATTTTGCGCTCCTCAAGCTCACTTACCAAGGAAACAAGGTCTTTTAAACTTCGACCTAACCGATCAAGTCGCCAGACAACCAAAGAGTCACCTTCCCGTAACGCATCGAAGCACCGTTCAAGCTCAGGCCTATCTCTTGATGCACCGGAATAAGTTTCATGAAAGATTTTCTCACAGCCTGCTTTTTTTAACGCATCGAGTTGCATAGCAGTGTCTTGCAGTGCTGATGATACGCGAGCGTACCCAATTATCATAATCTCATACCTTTTCTATACGTAGATTATTATATGACTTTTTATACACAATTCATTCTTTAAATGATATCACTACCAGGTAACTTTATTATGCATAAAAAACTACCGTTTTTTATACACCCAACTTACATGGCCATCATAGTTAAAGACATCTATGCTCGATATGTGATTTTTAAAATTAGGCATGCCTAATTTACCTGTGACAGTGTCACAGAATTTGTTATACTATGTGACACCGTCACAGATAGGAAATACACATGCGTTTTTCTATAACTAACGAAAATCAAAAAGATGCCTGGGCATATATCTCCAATAAACTTAAGAACGATCCAAACTATCTTTACTTCGATGATTTAGGAAAAGAAGACGAAGCTAAAGACACCTTTCGAGCCATACGGTTTAACGAAGATTTAACAGCTGAAAAACTAAACAACTGGTGTAAAAAATACCTTCAAGATAAACAGCTCAACTCCCTTAGAGCTGCACTTCGCAAAAAGAGATCAAGACGTAAGAAAGATGTTCTTTCCATAGAGCTTGATAGGGATATCTATAGTGACCTGAAAGACTTGGCAGCAGCTGAAGATATGACCTTAAAAGATTACCTGGCAATGCTCATACAGGACCGCTACCACGAGGTAAAACCTCCCGTTGCAAATAGGGCAAAGCAACGTAAAAAATGCTAGGTGTGACTACGTCACACATTTCCCTCTTTTCGCTTATCCCAGCCTAAATTTAACACCGTGCCATCGGGCAACCCACCCCCTTTGGGAAAAGGGCATCAGGAGCAATGGCCCTTTTCATAGCGCCTTCACCGCTTCGCGGCTTGGCGCTAAAGGCCGTCCGCTCGCGGACGCTGTGTAAGACTCGTAAACTCGTCCCTACACAGCGTCCGCAGCGGCCTGTAGCATTTGCGCGCATATTTTTACACGCACAAAATCCGGCCTTGCCAAAGGGGGTGGGTTGCCCTATTATTACTCATGAAACAACCGTGAGCTTTCTGCTCCGGATTCAAAAAATAGGCGCTTTCGAGCTGCCTTCAACACGTCACGAAGACCCACAAGAAAAATTCAATATTCTATAAATCATGCCGCGCCGCATTTTTTGGCGATCTTAAAAATCGGCGCTTTCGAGCTGCCGTTAACACGTAATGAGGATTTAGGCGAGATCGGTCCGAGCCTGACGCTATGCGTCGAACTGGGGCGAAACGGCCCAGGTGGTATTTATCATCTGGGACCGCATTCACTCAACGAGTGAATGATTTTCTAACAACTCATTATAGGTAAAATATGATTGAAGAATTCGATGTTAAAAAAGAGACTGAGAAGGCAAAGCAGTTAACCAAAGCAATTAGAAAACCGAGATTTTATCGATCAAGTTTAGATGAATACGCGGATATCCTTATTGCACTTCATCGAGCGGGGAATACAACAGCCAAAATTCATCGCTTTCTAGTTAAAGAAAAGAAAGTAAACGTAGCTTGGTCTACAGTATATCGCTGGGTGAAAAAGAATGGCTAGATTTAGGAAAAGCCCACTCAGCCCTCAAAAAGCGGAAAGTATTGCACAAAAACAAGCTGCAAAAATTATGGCTCGTATGCAAGGCCGAGACAAGCCAATCAAATCTGTAGGCACTGCCCGAGGTTACACCGACTGCCTTAAAAAAGTTGCTCGTTACGTCAATCAACAATTTAACATCAGTCTAAGAGAGCTTACGCCCGAGCAAGCCAAGCAATACCTTGATGTTCGTTCTGAAGAAGTAGGACAAAAAACACTAGATCAGGAGCGTCAAGCTATCCAGGCAATGATGCTTAATGTAACCAAAGCACTAGATATTTCCGATAAAAAAGATCGTCTATCTTTCGTCAAATCGACTAAAGATGAAATCGAAAAAGGCAGAGCGTATACCAGCCAACAAGTGTCCATGATCGCTTCAGCACAATCTGAAAAACACGCTATAGCGTGCATGTTCCGGCCCATTCCGATCACCCATTTCGGTTCAATCCGATCACTGATTTCGGTCTAATCCGATCGCCTATTTCGGAGTTATCCGATCAAAAATGACGTTTTTCCGAAATCACTGATCGGAATCCCGAAATCTTCTTCTTTTTCTCATTAAATCAATTGGTAAGCTCCACTTCATCACTTTATTGAAGGAATGAGCTGCCATGGCGAGAAAGAGAACCGATATGAGAAAGATTAAAGACGTCCTGCGTCTCAAATTCGAAGTAGGATTAAGCCATCGAGACATCGGCCAATGCTTAAGTCTTGGTCCTTCAACCGTGAGTGAAATACTCTCGCGCTTTAAATCCAGTGACTTATCGTGGCCGTTGCCGGAAGCGCTAAACGATAAAACGCTCGAAGCGCAGTTGTATAGCACGGGTCCCGTTCAGCGCCAGAAACGGCTGCCTGACTTTATGCTAATGCAGCAAGAGTTGAAGCGCAAAGGCATGACTAAGCTCTTGCTGTGGGAAGAATATTGCGCCGAGGATAGTGCGTCAGCCTACGGCTACACGCAGTTCTGCGAGCACTATCAGCGGTGGCTTAAAAAGCAGAAACGCAGTATGCGACAACATCACATCGCAGGCGATAAGTTGTTTATTGACTATTGCGGACCAACGGTACCTATCATCAATCCTGATACGGGCGAAGTTCGTTATCACGCACAAATCTTCGTTGCGACCTTAGGCGCAACCAACTACACCTATGTTGAAGCTGGTCGCTCACAACGTGAAGAAGACTGGATAATGGCGCACGTAAGAACGTTCCGCCACCTTGGCGGTGTACCCCGTTTACTTGTGTCGGATAACCTGAAATCGGCCGTTACCAAAGCCCACCGCTACGCGCCTACGCTAAATGAAAACTATGCCAAAATGGCGCGGCATTATGGCTGTGCCATTGTGCCTGCACGCCCATATAAACCGAAGGATAAAGCCAAAGCAGAAAATGCGGTGCTGATTGTTGAGCGTTGGATATTAATGCGATTGCGACGTGAGAGCTTCTACACCCTAGCGGGTCTAAATGCGCGGATTAAAGTGTTAATGGCAGAGTTAAATAATCGGCCACAACGCTTATACCCAGGCTCTCGTCGTGAACAGTTTGAACTGCTCGATAAGCCAGCCTTAATGCCATTACCTGGCACCATGTATGAGTACATCGACAGTAAATGGGCGAAGGTAGGGCCGGATTACCATGTGTTGTACCAAAAGCATGCTTACTCTGTACCACACACTTTAGTGGGCAACACGGTGACCATAGAGGCAAGTGGCAGTGTGGTCAGCATCTATCATCACAATCAACTGGTAACACAGCACGCTAAATCAGCAAAAGAAGGCGGCTTCTCAACCCAAAAAGAACACATGCCGGACAGCCATGTAAAACAGCGCTTCAGTGCTGAGCGCTTACTGCACTGGGCTGAGAATATCGGTGTGGGTACCCGTGGTGTGGTGCAGTGGCACATCCATAGTCGCAAACATCCTGAGCAAGCGATTAAAAGCTGCTTAGCTATCCTAAACCTCACTAAACAACATGGTGCTGCGCGACTTGAAGCCGCTTGCCAAAAGGCATTACTGCTAGAACGCCCTCACCGGAGTGTGGTGATGAACTTACTCAAACATCATCAAGAAAGCATACCGAGCACCGCTGTTGAGCAGGATGAGCAGCCTGTCACCCATCACAATATCCGCGGCCAACATTACTATCAATAGGAAACCCCATGACACAATCTCAATTACAAGAGCAACTA
>NZ_JBHNZD010000051.1:0-11938 GCF_054960375.1 Alteromonas sp. G4i35 | reverse complement strand
AAGCCAGGTTCATAACCTGGCTTTTTTAGTTAGACAAACTGCCTTACACTGCGTTTATTTATCAGAACGCCCATATCTATCTGAGAAACGAACGATATCGTCTTCCCCTAGGTAAGCTCCAGATTGTACTTCAATTAGTTCTAGTGGAATCTTTCCTGGATTTTCTAAAGCATGAACCGCCCCAATAGGAATATAAACAGACTCATTTTCCGTTAGCATTTGGGTTTCATCGCCTATTGTCACATTAGCTGTACCTGATACTACAACCCAGTGTTCAGCTCTATGGTGATGCATTTGAACTGATAGTTTTTCACCTGGCTTCACGGTAATACGCTTAACTTTAAAACGTCCACCATTGTCTATTGAATCGTAACTTCCCCAAGGTCTGAAAACTTCGCGGTGAAACTCAAATTCAGGGCGCTTTTCAGCTTTCAAACGGTTCACAACGGTTTTGATGTGTTCTGCGTTTTTCTTATTCGCCACCATAACAGCATCTTTGGTTTCAACTACAACCACGTCTTCCAGACCAATAACTGCAACCAAGCTGTGCTCGGCGTTCACATAGCTGTTGGTGGTGCCTTCTAATAAAGTGTCGCCAGTAGTTACATTGCCATTTGCGTCCTTCTCTCCCGTCTCCCAGAGAGACGACCAACTGCCTACATCAGACCAACCTGCATCTAGTGTTATCATCGCGGCTTCGGAAGTTTTTTCCATCACTGCATAATCGATAGAATCACTTGGGCATGAAGCAAAAATGTCTTTGTCTACACGAACAAAGTCGAGATCTTTTTCGGTTTTTTCAATCGCCTTTTTACATACCGAATATATGTCAGGTGCGTGCACTTCCAGCGCCTTTAAAAATGCACTGGCTTTAAACATAAACATGCCGCTATTCCAAAAATACTCACCTGAACTTACGTATTGTGTTGCGGTAGGCATATCTGGCTTTTCAACAAATTCACTTACATCGAAGCCAATATTCAGCTTGTTTCCGGCTTTTATATAGCCGTAACCAGTATGAGGCTGAGTGGGGACAATACCGAAAGTAACTAACTTACCTTGTTCAGCTAGAGCCTGGGCTTCTTTAATTTTGGTACGAAACGTATCGCTATCTTTTATTAAGTGATCGGCGGCTAATACCAAAAGAACAGGATCACCCCCGTTTTCGCAAGCTTGAAATGCAGCAAGTGCAATAGCAGGAGCGGTATTGCGACCAACTGGCTCTAAAAGAATGTCGCTGTTATCGACACTTATTTGTCGCATTTGCTCGGCAACAAGAAAACGATGCTCTTCGTTACAGATAATAGAAGGTGGCAAAGACTCTATGCCATTGAGTCTCAGTACAGTGTCTTGAATCATCGTTTTGTCAGAAGTAAGAGACAGGAACTGTTTTGGTAAAGCGGCGCGAGACTTTGGCCATAAGCGGCTTCCGGTACCACCTGCAAGAATGACTGGCTTCATTTGAATTCCCTAGTTTTCAAATACATTTTATGCATCCAGTATACTGAGTTATGGGCGAGATAAAAATATTTCGACGTGGCTTTAATCGTCAGCCAAAAAAAAGAGCATTTAATTTTCTAGTAGTTATCTTAATTATTGCTTAACAATAGGTTATATTCAGCCATATAAATTCCAAGTCTCATAGTAAATTACTCTAAATACAAGGACGTTCAAAATGAACAAAAGCATTATTGCTATTGCCGTTAGTTCAACTCTTCTTGCTGCCTGTGGCGGTTCCGACGACAACAACCAACTACCAGTGCTTGTCGCAGACTCCGCGGTTACACTCAATGGTGACGCAGTATCTATTGATGTACTTGCGAATGATACCGATTCTGACGGCGATGCTTTAACTATATCGGCAGTTGGAGTGCCAGATGTTGGTGAAGCCGCTATCATCAATAATGAGATAGTGTACACACCTACAGCGTTGGCGATGGGCGAAGTCAGTTTTTCATACGATGTAACTGACGGTGAGAACACAGTAAGTTCAACGATTACAATCACGAATCAACAGTCTATTTCTATTTCGAGTATTGCAACCGATGCGCCTTTATCGAATGCAGAGGTGAGCGCGCTCGATGCAGGTGGAAATGTAATTGCGTCCGTGCAGGCCGGCGCGGATGGTCGATTCACGCTTCCTATTACTGTAAGTGCTGCGCCCGGCGATTTAATTCTTAATGCAGTGGGCACGGAAGAACAAGCCCATGTAACGCTATCATCGCGAGTCGGTGACTTCACTACGATGCGTAACCTTAGCATCGAAAATAATACCGATGAACTTAACAGCGATCTATTTCCTGCAGGCAAAATAACTCATTTAAGTACGGCTATGGATGTACTCTATTCGGAGTATAAAGAGAACGGCGGCGAGGGAAGCTTCGATACGTTTGCAAGTGAAGTGGACTTCGAAAAGGTTTTAGGATTGGCCAGCTTCATAAAAGTTCTTGCTGATAATAGCGAGTTCTCGGTTCCTGAAGGTATGAGCACCTTGTCGTTTTTTACTGGAAGCCTAGTCGATGCGCTAAGCACCATCCGAAAGTATGTTGATAGCATGGGACTGTTAAACGAAGACGGAACTTATGACGAGGCTTATGTAGAAGCAATTAATGCTGCCCGAGCAGAAACTCTCGAAGATGAATTGTTACAGCAAAATTACGTAGATACCGACATTGCGGGTGCGGTTTTTGCGACTTACTACCATTCAGAACAGCAAGCTGGCAAGGGCATGACAGCGTATACGTTCAACGCGGACAGTAGCGGCGCAAAAACGTCTGCGGAAAATGCATTTAATATTTATTCAGATGAATTTAACTGGAGTGTTGTAGACGGAAATCTAGTTATTGACGAGCTTGACTACACGCGAAACGCAAACTTGGTATTTCTTGATGAAGAAATCTATAGTCGGTATGAGCAAGGCGTAGTCAATGAAATTGGTAGTTATGCCCGTGAATATGACATCATATATTGGGAAACCGAAAGAACGACAATAAACGAACGTATAGAATTGCTAACACAATCCGGCGGTCACGCACTTGCTGTGTTAACAACTACCACTGAGCTTTCCATCACACCGATGGATAACATACAAGATAAACCAACTTTTACTACTACGTACGAAACTACCACGAATGTTAAATACACCAACACTACTGCATCTGCGTTTACCGTAACCGAAGAGGATTTGCTAGCATCGCCTTGGGTGTTTGCTTATCAGGGAAGTTATACGTTTGATAAAGAGTACTTAAATGAAGACGAGCGTACTGAAACTGGTATTTTAAACGACCAGTTCACATTTAAAGATGATAATACCTTTACGTCTCTTGTTTTTGGTGTGCAAGGAACATGGCAGCTAAATGATGGTGTTATAGACATTGAATTGGAAGATATGTCTTTCACAGTTACGCCTTTTAAAGTGCAGAATAATTTCGTGCTGGCGCTTTATGAGTTCGATTATGATGGCGTAGCGATTAAATACACTGGCGATATGCACGCCATAGACTATGAGTTGGCCGAAGACTTCAGCATAGAGAGCTCATTACCTAATGTTTGGATGTCTTCTTACAATGAAGCACTTTTCGTAGATGGTGTACCGTTACCTGACGACTTATTTGCTTATTACTTTGAATCTGACGGTACAGCAGGAAGAGTCTATTCACCTAGTGAAGAGTCTTACTTTGTAGGAGATCGTGAACTTTATAACTTCCAATGGACCGCAGACGGCAATGAGGTCAACATCATTGGGTTACGCGAAAATAGCGCGTTTACTTTCAACAGAGAATACACTTGGAAACTACTGGGCTCAAAGCGAGAAGGTGTTGTTACAATACTTGAAATGCAGTCCAACAAAGTAGATTACACAGATGATAGCGATAATCTTGTGTTTAACATTCTTCCTCGTTTAAGTTTTACATTTACAATAAACCTAGAAGAACAATATCCTGAATTTTGGGAAAACACAGATTTAGGTAGTTTAAATGCGCCTGACATCTCGCTGTCGTATACTTCGGAATTAATAACGCGATAGTTCAAAAAATTTATGGCGCTAGTTTATCAGAGCTAGCGCCAACGTATATTTATCACCTAAATACCCACAGAACCATTATGTTAATGCGTTAATTAATTTTATCCCGTACGCAGGAAAGTGTTCATCCACCATATTAAAAACGGGTATCGACCAAAATTTTTTCACTACAAGCCATACATATCTGTTATACCTACTGTGTCCACATCGCTGCATTGCGCTTATTATCAAAGATCATTCACAAAAAACTTCCCAAATCCCAAAATTCAAAATAGAATCCGCACCAATTCAACCCCTGTCATTAAGCCTCAAGCTTACGCACACCCGGCGGGGAAGAAGCATGCTTTAAAATATTGGGGTCAGAGTACATTTCTTCCTCCAGTACGATCTGTCAATTTGGTTACCAAAATCAATAATCAGAATGTTGAGTTCATGCTACCCATTACATTACACCAGCATGATCATGTATTTGTTTTAGTTTGCTTTTATTAGCGGAGTCGTTATGAATAGGCTGCGTGAGCTGTCCAGCCAAGTGATGGATGTTTACCAATCTCTTTCCCAAGAATTCAGTGCATATCAATCTAGCCAGTCTCTAAACTGTGTTGAGAAATGTGGTGCATGTTGCAATAACCCCGACATTGAAGTGTCGCCATTGGAGATGCTGCCTTTAGCACTTCATCTGTTTGATACAGGACGGGCTGAACAGGCGTTTGACGAGCTAGACAACTACAGCGGCTTCGCCTGTAAACAATATCAACGCTTAAGTTTGGACGGTAAAGAAGGCTACTGCGGAATTTACGAATACCGACCTGGCATTTGCCGTATGTTCGGTGCAGCAGGTTATAAAACCAAATCTGGCGAAGCCACACTTTCGGTGTGTAAACCAATTAAGCAAGCTGTACCAGAGAAGTATGCGGCCGCGCTGATTGCTATACAGCCTCAGCATTTAGATATCTTTGAAAAGCGATTAGTGGATGATATTGCCGCAAATAGTGAGGTTCGAGTTACATCGACAAAGCCGCCAATGATCGCAGAAGGCAGACAAAAACTTGCTCAATTAGATTATGAATTGGGGGAAAGACTTATGCCTATAAATGACGCACTACGTTTTGTGTTAGAAAAAATTCTAACACTGAGTTTTTATGCTCAAGATATAGACGGTGGTGTTGCTGCTTAAATTAAGTGGGGGCAGAAAATGTACTCTGACCCCACCATTAAGTGCACTAGGCTAGAATTCCGCGAGCGGCTTCTACGATTGCTTCACTAATAGTGTAGTCAGCACGGCTTTTGCCAGTAATGGCATAGTATCTCTCATTTAGTGTGCTTGCGTTACCAATACAGTGCACGTCATATTGCTCTTCTACGTGCTTTGAAATTGCCGATGGTGCGCAGAAAACACCAAAGTCTTCGCTGCCAAAAAGTTTAAGCAAAGCAGTATCGTCAAATTCGGCTACCACTTTGGGGTACAGCTGTTCTGTCTCAAGCCAACTTGTAAGTGCTTGCCGTATTCCTGAAGTATTACCCTGAATTAGCAACGGCATTTGATTTAAACACTCTGGAAAAGTCTGTTCTTCAGTAAGCGGTACTTTAGCAAAGAAGCTCAACGAACTTTCGCCCAAGAAAAAACTATTGGCGCTTATTTGTGTACCAGGGGCTATGCCTCTGTCTGCTAGAATGAAATCGATGGCGTTAATGGCGAGTTCTTTCAACAAACCGTCGAAGCTATCCTCTTTTATCACGTATTTAACCTGTGAAAACCTACGCATGGTGGCATGCACAAAGTCGTAAAAAAGCACTTTTGGAATACCATTAGTAATACCTATCACAAATTCTTTCGTATTCACTTCATCGCTATTGTTAAGTATTTCAGCTAGTTGATTGCCTTTATGAAATATTTCGCTGGCATACTGATAACTTACTTTACCTCGCGCGTTCAGGTATAGGCGCTTATTTATTCTATCAAAGAGAGAATAACCTAGCTGATTTTCGAAGGTGCTTAGTTGCCCGCTTACGGTTTGCGGGGTAACGTGGAGTAATTTAGCGGCTTTCGCAATGCTACCCTCACGGGCAACAAGATAGAAATAATATAAATGATGGTAGTTTAGGTGATGCATACTTCAACAAGTTACTCGATTATTAAGGTACTAGGGGCAAGAAATGTACTCTGACCCCATTTTTTTCGATGAACTATTAAGAATATAACAGATTTATTCTAACTGACTATTGCAATACACTATCTAGCGTTGTTTTTGTACGATTAGAAGCAGCGCGTCACTGATTTTTAAGCTAGCGGTATATTGAAGACATAACTATGGCTAAACCAATTGATTTACGTAAAACGCGAAAGACCTTATTTTCGCTATTGAAACCAGAGGCTGGCTTTTTTTGGGTTGCTATCGCATACGGCGTAGCAATAAGTTTAATGACTCTTGCGGTACCTATAGCGGTTCAAACGCTGATTAACAGTATCGCCAATATCGGTTCAACTCGGGCAGTTATCATATTGGCCGTCATTCTATTTCTTACTTTATTTATATCTGGCGTATTTAGCGCGCTGCGTATGCGAGTGATGGAGTTCTACGAGCGTAAAGTGTACGCCCGCCTCACCGCAGACTTAGGGCTAAAAACTATTCTTGCGCCCCACAGTTTTTTTGAAGGTCGACAAAACGTTAGCATTACACAGCGTTACTTCGACATAATGACTTTTCAAAAGAATATGCCGTCTTTAATGATTGATGGTTTCGCGCTTGTACTACAGATGCTGGTAGGTTTCACTCTAGTATCATTCTACCACCCAGCGCTTTTCGCGTTTAATGTGGTGCTTTTACTTACCATGTATGCGGTTTGGAAAATTTGGGGACGTGGTGCTAAGCGCACGGCTATTGAATTGTCTAACGCAAAATACGATTCTGCAAAGTGGCTACACGATATTGCAATTGCTCACGAATTCTTTAAGTCAGCTGATCATGTTGAATACGCAGGGCGCAGCACCGAAGGTTATATCAGTAACTATGTGAAAAAGCACAAAAGCCACTTTCACTACACCTTTTCGCAGGTGGTTATGTTTCTATTGATGTATGCCGTGGCGAGTGCTTCGCTACTTGGTATCGGTGGTGTTCTGGTTGTACAAGGCGAGCTTTCTATCGGTCAGCTAGTGGCTGCTGAGCTTGTGATGTCTGCTGTTTTCTTTGGGTTGTCTCGCTTTACCCAATATTTAAAACTTTACTATGAGTTATATGGCGCTGCCGAGAAGCTGGGTGGCGCTCTTGACATGCCGCAGGAAGAGCTCAATACCTCGGAACATATACCAGCTTCTTCTAAATTGATGTTCAACGATGTTGAACTTAAACATGGTAATGATGCGTGCCACCTCAATGTTATCTTCGAACCTGGCACTAAGTATTTTGTTACTACTGATAAAAGTTGGGTGCAGAAGCAGCTGCTAGGATTGCTGAAGCAGTATGACCGCGTTAAATCGGGCGACATCTTGTTAGGAGAACTTAGTCTAAACGATTACGACACCCATGAGTTACGGCAGGCCGTTACCATTCTAGATCGTTCTTTAATTATCGAAGTTTCTGTAGAGCGCTACTTAAAGTTGGCACATCCTCAGGCAACCATCGCGGATATTCGCGCTGCGCTTGAGGAAGTAGAAATGACCAAAGTGATAGATAGCTTACCAGAGGGTTTGCAGACTAAAGTATCCGTATTAGGGGCACCGCTGCAGCCATTGGAGTTTTTGTTGCTTAAACTTGCCGCCGCAATTATTGGTAAACCTAAGCTGCTCATTTTGAATCAGCACTTCGACGCAATACCGGTAGAGTTGAGGGCGCGACTTCTGCGACGCTTAAGTAAATATGATTTTACCGTCATGTATTTTACCAATATGCCACTGCCAGATTGTTTCGAAGGTGTGTTGCATCTGCACGATAACGCAACGGCAATGTTAAATGAGTATTCAAATGGTGAGTCACCGATTAGTGCTGCTAACGCAAGTGAGAGCAGCACGGCTTCAAAGAACAATAAGGAGGGTGAGTAAGTGAATCACGCAGAACGTCGCTTTTTAGATAACATCACTT
The DNA here is from genome assembly GCF_054960375.1 of Alteromonas sp. G4i35. Lineage (NCBI taxonomy): Bacteria > Pseudomonadati > Pseudomonadota > Gammaproteobacteria > Alteromonadales > Alteromonadaceae > Alteromonas > Alteromonas sp. G4i35. The sequence continues at coordinate 3,835 of NZ_JBHNZD010000051.1, read as the reverse complement.
CATTGCCTTCATTGAAAGTGCCAAAGCTTCATCGTGTAATTACCGGAGTTATCATCTTCTTGGTGTTGGCAGCTGGATTAATTTTGTATTTCACACCATGGATCCAAACGGCTTATGGCACCGGTATGGTCGACTCGCTCGATCCTAAAGACAGAACCCAACCAATAAATGCGTTAGTTGATGGACAAGTAAAGCAGTGGCACGTAAGGGAAGGCCAACAAATAAAAGCCGGCGAGCCAATCGTTACGTTAATCGATATTGATGCGCAGCGACTTGAGAAGCTGCGATCTCAGCTTTCAGCAGCGAACTTAAAGAATCAAGCTAATGAAACAGCAGTAAGAAATGCTGAGAACAACCTGGCGCGTCAACAGTCTCTGCAAGAGCAAGGGCTGGTTTCACGCAAAGAAGTAGAACAGGCCGAGATAAAAGTGCAGGAACTGCGAGCAAAAGCTGCCGCCTCTGTTTCGGAAATTAATGAAGTAAGCATGATTTTATCTCGTCAGTCGACGCAAACTAAATATGCACCCGTTGACGGTACGGTTGTTCGGTTGCTATCAGGCGGTGTGTCTACGTTCGTAAAGTCGGGCGATATTCTTGGGCAGTTTATTCCAGCAGATGCAAAACGCAGCGTTCGCGTTACCGTGAGAGGGTTAGACGCACCGCTGGTTAAGCCTGGTGCAAAGGCGCGTTTGCAATTTGATGGCTGGCCCGTTTTTCAGTTTAGTGGATGGCCGGGTAGTGCAATAGGTACCTTTGGTGGTGAAGTTGTGTATGTAGAGCCTGTTGCTAATGCTACTGGCGATTTTAACGTGTGGATTAGACCTGACGAGTCTGATATTCCTTGGCCAGCTGAAAGTTCTGCGCGTTTGGGTAGCCGGGTTAAAGCGTGGGTGCTATTAGAAGAGGTGCGTCTAGGTTACGAGATGTGGCGACAGTTGAACAACTTCCCGCCATTGCCAACGCAAGAGCCTACTACCGGTGGAGCCAAGGGGGCTGGGGCATCAATATGGTAATTCGAAGGTTTACATTAGCAGTGCTTGCAACTGTTGCGGTTATTAGCACTCATGTTTCTGATGCAGTAGCGCAAAACAAAAATACTAGGCAAGCACCATCAATCGATGCACTTATCCAGAGTATGGTGAACTATCATCCCTACGTTAGGGCGATAAATGAAGGAAACTATCAAGCTGCAGCCGAGTTAGAAATTGCAAGAAGCAGTTTTGATCCGTTTATAGAGCAGAAAACCAGTAGCCGCGTTAGCGGATATTACGATGGTACTAATTTAACGCAGCGCTTTTCTAATCCGTTCGAAGACTTTAATGGCTCAGTTTATACCGAGTACCGTATATCAGACGGTGATTTCCCGGTGTACGAAGCCGATTACGAAACCTTGTCTGGCGGCGAGGCTAGTGTGGGCATTGCCATCTCTCTACTTAAAAATAGAGAACTGGATAAGCGTAGAACGGAGTTAGCCAATGCAGGGCTAGCGACTTCACAATGGCAAGCATTAGCGACAAGTTTAATTAATGACTTCGTTTACAAAGGGGTTAATGAATATGTTGCGTGGTACGAAAGCGCATTGCAGGTTAATGCCGTTACAGAGTTGCTAAACACCGCAACAGAACGTGAAAGAGCGTTGGTGACCCGCGTAGAGAAGGGAGATTTAGCCAATGTTGTGCTGACAGAATTTAAAGCCAACATTTTGCAACAGCGCCTTTTGCTTGCCGAGCTTAAGCAAAAGCGAGACGCACATGCTCAAATGCTTTCTTTTTATTGGCGTTCACCTAAGGGAGATATGTTGATAGTAGATGAAGCGAACCCGCCGAAAGATATCAACTGGCCTTTCTGGGTTGGTAACGGTCAGCTTATGACTCTTCGCAATGCCCTTCGTAATCATCCTGAACTTGATGTGATGAAATTAGAACAGCAGGTGGTAAATAACAAGGCTGCGCTGGCTAGTAACGCGTTATTGCCGAAGTTAGATTTAAAAGCATCGGTTGCAAGAGATATCGGTTCTGGTCCGTCAAATTTAGACGGTACCGAAACAAAAGTAGGTCTGTCGTTTTCCTACCCTTTAGGAAACAGGAAGGCGAAAGCTGAACAAGCCCAATTACAGTCAAAGCAAAGAGAGCTAGAGCACAAGCTAACCTCTACTGAGCAAGCGATAACTCAGCGTTTTGAACAAGCGCTAGTTTATTGGGGGCAGGCGAAAGACATTGTTGCTCTTCAAAGTGAAAATGCGGCGCTAGCGAAAACCCTTTCTAAAGTAGAAAAAACACGTTTCGATGCAGGTGACAGTGATATGTTCGTGTTAAATGCCCGCGCACAAAATGAAATTAAGGCCCAAATAAAAGAGATAAAAGCGAAAGTGGATTTACTAAAGGCAGAACTAACCCTTTATAAAGAAGCCGCCATGTTGCATTCCCTTAACAACTGAGCTCTTTTGAAAACATCAAATTTAATTGTGAAGTAGACTTGATTGCTATCGCTTGCTGCTTGTTGTTAAAAAGCAGGTAAGGGTTGAAGATACTAGTACAGCTATAAACAAAAACGGCGTATTGAGTAAATCAATACGCCGTTTTTTTAAAATCAATTAGTAGGGGGTTAATTGCCCAGTGCACTATTAAAGTCGTCTTCGCTTAGTCCGGCAGACATAGCGTATTCTTTTAACTTATCCTGAGATACACCCGCGTGTTGCGCAGTATTTAAAATACGCATTACTTGTTCACGCTGCTGCGCAGATTCTCTCACCGCCGTTTCAACTACCGTTTCTGCTTCGTTAGGAAACACGGCCAGAAGCGCATCCACTACATACTCACCAACAAAAGGAACAGCATTCAACGCGCTTGTCATGATATCGACAATCTTATTTGGATGTTCTTGCGATAATGTCTGAACAATACTGTCTGCTGCGTCAGGTTGAGTAAGCACGGCAACGCGTACAATCTCATCTAGCTCTTCAGGTGTTGAAACCGCAGCAGCCTGCACAACAAAGTCGACATAAGTCGGCTCTGCTTTTATCGCTAACTGAACAATGTTAGGGCAGCTACTTACTTCTTTCTCAATAGCCAGCTGTACAATCTCTTCAGTAGACGCAGGTTGAGCAGAGATAGCAGCAAAAATGATCTCTCTGTATTTGTCTGGATAGGTATCTAAAGCAATATCCACAATAGACACAATTTCTTGCGGATAATGACCAGCGATTGAACTGATTGCTCGGCCAACCGACATAGTTTGGTTTACTTGACGTCTTAAGAAGGCGGTTTGAAAATGATTTGACTGGTCAGCGCTTTCTACATTCGCTGATGCGGATGGCTGAACAGCATCATTTGAGGATACTTCTTGTGCCATTGCTGTATGACTAACATGAGTTGCTAGTATTGCCGCAGACAGCAGTGTAAGAGTTCGTAACATAAACCCACCTTTATAATTATTGCGTAGTCAATTTCTGACACCACCAGTATTAATACATTTATAAAGAACACAAAGCATAGGTCATTTACGCTTATATACATTCTTATACGTATTCCTTTACGCAAGCCTTAATATCTATCGCTAATATTAAGCATTAATATAATAACGGCAGGATCAAATACTACTTTAAGAACTACTACTTTATAGGATCTGAATTCCTATCCTATTAGTAATTAGTCCATATTGTCTACTAATTATCACATTTGAGCGAAAAATAGACGGTTAGTTCAGTTTTTTCAACTTTTTCAAAATAAGTGTTGACGTGAGCGCTCATTTCCCTAAAATGCGCATCCGCTTCGGGGGAAAAGCAAAACAGCAAGCCTCCTGAAGTAAGTCTCTACTACCTTTATAGGCCAGTAAC
>NZ_JBHNZD010000050.1:0-12046 GCF_054960375.1 Alteromonas sp. G4i35 | reverse complement strand
TGTATGCTGAAAAGCCGGCTGAACTGAATCAGAGTCTTACAGCACCCACAGAGCCAGAAGTTCTAGATTACTTTCGTTTTGAAAAGCCAAAAGACAAACGGAGTCTTCCGAGAACCTGGAGGACTCGCAAAGACCCATTTGAACACGCCTGGGATGATATAAAATTTAAACTTCAATTAGAGCCTCACTGCACAGCCCCTGAAATTATTGAATGGCTCTCAGTTCGTTATCCTGATCGCCACGATATGGGGCAAGTTAGGACCCTGCAAAGACGTATTTCAGCGTTTCGTTTACGTGACCAGACTTATCAGGCTAAACTAACCGAGTTAATGCAAACAGAATGATTTTAGACCGACATAACCGAACGATTGGCTAAGTGTTATTTTTTCATGAGTCAATACGAACCGTTCAAGTTAATTGTCGCTTTATAATTGCCTATTTATGCTGCTTTATGCATGAATCACAACGTGACTTAGCAAATCCCGAATTACCCCAAACAAAAGCGACTTTTGGTCGGTTCCGCTCTTCCTCATCTGAAAAAGATTATTTAAAGCTTTCTGTAATGATTAATAAAAAGTTGACTAAAAAAACTGTGCTACATAGAGCTTCAATAGCCTAATCAAATCGTTTTAACAAACTGGATATTTATCGTCTTTATTAAGACAACATCAGTCTGTTTGTAACCAAGGCACTTCCTTGGTCTAAAATTCAGAGCACGTTGCGCTTGCGCAATCTGCTCATCTGTTAATGTGTTTAGGTCTCTGCCTTTGCTGATGTGCTTCCGTAGTAACCCGTTAGAGTACTCATTTAAACCTCGCTCCCAAGACGAATAGAGATTGGCGAAATAGACACCTATTTTCAGCTTCTCAGCCCCCCGATTGATGTAAGTAAATTTGAGCGAATCCTGGTTAAAAATAAATACGCAATCTGACGTTTTATCAACAATGCTTTTTAACTCACGTAGCTCCGCCTCTTATTCTGTCTCGTTACCGGTACTTTTTACAATGACCAGCGCGACTGGCTGATTATAAAGGGTAGTTACGATAGGAGAAAACTGCACAGAAACGTGGTGTTGTCTTTATATATAAAGCGGCTTTCAATATTGCCAGATGAGTGAGAAAGGTACTTAAAAGAAGAGGGGTATTTTTTTTTGCAATACTGGGAATCTATATCTGATAGTGAGAGCTGGCGAATGTCGACATCGCTTTGGACCACCATAATCTGAAACGGCTTGTTACTGTAAATAGTACGACCTTGCTGGTCGAAGATAACAATCCCGTCAGTCACATTGTTTATCAGGTGCTTTATTGGCTCCGGGAGGTCCGCGTCGCCAAACTATGAGCCTTGCTCACCTAATACGCCAGGCTCATACAATATATTCTCAATACCTACAGCGTGCTGACGCTCAACGTTAAAAATAAAGTGCTATTGCCCTCCTCACCATTTTTTGTCGCGCACACGCAAAACAGAGTTGTCACTCAGGTTAGAGAGCATCGTTTTCTGACATTATCGTTGTTATGTGTACGCTTTAATTAACAGCCACGAAAGTGGCGGAATTCAATAGTTATACTTTAGTTTAGTTGGTAAAGCGCACTACGCAATGAATGAATGTGAAAATAATGCTGCGATTGCGTTTTGCTGTTCGAGTTTGGGTTATGTCGAGCCGCACAAGCAGTTTCATAACATCGATTGAAGCAATTCATCTTTCTTTATAAAGTGATGGTAAAGCGCTGAAGGTAAATGAACACTTACTACGCACCGGTGTTAACATATACTTTTTTGTTCGAATATCAATTAGTAGGTTACCGCTATTGATATAAGTTTTTTGTTATATAAAAATCAGAACTCATATCATCGCTTCTTTAAGGCTGGAAAATGAAAGACAAGATACTCTCCATCACGCTAATTTGTATTATTGTGCTTAAAATAGCAGATCTCAATGCGGATATTTCCGATGACGCGGAAGTCGCCCATCTTATTCAAGAATCTTTTTTAATTCTGGTTTCCTCTGCACTGTTTCTTTTTCTTATCTTTGATATCCGCCAACGTTCTAATAACGCAAAAGCGTTAAAGGCAGAGCTTGCTGCCTCGTCTGAGAGAGAGCAGAAAGTAACCGCCGAGCTACATCAATCGAAACAGCTTTTCTCAAAAGCGATTGAAACACAATTTAATGTTTGGGCCTTAACGCCAAGTGAGAAAGAAGTAGCCATGTTTTTATTGCGAGGCTTAACGCTGTTAGAAATTGCAGAAATGCGGAGTACTTCAGAGAAAACAATACGCCACCATGCTTCTGCAATTTATCGTAAAGCAGATTGCAAAGGCAGGCATGAACTAGCGGCTCTTTTTTTCGAAAACTTGATTTAAATCATAACAATACAGCCTTCATAGGCGGTTTGACCTAGAACATTAGGTGCTATGCCCAATATCTTTTTCATCTTGTTTACCGTATTGTCATTGTAGTTTGTGAACATGAATGCACCCGAAATCTATTACGTGTATTTCTAAAACGAGAACCTATGACTCACTACTTAACATTCCTAATTTTTCTAGTTCTGCTACTAGCAAGTGGTAACGGTATTGCGAAAACCTTGCCCGATATCTACGACGGAGCCCGCACCCGCCTTACTCAGCTTTATCAAAACGACCCCGACCAAATAAAGCGTAAAGTAAAAGCAGTCAATCATTGGCTTCAAGGTCCTGCGTCATTACAGCTTGTTGCGCTACCAAGTAATACCGCTAATGGCGAGGATGAGTACGAAATTGGCGTATTTCTGCCATTTAGATCGCCCCAAGGGCGCGCCCTAGATAAGCAGCAAAGCGAGCTAACCCAACGCTTTAGTAAGGCGCGGGAACAACGTTTCTCATTATTAGCAAGCGGCTTGTTTAGAGAAGCGCTCTGGCGGCGAGTTATGGCCCAAACCGAACTTGAGGGGTTAAAGAAAAAGCAGAAGTGGATTGATTCGCTAGACGTCACCATACAAAAGCTGTCTCAAAATGGTGAACTTGGCCGCGCTACACTACTGCGCTGGGAGCAAGAAAAGTTGTCTCATCAACTCACCCTATCTCAAGCGAAGATTGCACTAAACAATGCAAAACAACGCTACAGAGAAATTGCGGGAACTCAGGACCTACCTGATTCGCCACAAGAAACGGTGATACCGAACATTGATAACGCAATTCAAACACACCCAGAGCTCACGTTACTTTTATTAAGTCAGCAACAGTTAAATTTGAACTATGACTTTGCCGACCAGTCGCTTGCACCATGGACGTTGGGCATTATTGCCCGACAGCTTAAAGGGCCCGCTGGCAACAATAATTTACTTGGCGTAAGTGTGAATATTCCGCTAACTGGAAGTGATACTACCTCGGTTAACGATTACGCCCTTTGGCGAGACGCTAGCAATGCATTAAATGGTTCACTGGCTACAACATATGCACGCATACAGCAGCAACTCAGCGAAACCACAGCCACCTATGAATATACAAAGGAGGCTGAAAAAGTGCTGTCGAAACAAGTGACACTCGGTGAAGAGATTGCAGCCTTATATTTAAAGCAGGCTGATAGCTTGCCCAAAGTAGTTTGGCTAGAACAGTTGCTTTCACAGCAGGATACTATTTTAGCATTAGAAAAAATGAAAGTACGTCGCGCAGAAGCTGCGTCTAAACTTAATCAGATTGCAGGAGTTGCACTGTGAACTACGCCATTTTTCGTCATGTACTGGTTTTATTTTCAATGGTGTTAGCTTGTGATGTGCATGCAAGCAACTCAGTATCACTGGGTGAGCTTGGTAAGTTATCGCTTACTTACACTCCAATCAATGCAGTGAGTACGATGGAAAAGCCAGCTTCCACTGGCATAGTAAAAGTACTGCCCGGTTCACCTCTTCAAATAATATCGCCCATGGACCCACAAAAAATAGAGTATTTAGTGGCACATGGCGAAAACGTAAAACAAAACCAACGCATTGCAATGTTAAGCGGCAGCGAAGTCCATCATTTTCGCGACAATCTAGCGGCTAAAACAGCACTGCTGAAAATAGCAAAATCGCGTTTTGATAAAAACCGCGAACTTGCGTCAGTGAATGCAATTTCACAAGACAAGTGGCTTAACATTGCGCAGCAATATTATGACGCTCAACTTACATGGGGGCACCTGAATCATTTCGCGGAAATGTTTGAGCCTCATTCAGACGAGGATATGGGTTATCTATTGGCGCCATCAAAAGGTATATTTATGCTTCCTGAACAACGATCTAATGATATAAAAACCCAGGCTACAGAAACCCAGTTAGGTGCCATTGTCAACCCAAACTCTATTCGTCTTACCACGCTTGTGAATGCGTCTGAAAAAGAATTTGTAGAAGCCATTCACACTGACTCATGCAGTGTCGAGGTTGAAAAAATAGAAAAAATTAACCACCGCTTTTTTGTGCGCGTGTGGTCAGCGCCATTACCTGAAGGCTGTGCACTGCAACTTGGCGCACAAGTCAATGTACGGGTACAGCTGTCGGTATCTGCTCATTCTGTTCCAGCGGCCAGCGTCTTTTATTTACATGGTCAAGCATCGATATTTGTTCGCCACGATGACACGCTCAAAGCGGTGCCCATCACTCTTATCGGAAACACAGATAACGATAGCGCGGTTTTCACGGCACCGGATTTGACAAATAACGATGAAGTGCTTACGTCCTCAATAAGCGCGGTTCAGGGAATTTTACTGGGCCTTGGGGGTATTGAATGATAGGCCGCATTGTTCAGTTTGCCCTTGTTCAACGACTTTTCATCTTATGTATTTTTTTAGCGTTGATATTTTTTGGCTATCGCGCTTGGCAAACGTTGCCGGTAGATGCTTTCCCCGACATATCGCCAACCCAAGTGAAAGTAATTATGAAGGCCGACGGCATGACCGCCGAGGAAATGGAAGCACAAATTACTCAACCTATTGAAGTTGAGTTGTTAGGTATACCTCATCAAACCATTCTGCGCTCGACAACAAAGTACGCCATTACTTCTATCACTTTAGATTTTGAAGAAGGTACAGATATTTATTGGGCTAGACAGCAAGTGAACGCCAGGCTAGCCGCCGTTAGCTCAATATTGCCCAGCATTGCTGAAGGCGGCATTGCGCCAATGAGCACGCCGCTATCTGAAATGTTTATGTTTACCATTGAAAACCCTTCATTATCTCTACAAGAACGCAAATCGATCCTCGACTGGGAGATAAGACCAGCACTTCGCACCGTTGCGGGTGTGGCCGATGTAAACGTATTGGGTGGTTACACCAAAACATTTCAGTTTGCCCCCGACATTGCCAAATTAAACGCTTTTGAATTTAATATTGACCAACTGTCGGGTGCACTTCAGCAAGCCAATGTAAATGGCAGTGTAGGGCGAATTAAGGCAGGTGTAGATTCATTAGTGATCCGCACCGAAGGCCGTGCTACGTCTATCGACACACTGGGTAACATTATTGTAGGCAACTATCAAAATGAACCTATAGCCCTTAAGCAATTGGGTGCCATTTCACTTGGCAGTTTAACCCGTTACGGTGGTGTAACACGCGATGGAAAAGAAACCACGCAGGCCCTTATTGTTGCCTTAAAAGACAGTAATACCGCAGAGGTTGTCAGCGATGTTATGACAAAGTTAGAGGCCATTGAACAAACCTTACCCGCGGGCACAACCCTTGACGTTTTTTACAATCGCAAAACCCTAATTGATACTGCGGTGGGTACTATTACAAGTGCGCTTGGGCAAGCAGTGATTATTGTTATATTAGTGCTTGGGTTATTTTTAGGTAACGTGCGCGCGTCTTTCGTTGTGGCACTTGTTATACCTGTGGTGGTGCTACTCACCTTTTTGGCCATGAAAGTAACTGGTTTAACCGCAAACTTAATGAGTTTAGGTGGGCTGGTTATTGCAATAGGCATGTTGGTCGACGGCGCCGTAGTGGTAGTAGAAAACACCGTATCTCAACTTGGTAAGGCGCAAAATTTACCCCGGCTGCACCTTATTTACAGAGCAACACGTGCCGTTGCCGTCCCGGTCATAGCGGGAACAGCTATTGTAATTGTTGTGTTTGTGCCTCTACTTACGCTTACCGGTTTAGAAGGAAAGCTCTTCTCGCCAGTGGCAATGACCATTGTGTACGCCATGCTGGCATCTGTGCTAACTGCGCTAACGCTTATTCCCGTTGTTGCATCTTATGTGCTTACCAGTAAGGATGGCACTACCCCAGGTTACTTAACTAAACTTCAAGCACTTTATCGCCATTCGCTAGGCGTACTGTTAACCCACAGTAAATTGCTGGTAGCTGGTGTGCTATGCCTTTTGTTGTTAAGTGGCGTGTTGTTCGGCCATTTAGGTAAAACCTTTATGCCGGTGATGGACGAAGGCGACATTATTGTGCAATTAGAAAAATCGCCCACTATTTCATTGGCCTCTTCGCTAGCATTAGATAAGCAGGTAGAGCTTGCTTTGCTGTCTGAATTTCCTGAGATAAAGCATATTGTTGCAAGAACAGGGTCTGACGAATTAGGGTTAGATCCAATGGGGCTTAATGAAACCGATATATTTTTGCAGCTATCACCGCCCGACACATGGCGTTTTAAAAACAAGAGCGAACTTGAAACAGCTATTCGCGATGCTCTTGCGCACTTTCCAGGTATGAATATTGGGTTTACCCAGCCTATACAAATGCGCGTGTCAGAAATGCTTACCGGGACAACAGGTACTCTGGCAATTAAAATTTTCGGTAGCGACTTTACGCAGTTATCAGCCATAGCCAACGACATTGCTGACGTAGTTCGCAACCAAGACGGCGCTGTAGATGTAAACGCCACGCTAATTGAAGGCGGTGACTTTCTTAGCGTAGTTCCCAAACCAGGCGTAGCTTTAACCTATGGCATGAGTACATCTTCTTTGTCTCAATATTTAAAGATGCAAATATCGGGGCTTCACGTGGGAGACGTTATACAAGGGCGCGTAAGAACACCTATTTATTTTGGCAACCTTCAACGCGGGGAAGCTAGGCTCTCCTCGCCCGCGCAATTAAATAATATGATGGTATTGATGCCAAATAACGAATTGCTGCCCCTATCTACCCTTGCTGATATAAAGCGCACCCAAGGCCCGGCCATTATAGAGCGCGAAAAAGCACTTCGCTTTTCGGTAGTGACATCGAATGTTGAAGGCCGCGACTTGGTAGGGTTTGTTGACTCAGTGCGCAATGCGGTAGCTAGCACCATCAATTTGCCCGCAGGTTACTCAGTAGAATATGGTGGCGAATTTGAAAATCAAATACGGGCCAGTAAAAACCTGATGACTGTTATTCCCATCGTAATAGTCATCATTATCCTTATTCTATTTACCATATTTGGAAGGTGGTCACTAGCGTTGCTTATTCTGGCTAACGTGCCGTTTGCTTTGATGGGCGGTGTATTTGGGTTGTTTGTGACCGGTGAATACCTTTCGGTACCCGCCTCAGTTGGGTTTATTGCACTTTTAGGTGTAGCCGTACTCAATGGCGTAGTGATGATTTCATATTATGAAGATTTAAAGGGTAAAGCGATGCCGCTTTACGAATTAGTGAAAAGCGGCGCAGTAGCGAGACTACGGCCCATTCTAATGACGGCAACAACGGCAATGTTTGGCTTACTTCCCCTCGCATTTGCCAGTGGCCCGGGCGCTGAAATACAAAGGCCTTTAGCTATTGTAGTAATTGGCGGATTAATTACCTCTACGTTTATAACGCTGTATTTATTGCCCATTGGCTACTATTACTGGGAGCGAGGGAAACATGCCTGACACGGTTAACCTTACTGTTTATGTTGAACAAAAGCGCAAAGAGGATGTAATAGATTGCTTATTACCACTTACCTGTATTTCTGGCTTTTCGATATCGCCATGCTTTGGTTACAGTCGTGACAATGCAAAATTAGACCTTGCTGAACAAGTGGCTGGCGGGCGGCAGCTTTGGAAACTTGATATTCTGCATAGCGATAAAGACACCAATGCTATTATTAGCGCACTGCAAAGTGTTAACACACATAACCCTATGCGTTATGTGTTATCGCCAGTAATTTCACACGGGCATATTTAACCTTCTTTTAACCCGCATAAAAACTGATACCGCAATTGCCAGACGCTGCGAATGTAAGGGGCTATCGATTTTTGCTGAACACCTAAGCTCAATAGCTTCTGATTAACTTATAGTTGAGTAATCAAATTTATGATGGGAATTCCTCAAAAATAGCCACAAATAAAAGGCGTTTCACTTTATAGTTAATAAGGTATTTAGGTGCAGATTGGCGCTGACGCATGATGTTTATTAGGTGAATACAAGTCGTGGGTTGTGCCATCAATCGCTGTGAATAGCTCGCGATAAAGGAACAATATGAAGGAATTGCCGGCAACGTATTGGTTAACCGAACTGCTAGATGTAAAAGCATTAGATGTTAGTGTATCGGAAAATGATGAGTTTTTAGGGCATAGGTTGCCATCATCTACCGGTCGCGTTTTTGGCGGCCAAGTATTAGCGCAGGCCCTGATGGCTGCATCGAAAACCGTGTCCGCCGGCTAGCTTGTGCACTCTTGCTATGTAAGCGACCATTTTAGACCGTATTCATCCATTTAGTGTTTGGGGTTATCCTCGTGCATGGGCATTTTTTCCATGTCCAGCCGCGCTTCGCATCCAAAGATATACTCCTCTTGCTTCTCCCTGATCAAATGCTCACCTACCGCACGAATATCATCTGAGAACTTTTTCTTTTTGTGCTTGAGCAGTCGTTTGCTCCACAAGCAGTAACGCCCCTGGTAGTAATACAGCGGTTTTATCTGTGTCCGGCGCTTATTGATAAACACAAACCATTCACCACAATGCGCTTGCATACCCAACTGGTTTTGCACCAGTGCCGGCAGTATACAACCAAATTCGCCCATTGGTTAATGGGTAACATCAGCTCGTGCTGTTCATTCGCAGGACCACACCACCAGACAGAGCCAATTCAATCTACCACTGTTCAGACTCCCGAGAAACCGAAGGCGTAAGTGATAACCACTCCTGAGGCTCATCAACGGAATGGGGAATAGCTGACAGCTTTTTGCCCCAAAGATAAAAGCCCGAAACTGTAATGTTCTCACTCGTACACTAATCTCTGACTGTTAAATCCAGGGAGCCTATGTTAAGCGTTGAGTCAGCTCGGGAAAGACGGTCTAAAATGCTCGCTTTCTCTTAAACAACGACCAAAATCTAAAAGCACCCAGCTTTTTCATTACACCTGTATCCTTGCACAGACCCGCAAGTCTTAATTAATTGATATTCAACATTGCTTTGGTTTACAGACCTTAGTTTAGACTATAAAAATCAGTAGATGAACGTCTAGTGCCGGAGATAGTCAAAGGGAATTGGAAAAAATAACATTACTTTATCAGAGAAAATCTCAGAATCGACTAGAAACTAAAAGTCCTTTAGATCTCTTCAGTATTATATTCATGATTTCACAAGTTTCCGAGCTCATGCCATTAGAAATATGCCGGTTGTTCGTCACACTAAATAATGTTTAAAAAACAGGTTAAAACTTCGAATATAGGTCATTTGACCCACTCTATTTGTTACTAATGACCTATTTAATGTTTAGAAATTTTCGTAAATACTACTCTCGAATTTGGATTAACAACGGGTTTCCTCTATGAATAAAATTATTGCCTTAATTATTTTGCCATTAGCTCTCATCGGCTGCGGCGGTGGTGACAGCACCGAACTCAACGAAACGAGCAACTCATCTGCTCCGCCCCCAGAAACGGCGCCGCCCCCTGAAGGCACAACAACGACTACCGGCACTGCTAAACGAGGTATCATCACTGGGTTTGGCAGCGTGTTCCTTGATGGAGAGCGCTATAATACCGATAGTACAAATATTGTTATTAATGGACGAGAAGGTCAGAGTATTGAAAGCCTAAGAGTAGGAATGAACATCAACCTAGTTAGCGATGAAGGCGGCGAAACACTCTCGGCACAGCAGATTGAGTATGACTCAGGACTGAAAGGTTTTGTGCAGTCTATTGACCGTGTAAACCAATTTATTACTGTCTCAGGTGTCGAAGTTTTCTACGACGACTTAACTCATTTCATTGCCATTTCGCTGGCATCTTTAAGCGTTGGAGACCGGGTAGAAGTAAGTGGATATGCACTGGTAGACGGACAGTTTCAGGCAACTTATATTGAAAAAGAATCTGATACCGATAACGGAGAAAACGAGTATATTACCGGCCTCATTCAGAATTTGGATCTAGATAATATGCGGTTTTCGATTGGGAGTGTCTCGGTTGATTACTCTAATTCCCGAGTTGAAGGAGCCCTGGCAAATCAAGTACTTGTAAAAGTTGAAGGCACTTTTAACGACAATGATTTTGTTGCTATTGAAGTTGAAGTAGAAAACTATGATAACCACGACAAATATGAAGAGGCGGAAATAGAGGGCGTTATTACTGGTTACGACAATATCGCCAATACATTGGACGTTAATGGGCAACAATTTGAATTAAGTGACTCAGTTACTTTCTCTAATGGCTCATCTACAGACCTGAAAGTTGGAGTCTTGGTTGAACTAAAGGGATCTTTTGTAAATGGGAGCTTTGTTATCAACCATATCGAGTTTGAGAATGAGTATAGTAATGATGGCGTGCTCAAAGGCGCAATTACCGCAATCGACTATGAAGCAATGACTCTCACCGTTGGAGGCAACACATACTTTGCGAATTCACAGACACGCTATGAGGCCGAAAATGATCAATATTTTTCATTTACTTCTCTGCAGCTCAATGATTTTGTGGAAGTGGTTTACGCCAAGAAAGAGGAACGCTTTACCATTTTAAAAATCGAGCGGGAGCGTGAAGAAGAACGTTACGAAGAATCTGAAATTAAAGGGCAAATTATCGCCTTTTCTAATTCGGAAATTGAAGTATCAGGACTACTAATACCGCTATCACAACAAGCAATTTATGTTGTTGATGATACCCGAGTTGCATTGACCGAATTTATCAACCAACTCGCTAGCGGGCTTTATGTTGAGATAAACGGGACGTTCGATACAGACGGCATATTCTCCCCTGCGAAGTTTGAGCTTGAGATTCAAGACAATGATGATGACGGTGATGATGATCGCGAAGGTGGCAGTGGTTATGTAGAATTGGAAGGCCGCATCACCGATATACTTTCCGCTACGTCATTTACGCTGGGTTCTTATACCGTGGACATTAAAAATGCAACCAAACTTGAAATTGACGATAGGCGTGTTTCTGTTGATGAGTTTATAGCTGCTTTGCAAATAAATGATGTTGTTGAAGTTGAAGGCACTTGGTCATCAAACAATGTCATTAATGCATATGAAGCGGAGCTAGAGGATGATTAGAGTAGAATCATTCAATAACCACGTCTTTATAAGTATTTTAACCTCTACTACATGAGAGTACCGAGCCTAGGTATGCGGAATTCTGCGTATACCTAGGCCTATTTTTCATAATTTATGATTCTGGCCTTTTGCCAACGCAGCCAACTTCCTAATATTCTCTCACATTTGTAACCGAAAAAGCGCATTTGCAAACTTAGTAACAGGCGACCAACGTACTATTCAAACTCATAAAGTCTCTTAATGCTCCATCTGGGTATTGGCTATGTTTTGTAAGTACTAAACTCTAGGTTCTTCACTGTTAACAAGTGCCTTAGGAAATGGGAGCTTAAAATTGTGAAAAATGACTGTAGATCCCAAGGATAGGGATATACCAACATGCACGACAACGCACCAAACTACGCTTCTTATTCTGTGGAAGAACTCGAAGACGTTATTGCGAATATCGATGCACCGGCTTTCCTGAGCGCTACAAAGCGGCGCATGCTGCACGCTCTGAAAAACTGCTTTCACAGCCTGAGCGGAACCAAGCTGTTTATGATGACGAAGTAAGTTCATCCCACACAAAAGTAAAGTGGTCAGAACATCTACTCATAACACGAGTAATGTTTATATCGTTTTTGACCTTGCTACTT
>NZ_JBHNZD010000005.1:0-178090 GCF_054960375.1 Alteromonas sp. G4i35 | reverse complement strand
GCTGCCTCAATGGAGGCAGCTTTTTTATTGGTACTCTTTTCAATGACAGTCTGTGTAGTAACCGTTATGCTTTAACAGCCACCACACCAACTAAGTCAGCAGCGTTACTGTCGTCCACTTCTATACCTATTCGGCTTATGTACTGATCCCGCTTTTCAGCCTGGGTTGGCGACAAGTCACTACTTAGAAGAAACTTCGCCGCTTTATGGGCCGCTTCCATCTGCTCGTCTGTTAAATTATCCCCTAAATGGATTTGAGTAATAACTTTTAACAAGCTCAGTGCAACTTGTTTGTCTTTAGGGGACAGTGTTAGTGCCTGGCGTAAATTGTTGAAGGCTGGCGACAACCGATTCTCTTTGTAGTTAACCGCAGCCATTTGCTTAAGCTCTTTTGTGGTAAATTGAATTTCAGTACGTTCAATCGACTCTTGATTCAGGTATTCATTTACCACTTGAGAAGTAAACGTGTCCCCTTCAATTTGCTTTCTAAGCTTATCTAAAATACTCACACAGTGTTCACGCATTCCTAACTCGTGAAATGCTTTCATTTTATCGAGGCTATCTTCCATCGAGAGTCCGTCGGTAGATGCCGAACGATCCTTCATCAATTTTTCAGCCCCTTTTTTGTCGTCTCGCAAGCACAAGACACGCGCTTTTACGACGTCAATCTGCTCGCCAAGCTGAGACTGCATGCCCTTTTGTTGTTTCAATTCTTCCAGTTCAGATTCTGCGCGTTTCATATAGCGTTCGCCTTCTGTACTGCCAAGACTTGTGGCTAAATCAATGGTTGAACGAATAACATTGAGCGTTAGCTGAGGTGAGTCATGGATAGAATTTTTAGCAAATTTTGCCATATTTTGAACGGCTGAAAGTTGCCCTGCCTTATCGTGGTTCAATCGAGCAAGATCCCATAACCGTTTGTTACGCTCAATATTGCGAGGTGCTAGCCTACTCGCCTCTTTCATTTGTTCGTAGGCAATATCGAACTGCTCTTTCTCAATAAAATACTGAGCAAGCAAGTCAAAGGTTAAGAATCGCGTGTCGTGGCGCTGCAATAAGTCATCAACCAGTAGCTGGGCTTCTTCTAATTCATCTTGTCGAAGCAACGACCGGGTTAAACCAATGTGAACCCACGCATGATCCATGCTCTGCAATAAGCTTCTAAAGTAGTCTTCCGCAGTTTGATAATCGCGAAGCTGCAATAAGCAATCACCAATTAAGCGTTTAATTCTGGTGTGATACTCCGATAGCGAAGGATCTTTTAACTGGCGCTCTGCATAGTACATAGCGGTGGAATAGTCCCCCACCTGCATACAATGAAGCATTTTATGTAGCTTTAACCTTATTTGGATAAGGTATTCCAAACGCAGCTCAATTTTGTTGCGCTGAAGAGGTTTGACCCAAAAGTCATCCGGTTGCAATTCAACAATACAATTAACCAATTCAGGCGATGTCTCTGCACTGAGAAAAATGACCGTGGTGGTGTCGTTGATGTGATTGAGGTGTTTTAATTCTTCAAAAAGGTGAAAGCCATCTTTGTCGTGACTGACGTTAAACGCCAGTAAAACAAAGTCGTATTGTCTTGCAGCACATAACCTTTTCGCGTGAAAGGCATTAAAAGCACTGCTTACGTTTTTTATTCCAATTTCATGCAAAGCTGATGACACTACATCATGTACAAGCCCCTGGTTATCGATAACCAGCACATGTAATTCTTCTCTTGGGGTTGGGGCAGGTATTTTTTCCAGCATTTACCAATCACTTCTAACGTCTTTTCCCTAAGCGTCGTAATAGAATACTTGCTATTGCGACGGCACAATGTTGCGCGAGCTGTGCGCGAGAGGAGCTGGCCCATAATTCAAACCAGTTTTGTAATAATAGCGCGCATACAGCCTAAACTTATTATACATAAGTCTTGGTTTTTAGATACACGTGCGTTTCACAACGTGATTAGTGCTTTTATCGAGGCGGATCAATCGCGTCGTTAACGCTTCCGTTAACCCTAAACCAACCTGCAACCGAGTGACGGCTGCGGGCAGCAGGTAATACTTCATGAGGGAATTGTTCGCTCAAAAAGACAACGAAAGTACCTTTCGTTGGCAGCACTCTTGTTCCAATTAGATCACTTTCATCAGCGTAGAGCACGAGTTCTCCCCCATCTTCTGAAGTCCAGTCGTCATTCAAATAGGCGACTAAAGACAACACGCGATTGCCCTGGCCTTTAAACGCATCTACATGGCGTTTGTAAAATTTACCCGGCTCATAGCAGGCAAAATGACTTTCAAAAGAAAAAAGCCCCATAAAGAGCGAACGATTTACATACTGCTGCATGGCTTCACACCATGAAAGCCACAAAGCGCCTTCGCTAGATGAACCTGTAATCCAGCAAATCTCGTCCCCTCTAACTTTTTCAGCTTTTTGATAATTCTCTGCGCGACCAATACCTGCCGCTTGATATTCAGCTTCAGAGATCGAACGCTGGCAGGCCAAAAGTGCTTGTGTAATGAAATCAGGTAAACCATGCTCTTGAATAGAAAAGCCTTTCGTGACTAAGTCATCGACGATATTTTCAAATATGGCTTCATCGAAAACGTGAAGAGGCTGATACGACGCAAGTTGTTCTCTATTCATCAGAGCATTTCTACCTTTGAGCGGTTAACTAATCGTGTAGTTAGGAGCGGGTTGTGTATGTTAAAAAACTAGCGAACTTATACGCGGGGTTGAATCCTATAGCAATTGCATCACCACGCATTTTCCGCGCTATTTTTTTATCGATAAAAGAAAAATTATTTGTCGTTAAGAAGTCGCACGCTTCTTGCTTATTTAATATCAATTTTAAAGTGAGCAAATGACGGTAAAGGTAAACTAAATCAATAAGTAAACCGAGGTGTATATTTTAAGAGGGTTGATTGAGAGACTTTTCTTCTGCCCTTGTTTCCGTTGCCATTACGTCTGCACATACGGATTGTAATTAACAGTTGAAAAACGCATGGCAAGGCGGTTTAGTAAAGATATATGCAATGTACGTACTAAAATTTTTAGCAAAAAGAGTAACCCATGAGTCAAGATCAAACACAAATAGAAGAAACGGAACATCATCTAGACTTAAGAAATTTGAGACTGGACGACTACAACGATGTTAAAGCGTTAATGGATGAGGTATACGCCAACGTTGGAGGCGCATGGCCTTACTCTAACTATAAAGCCCAAGTTACTACATTTCCCGATGGGCAAATATGTATTGAAGATAAAGGCAAAGTGGTCGCTTTCGCCATTTCAGTGATTGTAGATTATGACCAGTTTGGGGATAAACACAGCTACGACGAAATTACGGGTGATGCTTATTTGACCACACACGATCCTAACGGTGATGTGCTTTATGGTGTTGAGGTAATTGTTTCACCCGAGTATCGAGGTCTACGCCTTGGTCGTCGTCTCTACGAAGCGCGTAAAGAGCTCTGTCGTAATTTGAATCTAAAATCCATCATGGCGGGCGGTCGAATCCCGAACTATAAAAACCATGCGCATGAGCTGTCGCCTTATGAATACATTGAGCA
This sequence comes from Alteromonas sp. G4i35, assembly GCF_054960375.1. Taxonomy (NCBI): domain Bacteria; kingdom Pseudomonadati; phylum Pseudomonadota; class Gammaproteobacteria; order Alteromonadales; family Alteromonadaceae; genus Alteromonas; species Alteromonas sp. G4i35. The sequence goes on along the minus strand of NZ_JBHNZD010000005.1, from coordinate 174,534 downwards.
AGTCAAGCTCAAAGACATCTACGACCCCATTTTAACTTTTCAACTTTCAAATGGATTTGAAGTCAAGCAAGTCATGTCGGCTTACCTTCCAGAGGATGAAGCCTCACAGGGTTATGCGACGCTACTTCAGTGGCACAATATTTATTATGAACCGGGCACGCCTTCGCTCATCGCCAGCAGGAAGACCAGCGCACGAATCGGATGTATTCAATGGCAAATGCGTTACTTCAATAATGTAGAAGAGCTTTTACAACAAGTAGAGTACTTCGTCGATGCCTTGTCTGACTATTCTTGCGACGTTGCCCTGTTCCCTGAGTTTTTCAACGCGCCATTAATGGGCCTGAGCCCGTCAGATTCATCAATTGATGCAATTTGGCATTTAGCGACCTATACCGATGAGATTTTAACTGCCGTGTCTCATTTGGCCGTATCGTACAATATTACGATTATCGCAGGTTCTATGCCTGTGGTAGAAGAGGAAGAGCTCTATAACGTCAGCTACATTTGCAAACGCGACGGCACGATTGAAAGCCAGTATAAGCTTCATCCAACACCTCACGAAAAAGAAGATTGGATAATGAAAGGCGGAAACAGCCTTAAGACATTTGATACCGACTTCGGCAAAATCGGCGTTTTGATCTGCTATGACGTGGAGTTTCCAGAGCTTGCGCGTATTCTTGCCGATCAGGAAATGCAAATTTTGTTTGTCCCCTTCTGGACAGATACCAAAAACGGTTATTTGCGCGTGCGACGCTGTGCGCAGGCCCGCGCTATTGAAAACGAATGCTACGTGGCAATTGCAGGTAGCGTAGGTAACTTACCCAAAGTGGACAACGTAGATATTCAATATGGGCAAACCGCGGTTTTCTCGCCAAGTGATTTCGCGTTCCCACATGACGCAATAGTCTCTGAGACCACGCCAAACACAGAAATGACGCTCATTGTTGATTTGGATTTGGATAAACTCACTAAGCTTCAAAATGAAGGCTCTGTGCGGAATTATCTTGATAGAAGACGAGATTTGTATCGCGTTGAATGGATCGGCGATAAGCAGTAGCGCTACGCTTTAAGGAAATTCTCGGATTTTATGGCTTATGTATAATTGACATTGAGCATAAGCCGTAGAATTTCCTTTAATTTAGCGATAACATGCTTTAGCGCGCAAATATAAATGTGCTGTCTTCTTATTGAGTTAAAGCATCTAAATGCGATGAAGTTAGTACTACATAACGAGATTATAAATTTACTATGGCAAATAATTCGAAAAACGATGAGTTTCCAACCATTAGATTGGATGAAGAAGACCGTCGTGATTACCAAACAAAACGTCAGGCGGCGCCAACAAAAGCAACGCCTCCACCTTCATCTGCCCCATCAGCAAACCGCCAACCCTCTGGTGGTGGAAACGGTAATGGAATCTGGGTTGTATTCGTTGCCGTCATCGCCTTAGCCGCCTGTGGTGGTTGCTATTACCTGTACACCATGCTTGAGCAACAAAAAGTGGTTGCTGAGCAAGCGGAGCAGCGCATATTACAGTTAGAAAACAAGTTATCTGCTACAGGTGAAGAAATTGGTGAATCTACTGTTGCCCTGCAAGTTAAAGTTACTGAGCTAACCAACAAGACAAACGAGCTTTGGGAACAAATGGATAAGTTGTGGGCGTCAGCTTGGCGTCGTAATCAACAAGAGATTGCTGATCTTGGCGACCGCGTAGGTAACGTTCAAAACGCCTTGAATAAGAACATCAACTCAGTTTCAGAAAATGTAAAATCGCAAGCAGCGGCCATTGGCTCGGTTAAGAATCAACTTGCTTCGTTAGCTGATGAACTGCTTGCTGTTAATGTTCAACTTGAGCAAGCAGCAAGCGATAAACAAAGCGCTCAGCAAAGCGTACGCAATTTAACCGACAAACTGTCTGTGTTAGAGCAACGCAATACGACCTTATCTGGCCGCATTACCAGTTTGGAAAACGAAATTCGCGATATAGCAACCAAAGTAGTATCTAGCGGTGGTTCAACGGGTGGAAGTGGTTCGGCTCCTTCAGCTGCAGGTAACCAGTAAACCAGATTAAATCTGTTGCAATAGTATACAACCGAGAATAAAAACCACGGTTTAACGCATAAAAAAGAAAGGGGCGAATCGCCCCTTTCTTTTTGCCGTGATAATATTGCCCTCTTTTGAAATCTATAGGACCTAATGCGCAATGAGTGAGCAAGCGCCCAAACGTTTAAATAAATATATTAGCGACACTGGCCTGTGTTCTCGCCGTGAAGCGGATAAACTCATTGAGCAAAATCGCGTTACCGTTAATAACCAACCACCTGAACTGGGTACGAAAGTGGGGCCTGGTGACACTGTAAAGGTAGACGGTAAAGTTGTAGGTGCCGTTGCCTCAGACAAGTCAGATCGCGTATATATTGTCTATAACAAACCCATTGGTATCACCTGTACGACTGAGCGTCATGTCAAAGGCAACATTATTGACGCTATCGGTCACAAGGAACGTATTTTCCCCGTAGGAAGGTTAGATAAACCATCGGAAGGCTTAATCATTTTAACCAGCGATGGGGACATCGTGAACAAGATCCTGCGCGCTGAAAATGCTCATGACAAAGAATACGAAGTTACGGTTAACCAACCAATCAGTGAGCGCTTCGTCAACCGTATGTCTCGGGGAGTACCAATTTTAGGGACGGTGACGAAGCCTTGTGTAGTTAAACCCACGGGCAAAAATACATTTACCATTATTCTAACTCAGGGTCTTAATCGACAAATCCGCAGAATGTGTGAGTTTTTAGGGTACGAGGTCACCAAACTAAAACGAACCCGAATCATGCACCTTGAACTCGGCTCACTAAAACCTGGCCAGTGGCGTAACCTAACAAGCCGTGAACTAACTATTATGCAAAATGCAGTTCGCTCTTCTACAAAAACAGCGAGCAAAGTTGAGTTGCGTAAATAAATGAAACTACTACATTTAGTAGTAGTTTATTGATAAGACAATTTAAGACTTTGAAAAACGGACATTATCATTTTTTTTCGGTAAAGGATTTTCCCCCTAGTGCTGAAATATTGGCTAACTACGATGTATTTTTCGTGGTGGCTTCTGTTGTTATTGCAATATCTGCTTCCCTTATCTCTTTCGTTCTTTCTGCGAAGATGTCGCAAACAGAATTACAAAATGAGCGAGCATTTTGGTCGCTGGCATCAGCGTGCTTTCTTGGTTTTGGCATTTGGGCGATGCATTTTGTTGGGATGCTTGCCTATCAGCTCCCTCTTGAGGTTTCGTACGACCCTTTCATAACCCTACTCTCTGTGTTACCCGCGATTCTTGCGAGTATTGTTGTGATGAGTAAACTGCCACATAAAGCTAACTCGCTTTTGCTTCGAAGTTTATATATGGGGCTTGGCATTGGCAGCATGCACTACATCGGCATGATGGCAATGCAGATGAATGCCATCATGGCGTACGATGGCTGGTACTTCTCTTTGTCTATTGTGGTTGCCGTCGGTCTGGCAGGTATTGCTTTAAAAACCCATGAATATGTCACCACTTCGCAACTGCGAATAGTTAAACAAATTGTTCCCGCCATTATAATGGGCAGTGCTATATCCGGTATGCATTACACCGGCATGCTGTCTATGCACGTATATGCACTGCCTTCTACGCAAATACTACAAGAACCAGAAACCAAAAACCTCGCTTATTTGGTCATGCTAATGGTGATGCTTTTCGCGTTTACTATTCTTATTTTTATCGAGCTGCGAGCACGTACGTTACTGCTAGAGCGCTATAACGCGGTGTTAAATACAGTACAAGAAGGCGTGTTGACCTTCGACAGTGCCGGCATGGTTGAATTTGCCAACCCTGTCGCGTTAAGCATGTTTGGTCTCGACAGTTTTTCTCCTCAGACCATTCACATACGCGAGCTTGTGAGCCCTTCTGAGCATGCCCATGAGCCACTCCTGATAGGATTAAAAAAAGCGGCAAAGAATAGCGCAGCGCACAACGTGCCTTTAACTTTGGACGGTATTCGGAAAAGCGGAAAGGTTTTTCCTTTAACACTTCGCATTAATTCGCTGCCGGGAAACCATATTTCATATGTGTGTACGGTAAAAGACTTGTCTGACGTCAAGAACCAAGAAGTTTTTGCACAAACGGTGTTTGACGCACTGCCCAATATGTTGATTGTAAAGCGTGCCGACAGCCTTTCGATTACCCATGTAAATGATGCGGGAAGTAAAATATTGGGCACCGACAAAGCGTCACTCGTGGGGCTATCTGACTTTGATATATTCGACGAGGCGGAGGCCAAGAAATTTATATCTGACGATAAGCAATTACTTTCAAGTTCTGAAAAGCAAATCGTTAACGAATTCAAACTCAATATAGGTGGTGTGACGCGCTTTTTTGAGACCAAAAAGATTGTCATTGATGACAACTACGGCACCCCTCAATACATATTGGCACTATCCGAAGACGTAACAAAATGGCGGGAAGCTCAACAGACGCTTAAAACGTTAAACCGCCGCATGTCTATGGCCGCTGACGCAGCACACATAGGTGTATGGGAGTGGGACATCGCTACTAACGAGCTCATTTGGGATGAGTGGATGCATAAAATCTACAATGTCTCCAAAGCTACTTTTACTGGTCAGTTTAGTGACTGGGAAGACACAGTTCACGATGACGATATTGCCAATGTGAAGCAAAAGATAGAGCAATCAATAAAAGATAGCTCAGGATTTCACGCAATTTTTAGAGTGAAAGCCGCTGGCGACAAATATCGTCATGTTAGCGGTTATGGTCGCATTGAAGGCAACAAGATGTTTGGTATTAATGTTGATATCACCGAGCAAGTCGAAGCAGAACAGAAAATTAGAAAACTGGCAAATAGCGATACGCTAACAGGTTTAGCGAATAGGCTTGCCCTATCTACCTATATGCGAAATGAGCTTCCGCGATTAGAGAGAAACAATAAGGTGTGTACGCTACTTTATCTGGATCTCAATCGATTTAAGCCCATTAATGACGAATACGGCCATACAATCGGTGACGAAGTTCTTGTTGAGCTTGCACAAAGGCTTCAATCCATGTGTCGCGTGTACGATATTGCATCACGGGTTGGTGGTGATGAGTTTATCGTAGTAATCACCGAGCTAAGCACTGAATACAATGTAGAGACACTTAAAGTCCGACTTGCTAAAAAGCTTACACAGCCTATTACTACCACACAAGGCGCGTTCAGCGTTGGCGTTAGCATAGGTCACGCGAGCTATCCAGAAGAAGGCAAGACGCTAGAAGAGTTAATTTACATTGCAGATGAGCGGATGTTTGAAGATAAAAAGCAAAACATACCGTCGAACTAACGCGTAGTACAAACACAAGGTTAATTGCCTGGCTTCATACATGTACTAGGGTGTATTGCACTTTGCTGTACATTTTTGCAAAAAAAAAGCGCCCATTGGGCGCTTTTCTTGAAACCTAGTCTTATCGACGTAGACCTAGACGCTTGATAAGGTCAAGGTAACGCTCTGCGTTCTTGCCTTTAAGGTAGTCTAGAAGCTTACGACGTTGGCTAACCATACGTAGAAGACCACGACGTGAGTGGTGATCTTTCTTGTGATCAGCAAAGTGACCTTGAAGCTTGTTGATGTTGTGAGTAAGCAAAGCAACTTGAACTTCTGGTGAACCAGTGTCGCCTTCTTTAACGCCGTACTCAGCAATGATTTTTGCGGTTTCTGCTTTAGTTAGTGACATATCATTCTCCTAATATTAATGCTTCGCCGATCACTAATTCAGCAAAGCGGAATGAGCGCCGTATTATAATGACGTTTACAGACTTAGCAAGGACGGAACGACGTAATTTCACTAATTAACCCGTTTAAGGTTCGATTCCACCTTATTAATACGTTTAGCTAACTCACTTTTGTATTCGACACCGTTTAGAAAATCCCTTGCCCGCTGGTCACTTTTATATCCGTATGCAGAATATACCGAGTGAGCTATGCTTATCTTAGCGTCGTGATCTACGACTAAATCTAAATTTTGCTCTACAAATTGCGGTGATCTGTAAACTGCTCCTTGTAATAAGGTAATCACTACTTGCTTAGTATCAATATTCGTTTGACGTTGTGCCCAAGTTAGCGCAGTGTCGGGCTCAAAGTAAGCGATAGTTCTGGCAGCGTGTTCAACATCAGATTGATAGTTTTCACTACTGCTATGTCTTACAAACCAGGAAGCAGCTTCACTAGGTGATTGGTTTACATAACTATCAAATACAGCGCGCTTTATCTCTTTTTTTCGTTCGTTGTCATCTAGCGTGTCGAACCAAGCTTTAGTGCTTTCAACGTCTTTGCGTACCCAAATACTTATTAAATTAGTTTCTAACCGTTTATCATCCAAACGTTTTATTAACGATAACGTGTCTCGAAACTGCTCTGATGTTTCTAAGACACTAAAAATGCCGCTATAGGCCGCACTTTTTAAATTCTCTGACTCAAGAAGAGCGATAGACTGAAAGGCGCTATCAATATCCTCACTTGCCATTTCTCTAAAAATAAGCGAAGGGTAAATGTTGTTTTCGAGCATGCCTGAGGTAAGTGAGGAATTATTAATATACCAGTCAAGGGCGTCAGAAGGCGATTGATTAGCCCAGTTAGCTATAACTGATATGCGAAACTGCTGCTTCGATTCCAAGTTAATATTCATGTTATCAACAAGGTCCCAGGCTTTTTCGGGGTTCAGCTCTACTAAGCGAGAGACCATTGTTGACAAAATCATGGCAGCATCTGGGTCGCTAATAGACGTATCCATGCTTGATAATGTATCGACAATCGCCTGCTCGCCCATCGTGCTTATAGAGATAATTAAGGCGCCTATTTGTTTTAAGCTAAGCTTGGGCTTGTCGGAAAACCAGGCTTCTAGGCTAATATTATCAGATTTACTCGCTGAGTCTTTGGGTGACTGCACGCGCTTGGTCTCCCCTTGCTGAGGGAGTAACGCTGTTTGTGAGACGTGTTGATCTTTACCGTCGCCTACATTGGTTGTGTGAACAGAAACTTCTGAGGGGACTGTAGGGCGTTTGTCATTGACATAGTAACCCGCAGCAAATACTAGGCATAGCGAACAAAGCCATAAGCCAATCCATTTGGTCATTGAATAATCCCTTAATTAAAACACCACGCCAGCTTAAGACGTTTCGCAGAAGGTAGAAATCTGTATGAGTGATAAAGAACCTACCACTAAATAGTGCACCTTTTATACTACTTTATTTGCCATTAAGAAAGCCTTGCGTTAACCGCAAGGCTTTAAACGAGTATAATCTGCTAGATATAGGTCATTGCAAAGTACTAACTATAAACAACTCGACGTTTTGGGTTAACAAACACTTCTTGTTTAGGGATACCTTGGTCTTTCGGGTCAAGAACCCCTTCCCCTACGCCTAAGAAAATACCACTGGTATCGTCGCCATGGTAAACGCGGTAAGACACGCCTTCACCCAGCGCTTCGCTACAAATCCCTTTTACAGATTGGCCGTTATCAAAACGGTTTCTTTCAGCGTCGTTAATGGTCACAAATGGCAACCGACTTACGGCGGTATCCATAGGAATCAATAAGTCATCCAGCGCTTTAAAGTCACCTTCTTCCAGTGATTCCTGAATTTCAATTAACTTATCCAGCGAGACCATTTTATCCGTAGGATAGTCTGCTACTTCCGTACGGTGTAAGCGAGTCACGTAGGCGCCACAGCCAAGGTTCTGACCTAAATCATCTACGATTGAGCGAATATAAGTGCCCTTGCTGCATTTAATGCGCATTTCTACAAACGGCAGTTCAATACGCAGTACATCTAATTCATACACTTCAATATCACGAGGTTCACGCTCAATCTCTATACCTTGACGTGCATAGTGATAAAGTGGCTTACCTTGATGTTTAAGCGCTGAAAACATGGACGGGATTTGTTTACTCTTACCTAGAAACGCCAAGCACGCATCACGTACTTGTTCTTCGCTTACATCAACAGGCTTTTCTTCAACCACTTCGCCATCGGCATCAGACGTGGTGGTGCGAACACCCAGTTGAGCAGTTACCTCGTAGGTCTTTTCTGCATCCAGAAGAAACTGAGAAAACTTCGTAGCTTCACCCAAGCACAGCGGCAACATGCCACTGGCAAGTGGATCAAGTGCGCCTGTATGCCCAGCCTTCGCAGCTTTGTACAGCCAGCGCACTTTTTGAAGCAGTTGGTTAGATGACCCACCAAGCGGTTTATCAAGCAATACTATGCCGTTAATCTCACGGCCTTTACGACGTCTTGCCATTTACTCCTGCTCTTGTGGATCGTCTTTATCGCGCTTTGACTCATCTTTTGCGATGGTCTGAGACACAAGATTAGAGATACGCATACCTTCAACAATCGACTTATCTTCAAAGAAGTGAAGATCAGGCACTGAGCGCATGCGAATACGTTTAGCTAGAATACTGCGAATAAACTTTTTGTATTCTGCCAGTTGTTTAATTTGCGCTTTACCTTCTTCTTCGGTGCTGTTGTAGATAGTCACAAAGATTTTTGCATGCGCTAGGTCGCGCGACACATCTACGTCAGAAACCGTGATCAAGGGCATGTCGCCAACGCGGTGCTTGTATTCATTTTGCAGAATGCTCGCCACTTCTTTATGAACTTGCTGAGCCACTCTGTCGGTACGTGAAAATTCACGGGCCATTATTCTCTCCTTTCCTTATTTAACGCTGAGCATGCGCGAGGTCTGTTTGTTGTATACAGACAAAAACGGGAGCACTCGGCCCCCGTTTCTCACATGCCGAATTAACTAAGGCAGTTAAATTTCGCGCTTAACCTCAACGATTTCGAAGACCTCGATTTGGTCGCCTACTTTCACGTCGTTGTAGTTCTTAACGCCGATACCACATTCCATACCGTTACGTACTTCTTGTACGTCATCTTTAAAGCGACGCAGTGACTCTAGTTCACCTTCGTAAATTACTACGTTGTCGCGAAGTACACGGATTGGGTTGCTACGCTTAACGTTACCTTCAGTAACCATACAGCCCGCAATTGCGCCCAGTTTCGGTGACTTAAATACGTCACGTACTTCTGCAAGACCAATGATTTCCTGCTTGAATTCTGGTGCAAGCATACCACTCATGGCCGCTTTCACTTCGTCAATTAGGTTATAGATAACGCTGTAGTAACGTAAATCAATTTCTTCAGCTTCTAGTACGCGACGCGCTGTTGCATCGGCACGAACGTTAAAGCCTAGTACGATAGCGCCTGATGCAGCCGCAAGGGTTGCGTCAGTCTCAGTGATACCACCTACACCACTACCTACAATGTTCACTTTTACTTCAGAAGTAGAAAGCTTAACAAGTGATTCAGAAATTGCTTCTACAGAACCCTGTACGTCAGCTTTAAGTACGATGTTAAGTTCGCTAACGTCACCTGATTCCATGTTCGCAAACATGTTTTCAAGTTTCGCTTTCTGCTGACGAGCAAGTTTAAGTTCACGTTTCTTCTGATGACGTTTCGCTGCTACTTCACGCGCTTTACGCTCGTCTTTAACAACGGCTGCGTCTTCACCCGCTACCGGAACACCAGACAGACCAAGTACTTCCACAGGCGTAGAAGGACCAGCAATCTTAATTTCATTACCGTTTTCGTCACGCATTGCACGAACACGGCCGTATTCTTCACCACAAAGTAGAATGTCACCAGCGCGTAATTGGCCTTCTTGAACCAATACAGATGCTACTGGACCACGGCCTTTATCAAGGCGAGATTCAATAACAATACCGCGACCTGGGCCTTCAGCTACTGCTTTAAGGTCTAGAACTTCAGCTTGTAGAACGATAGCTTCAAGCAGTTCGTCTACGCCCATACCTGTTTTCGCAGAAACGTTACAGAACTGGTGCTCACCGCCCCACTCTTCTGAGATAACTTCTAGTTGAGATAGCTCAGTTTTAACGCGATCAGGGTCAGCTGTTTCTTTATCCATTTTGTTCACTGCAACGATAAGAGGTACGCCAGCCGCGCGAGCGTGCTGTACCGCTTCTTTCGTTTGAGGCATTACGCCGTCATCTGCAGCAACAACAAGAATAACGATATCCGTCGCCGTAGCACCACGAGCACGCATTGCGGTAAATGCGGCGTGTCCAGGTGTATCTAGGAACGTGATTTCGCCATTTTCTGTTTCTACTTTATATGCACCAATGTGCTGAGTAATACCACCGGCTTCACCGTCTGCAACTTTCGCGCGACGAATGTAGTCAAGCAATGACGTTTTACCGTGGTCAACGTGACCCATGATGGTTACAACAGGTGCACGTGTGGTTTTTTCACCGCCAGTGCCATCTGCCAACAACTCATCTTCAAGTGCGTTGTCGTTAACAAGCTCGTACTTATGACCCATTTCTTCAATTACTAGTACCGCTGTATCTTGGTCTAGTACTTGGTTAATGGTTGCCATTTCGCCCATCTTCATCATCGTTTTGATAACTTCGTTAGACTTAATTGCAAGTTTACTTGCAAGTTCGCCAACTGTGATGGTTGCGCCAAGCTTAACTACACGCTCTACAGGTGCAGCTGGCTTGTTAAAGCCTTGCTTAAGATGCTCACCCGCATTTTTCTTCGACTTACGACGACGGCGTGATGAACGCTCAACCTGCATGTCTTCTTCGTCTTCAGCTTCTTGAGCATAGCGGTTAGAGTGCAAGTGAACTTCTTCAGCTTCTTCTTTCTTACGACGCTCTTCTTCTTCCTTCCAGCGACGCTCGTTCTCTTCAGCAAGTTTGCGCGCTTCATCAGCCGCTTTCTTCGCGTCTTCTTCAAGCTTCTTCTGCGCTTCTTCTTCTTGCGCTTTGCGCAGACGTTCTTCTTCCTGACGAGCCGCTTCAGCTTCCGCTTTTTCAGCTTCAGTTAGCTCAGGTTCGTCGGCCTTACGTGCTTCAGCTTCTTTTTTCGCTTGTTCTGCACGACGAGCACGCTCTTCTTCAGCAGCTTTCTTCGCTTCTTCAGCTTTACGTGCTTTCTCTTCAGCGGCTTTTTTCGCTTCAGCTGCTGCTTTTTCTTCCGCTTCGCGCTTCAGACGTGCTTCTTCTTCAAGACGCTTCGCCTCTTCTTCCGCTTGACGCTGCTGTTCTTCAACATCGCTACGCTTAACGTAAGTGCGCTTTTTACGTACTTCTACTTTCACTTCTTTAGACTTACCAACACTTAGCGTGCTGGTTGTCTTACGCTTAAGTGTCATACGTGTCGGTTCAGCTGCGCTGCCGTGTTGCTTACTTAAATGATCCAATAGTTTTTGTTTCTCGTCTTCGTTTACCTGATCGCCGGCATTCTTAGTGATACCCGCGTCTTTAAACTGGCCAACCAATCGGTCAACGGTCGTACCAATGTCGCTGGCGAGCTTTTCAATAGATACATCTGCCATTACGTAATTTTCCCCCTGTTGACCTTACTCTTCTTCACTGAACCATACGATATTACGAGCCGCCATGATTAACGCACCGGCTTTCTCTTCGTCTAGTTCATCGATATCACTGATATCATCGGTACCTTGTTCTGCTAATTCTTCCAGGTCAGTAACACCGCGGCTGGCCAACACATAGGCCACGTGTTTACTCATACCTTCAAGATTTAATAAGGCTTCTGTAGGCTCTGCACCTTCAAGCGATTCTTCGTTCGCCAGTGCACGCGTGGTTAGGAAAGCGCGCGCTCTGTTGCGCAGCTCTTCAACCATTTCTTCATCTAACCCTTCAACCGCTAGAAGCTCACTTGCAGGCACGTATGCCACTTCTTCTAACGTTGTAAAGCCTTCATCTACCAAGACAGACGCGAATTCTTCGTCAATGTCCAAACCAGCAGTAAATAGATCAAGTACCTTCGCGTTTTCTTCTTCGTGCTTCTTGTTGAGATCTTCAACCGTCATCACGTTAAGTTCCCAGCCTGTAAGCTGGCTAGCTAGGCGAACGTTTTGACCACTACGGCCAATTGCCTGTGCTAGGTTGTCTGCTTCAACCGCTACGTCCATGCTGTTGCTGTCTTCATCAACAACGATTGACGCCACTTCGGCGGGAGCCATAGCATTGATAACGAATTGCGCTGGGTTTTCGTCCCATAACACGATATCAACACGTTCACCGCCAAGTTCCCCTGATACGGCTTGTACACGTGAACCACGCATACCAACACACGCACCAACCGGGTCTAAGCGCTTGTCGTTAGTTTTAACCGCAATCTTTGCACGAGAACCTGGGTCACGCGCTGCAGATTTAATTTCTAGTGTCTCTTCCGCAATTTCTGGTACTTCCAGACGGAAAAGCTCAACTAGCATGTCTGGGTGCGTACGGCTAATAAATAGCTGTGCGCCACGTGCTTCTGGACGAATAACGTAAAGAAGGCCACGTACACGGTCGCCCGGACGGAAAGTTTCACGAGGAAGCATGTCATCGCGGTAGATAACACCTTCAGCGTTGTTACCTAAGTCGATGATGATGTTGTCGCGGTTTACTTTCTTAACCGTACCTGTAACCAGCTCACCTACTTTGTCTTCGTACTCAGCAATCATTTGCTGACGCTCAGCTTCACGTACTTTTTGTACAATCACTTGCTTTGCGGTCTGCGTAGTTATGCGGTCGAATTTAATAGATTCAATCTGTTCTTCCACATAATCGCCGAGTTGTATCTCTGGTTCGTCGATTTGTGCAGCAGAAATCGTAATTTCAGCAAATGGGTTTTCCTGTTCTTGATCATCAGGGATAACCAACCAGCGACGGAATGTATCAAAGTCACCAGACGTTCTGTCGATGCTTACACGAACTTCAATTTCGCCTTCGTTTTTCTTTTTTGTTGCACTAGCGATCGCAAACTCTAGCGCTTCAAAAATTTTCTCTCTAGGCACTTGTTTTTCATTTGAAACGGCTTCCGCCACTAACAAAATTTCTTTATTCATTTTCGCCTCTCTTTTGCTTTCGTCGATGAAAGCAGAGCTGTTCCGTTAATCGAACGTGGGAACAACGTTACCTTTTTCGATATTCGCCACAGCTAACTGGAACTGCTGGCCATCCACTTCAATACTTACGATGCCATTTTCGCACGCGAGTACTTTGCCTTTAAAATTACGTCTGTCATCCATTGGCATAGACAAACGAATTTGAACCACTTCACCCACAGACTCGATATAGTGCTTCTCTTTGAAAAGCGGTCTGTCCATACCCGGTGATGACACTTCCAAGTTGTATTCAGTGCTAATTGGATCTTCAACGTCCAAAATTGCGCTAACCTGATGACTTACATCTGCACAATCATCAACGGTAATACCGTTTTCATGATCAATAAAAACGCGAAGAATAGAATGCTTCCCCGCTCGTACAAACTCGATCCCAACCAACTCAAAACCCAGTGCTTCAACACCTGGCTCTAGCATTTCGGTTAGTTTCTCTTCAAGTTTTGCCAATGCAAACCTCCAAAAACGAAAAAAGGGCCTAAAGCCCACCTGTCATCACCCGGCTCAGCGAGGCTGACTCCAGGTTTTAATACAACAAAAAGCCCCGGACTAGCGGGGCTTTTATTAAAATTCTGAACCCATACCTGCCAACAAGGGCAGTTGCAAACCTATGGGTAAAACCACCGTTAGGTGATAGCTTGCTAATGATAAGTGCGTTACTTTCCTGTACTGAGGGAGCCCGCTCTCATCACTTAATGAGCACATTATACGTATAGCCGTCGCATTAAGCAACAGCCAATAGGCGCAGACACTGGAGGGTGTCGATTTTTTCTGTGTAAAATTCGGCCTGCATGAAAGTATTTTAATTGCGGTTTAGTCCAGCAGACTTAGTCTTCGTCTTTAAATGTCGCTTTAATATCAAGAATTTTAGGCATAATTTCTATCATCAAATCGACAAGTCTGGGTTCGAAATGCTTTCCCTTTTGGCTTTGAAGAAAATCTACCGTTTTTTCAATACTCCAGGCGTCTTTATAAGGACGTTTGCTGGTTAAGGCATCAAACACGTCTGCAATGGCGCAAATACGCCCCTCAATGGGAATATCTTCACCCGCAAGCCCTTTAGGATAGCCTGACCCGTCCCATTTCTCATGGTGGGTTAGCGAAACAGACTTTGCAACTTTCAACAACAAAGAATCGCCGCAATCACCAATGATTTCCGCACCAATCTCAGGGTGGTTTTTCATGGTGGCAAACTCTTCGTCTGTCAGCTTCCCTGGTTTCAACATTATACTATCAGCAATACCAATTTTGCCGATGTCGTGCATCGGTGCAGCATGAAGCAGAATTTCAGCCTGTTTATCTGTAAGTCCATAGGCAAGCGCAAGTTCTTTCGAATAATGGCTCATGCGCATGACATGCATGCCCGTCTCATTGTCTTTATATTCCGCCGCTCTACCTAAACGCTGTACAACTTGTAAACGGCTATCAAGTAGCTCGTCAGCTTGCACCAAACTGAGGTGGGTTTTAACCCGCGCTTTTACGATGGCCGGAGATATAGGCTTAGTAATGTAGTCCACAGCGCCCGCTTCGAAGCCTTCCGTTTCTTCGTGTTCATCATTTAAGGCGGTGACAAATATAACGGGGATGTGCCTTGTATCTGCTTGCTGTTTAAGCTGGCGGCATACTTCAAAACCCGTCAGTCCTGGCATCATAACGTCAAGCAATATCAAATTTGGCTGTCTAGTCTCAGTGAGCTTTAACGCTTCTTCGCCATTTCTCGCAAAAATAAGCTGATAATCATTAGCGAGAAGTTGCTTTAAAACCCTTAGGTTTACTGGCTCATCGTCAACGAGTAATAAAGTAGGTTTTGTGATTTCAATGTTTAACATGCCGCGTCTCTTGGCTACTTTAATTCTTGTATCAATGTAGAGATGCGCTCATGCGCCAACTCGAACTCAAAATCATCGATATCTAAGAGAATTTGAGTTATTTGTTCTTTGTGACTAGAACACCCAACTTCGCGTAAAAATGACAATTCATCTTCATCTACCATGTTTTGCTCTACACTATCGAGCATAGCCTCCAAATGACTCAGCAGCAATGCATTATCGATACTTTCATTAATGGCATTTTCGGCATACAGTGGCGATTCGCTAAGCATCAACTCGATTTTATCTAAGGCATCACGAAGACGGTTAACGTCTTCAATATTCACCTCTGATTTTAGAGCCTGAGCTTCAATTTCCCTGGTCGTATGATAGAAGGTGGTTAAGCAAAGATTACCCGATGTACCTTTTAAACCGTGTGAAAGTGTAGCAACCGCTTTATAGTCTTCACGAATTGCCGCCCCCATTAAGTCGTCGACTTTATCCCTGCAGGTAGTAGAGAATTTATCCACCTCTTGTAGGACGGCCTCTTCACTCCCCCATAAATCGATGGCCTTCTTCAAATCCAACACGTTTTTATCAACTTTAAGCGCAGATGCTGGAGCATTTACTTCTAATGTGTCTGGTACCGAGTCGACCTGAAGCGTATCTATGTTAAGCACGCGAGCAATCTCGTCCATCAATTGAGGGAAATCGACGGGCTTGTTGGCGAACCCTTCCATTCCCGCTTGCTGCGCGGCATGTTTGTCCTGTACTAATACGCTAGCGGTCAGCGCAATAATGGGCGTAGGTGGTAAGCTATTTTCTTTTTCAAACTCTCGACGCTGTTTGGCTGCCTCTAGGCCATCTAACTTAGGCATCTGTAAATCCATCAGTACCACGTCAAACGACTTAGCGCGCATTTTATCTAATGCAATCTGTCCATCTGTTGCCGTTTCTACACTGTGGCCAGCGCGTTTTAGCAGCAACGAAAGCAACTCAAGGTTTTGCTGCACATCATCAACAACCAGTACGGTTAACGAGGTTTCAATACGTGCTGCTTTAGAGGAGAGCTCACTAGATACGTAATCATCAATTTCTACAACTTCTAGAGGAAGTCTGAAAGTAAAGGTCGTTCCTTTGCCTTTTTCACTAGTTGCACAAATATTACCGCCCATCAGTTCAACTAACTGCTTGGAAATAGTTGTTCCCAGCCCCGTGCCGCCGTACTTTCGACTCATCGATGCATCTGCTTGAGAGAACGGATCGAATACTCTTTCTACTTGCTCTTGCGTCATACCAATGCCGGTATCTGTCACGTCAAAATACACAAACTTTTCATCACTTTTGACATTGATAGTCACTTCACCCTCGTGAGTGAATTTAACGGCGTTGCCTATAAGATTATTAAGTACCTGTCGCATTCGCTCCGGTACACCTCTGTATCCGTTAGCTACCGAATCATCGACATTAAGTACAAGTCCAACTTTTTTGCGTTTGGCTTCTAACCAAAATGTTGAAATAACCAAATCCAACTCTTCGCGAATAAGGAAATCGCGATAATCTAAATCAAGCTTACCTTTATCCAACTTCGCGCTATCAAGTATGTCGTTTAGAAGATGCAGCAATGAACGTGCGGAACGGTTTATCGTGGTTAAGTGAGATTTTTGCTCTTCGCGTAAGGCTTCTCCTAACATGAGGTCGCTAAAGCCTATGATTGCATTCATAGGCGTACGGATTTCATGACTCATATTAGCAAGAAATGCGGTACGCGCAGCGGCAGCTTGCTCTGCTTTTTCCTTTGCCGCTTTTAATTCATTTTCCATCACTTTCCGATGTGTTATGTCAGATATGAAGCCGTCTACATAGAGCACCATGCCATCATCGTCCTTAACCTGCACTCCATGCTCGATAACCCACTTCACCTCGCCAGATTTCGCGACAATTCTATATTCATATGAGAATTCGCCCACCTCAGGACTAATAGACGAAAGGCGTTCAACATCATCAGGATGGTAAAGATCGGTGAAAGAGCGCTTCGGGTTGGGCAAGGTAAAATCTTCAGGCGGGTATCCGGTTACTTCTATTACAGCATCACTAATAAATACCATGGGCCACCCTGGCATATTTAAACAGCGATAAGCCATACCAGGAATATTTGAAATGAGGCTTCTAAACTTAGCTTCGCTCTCACGCAATGCATCTTCCATTTCCTTGCGTTTGCGTAAATCAGAAGCGAAAGAGACAAAAACGGGTTTCCCATCAATTTTTGTGTAGCCGACACCTAGGCGCACTGGTATGCGCTCACCATCTTTGCGAAGTACTTCTACTTCTCTTCCTGTACCAATAATTTGCTCAGTTGGTACTACTCGTTGACTGAAGAAGTCATCACCGTATAAATGACGTCTTTCAGGAGTTACTACCTCAGCTGCGTGCATACCGATTATTTCTTGCTGAGTATAGCCATAGATGCGCTCAACAGCGGGGTTAGCGGTTTTTATGATGCCTTTGTCATCAACGGTCAGGATGGCGTCGACGGCGGTATCGGTAATAGCACTTTGAATTCGCTCACTTTCAATGGCGCGTACCATTACATCGCGATATTTAAACAGAAGGCTAATGCCCAATACCATGGTAATTAATATTAACGTAACGATAGCAATCGAAATTGCTAGAAAAACAGCAATATCTGAAGACTGACCCGATGTTTCCATTCCTGGTGGCAATACGAATCTTGCTGCCGCCATCCCCGTATAGTGCATACCAGAAATAGCCAGTCCCATGACGATACTTGCAAGTAATACATGTTTTCCTAACAGCTTTTTACTTTTCGTAGCAGCTGTAATGCCGAATTTAATCCACAGCGACAGCATGGCTAAACACACAGCTACCACAATAGAAAGGGCAAACATTCCAAGGTCGTAACGAAGAAGCGGTGCCATTTCCATAGCGGCCATACCACTATAGTGCATAGTGCCAATACCAGCACCTACCAGTACACCACCTAATATTATTTCAGCGAGGCTAATACGGGACTTAGTTAAAAGGTGAAGCGCCACCCAAGCAGCGGCAATCCCGGGAACGGCAGAGAGCCCGGTTATCAGAGGATCATAGTCAACGGGCAGACATAAATCAAAAGCGGTCATCCCCAAGAAATGCATAGACCAAATACCACCGCCCAATGCAACGCTGCCGGTGCCTAATAAGGTATTTCGTCGAAGTTTGTCTTCGGTGATCGCGGCTTGTCCTGCCACATTAAACGCCATAAATGAGGCAAATACAGCCACCATAAGCGATAGAACAACCAAAGGAAAATGATAAGCACCTTCTATTAAGGTGGCGTGTTCTTCAAAAGTAAAAAAACGGGATATCATAACGCGGCCATACTACCTATTAGTTTAATTTTCAATGGTGGCGTGAGGTTAACTTAGCACACTCATTTACACAGTGTAGTAATTAATTCAAAATTATCGTGTAAATCAAGGAACGCTTTTATGTTTTGCTGTATAAAAAGAAAAAACCCAGCAAAAGCTGGGTTTTAAATGTGGTTGCGGGAGCAGGATTTGAACCTACGACCTTCGGGTTATGAGCCCGACGAGCTACCAGACTGCTCCATCCCGCGACTGTACGGTAAAGCTTGCGATTGCAGTGCTTTGTAATTCTGGTTTTCAAATTGGTTGCGGGAGCAGGATTTGAACCTACGACCTTCGGGTTATGAGCCCGACGAGCTACCAGACTGCTCCATCCCGCGCTTGTACGGTAAAGCTTGCCTTTGCAATGCTTAGAAATTCTGGTTATTTTCTGTGGTTGCGGGAGCAGGATTTGAACCTACGACCTTCGGGTTATGAGCCCGACGAGCTACCAGACTGCTCCATCCCGCGCCAGAAAATTATTGTTGTAAGCGCTTCATTTAATGCCTCGCTTCAACGTGGTGCGTATTATACATAGGGACTTTCGCAACACAAGTACCAGCATGCGAAATATTTCATTTTTCTGACTGTTAGCGGTTTAATTGACCAACATGAACAAAGTTAATACGAATTAACCGATTTTCGGTTCCTATTTACACACGTTGATCCAAGCTATTTAAACTTTTCCATTTTTTCAGCCAACGAGAAATCTAATTCTGTTAGCCCACCAGCGTCGTGCGTAGTCAATGTTACCTCTACTTTATTATAAACATTGAACCACTCTGGATGATGTTTTAGCTTTTCCGCCCAAATCGCAATTTGAGACATCCACCCAAAAGCTCGGATAAAGCTCTTAAACATAAACGTCTTTTTGATAGTGTCTCCACTTTGCTCCCATGGTGTGTCATCGGGAACCAGTTCATTGAGCGCTTTCAATTTTTCGTTAATTTCATTATCAGACAGCTTCGTCGCCATTCTTATCTCCTTCAATCACTGATGATTACGTAAAAGTCTTACCTACTACGAGGTACTTTAATCGATTGGTTTAACATTAGAAGAGACTGGAGACAAAATCACAAAGAGGAGTGGAGGCTAAGGTTTACAAAAAAGCCACCCTTCAACTTTTATAGTCAAAGGGTGGCTATACTTCTACCTTATTAACCGATTAGAACTCGATAGCTAAGCGCGCATAGATTTGACGACCTCGTGGATCGTGAACCTTAGAGTCAAACCCGCTGTTAGTGAATAGCTGTGGAGGCTCTTCGTCGAACATGTTAATTGCGCCCAACGTCAACACATAACTTTGTTCTGTATCATATAAGCCGCCTAAGTCGATGTTGTATTGCGCATCTACCGTTAAGTGACTATCCACTTCGTAAAAGCCACCTGAACAACCACCCACGTTTGCAGTACCGTCCGCGCAATTTTGATCATCGTCATACGATGAGATGTAGCGAAGGAAGATATTGGCTGCATGGATATCGTTTTGCCAAGCCAGCCCCAAGTTCGCGCGCAATTCAGGAGAAGACACACCAATGTTATTGAAATTACGGCGTCCTGCACCATCAATGTTCCCTGCCTGTGGGTCCATCAAGTCATACTTAGTGATGTAGGTCGCATTCAACGTAGGTGTAAAGTTACCGAAGTCTGTCTCTATTTTATAACTGGTTACAAAATCAAGACCCGATGTTTCCAAAGAACTCGCGTTAACATACGTGTTATTTACTTGAAGAACAGGCCCAGTCAGCGGGTCTCCAGCACGGATAACGCGGTCTGGGTTAGTCGGATCATCATTTAGTACCGCCTGCGCGTTCTCTTGAATGATCAAGTCTTCAAACTCGAAATTCCAATAATCAACTTCAACAGAAAAGTCTCTGAAAGGCTCGTATGAGAAGCCAATATTATAGGCTGTCGACTCTTCAGGTTTTAGCTCTTCATTACCCGATGTTCTAACAGCCACAAATGCCGTAGCACCTTGAACGGGGTCGATAAGCTGTTGCAACGACGTTGCACCACCTTGTGCTAAGAACACTGTTGGCGCTCTAAACGACGTAGATATCGAGCCGCGAAGTGAAAACTCATCAGTCGCACGCCACGAAATCGCTAACTTTGGATCCACTGTACTACCAATGGTACCGCCGTAATCTTCATAACGAACCGCTAGCTGAACATCTAATTCGTCATTTATTGGTAATGCAAGTTCACCGAACGCTGCCCATACATCCTGGCTACCATCAATATCAGGGTTGCCGATAACGAATGTGAAACTGTCTTGGTTAGCAAGGTCATCGTAATCTTGGCTAAGCTGGTTTTCACGATATTGAACACCCAATGCTAACGCCGCAAAGCCACCGCCCATTTCGAACACATCAAACGATGTAAACGCTTCGAAAACTTCAAGGTCAGCTTTAGAGTCAATCACTTCGGTTCCCGTAAAGGAGCTAACCACGTAATCAGAGTTAGGTGCCGTTGTGTAAGACGTTGCAAATGGGTTGAAGAATTCGCAATCCCCTACCCCTGGCGTTCCAGCGATAGGGTCACAATTAGAGCCACCTAGACCGTATAGCGCAAGCTGAAACTCGGTATTTAGTACGTCAGGAACCCTAAATACAAAATCGTTAACCGCACGTGTATAGCTTACTTCCCAGAACCCAGTATCTGTCACACCTTGTAAACTGGTGCTAAAGCGAAAGGTGTCTGATTCGGTATTAGCTGGGTCACCAGGGAAGCCGTTACCTTCAGCGCGGCCGAAGAAAGCGACAGGCTGACCAAATGGATTCTGCGGATGATAATCCGGAACAATTGGAGAGGTTAAAATTGGGAAGCTCGGTGCTCCACCACGTTCTGCACGGTTTCTCGCTAAACTGAATTCAGCCGACCATGTAATATCGTTATCGAACTCGTAGTCTGCACGTACATAAGCATTTGTTCGGCTCTCATCGGCAACATATGAATAGAATTTACCGAAATCAAAACCACAAAAACCAATTTCTAAACCTGGCACTGTACCACTTGGCGCAAGTAAATTGGGTGCACCACCAAACTCCTCACATCCGTACGGGTCGATAATGGGCAGTGCCCCTGCACCTGGAATATTTAAGAAGAAAGAGCCTGGGTTACCCAGAGCACTTGTATCGTCTTGGGGACGACTTAGTCGTCTATCGCTGAGAAAAAGCGGCGAACGGTTGGTATAGCTTATCGCCGCTAGTACGCTTCCGTTATCTCCGGTAGCGCCCCATAAACCTTGTAAAATGTATTCTTTGTTGTCGCCATGCGCACCATCTTGATAGTCAAGGCTTACCATTGCTCCGTCATAATTGCGTTTGGTGATAAAGTTAACGACACCTGCAACGGCATCAGAACCATACAGAGCCGACGCACCATCTTTAACCACTTCCATACGATCAATGGCAATCATTGGCACAAGTGAACTGGTATCGACGAAGTTCAGGCCTTCGTTCGTTGGTTGCGCTGTAACGACCTGACGCTTGTTGTTAAGTAAAACCAGAGTAGACGCTACGCCTAAACCACGAAGGTTAATATTCGACGTACCCGCTGTTGCGTTTTGCGTAAAAGCATCTGGGTTGTTTTCAGCACCCGTGTTAATAGTGAGTGTTTGTGTAATATCCGCAATATTCTTTGCGCCAATCGCGTCGATAGCCACGCTATCTACCACGGCTAGTGGAGAAGGAGATTCAAAGTTTTCGCTACGGCGAACAAAACTACCGGTAACCAAAATGAGTTCTACGTCTTTCTTAGCTTCTTGCTCACTTTCAACGTCTGCTTCTTGGGCTGATGCGATATAAGGAGAGCAAAATAAAGCAGTGCCGACCATTGCCGCCACTGCTGTCTTACGCGTTTTAAATTTCATAGTGTGATTCCAAATCTGGGCTTATCACTACCGGCATTACTACCCACACTTTCCGCTAGCGACAGGCTGTTCGATTTCGTGTTGTTATTGTCTGAGGCCATGAACAAATATTGACCTACGCAATTGATACTATGCTTGAATTTCACCTTTGTAAATTTATTGTGAATAATATGTTTACATTAATTTTACACATGGTCTGACCAGATATCCTTTAGGATAAATTGAAGCCTTTCCACCGAATTTAGCCATATCCCAATTGAGAATATGTTTCCCAACATGGGAAATTTATTCATTACGCTTGATGGAGCGCGCACCTCAAAAATCAGGCATACCCTCTAACTTTCAATACGTTACAAGATTATTTTAAAAGGAATGATTCTTGAAACATCAGGAACACTTTATATGAAGGTGCACGAGGTCTATGGAGTTTCCAAAAATAGATGAGGTTTATAAATTACTCAGCGAAAAGCTAGAGTCTTGGGTAGAGGGCGGCATTACGCTTCTTCCTAACATTGTTGTCGCATTTTTTATTGCAATAGCCTTTGGCATTATCGCCAAAGTGATCGGCAACGTTGCTGGCAAGATTATGCGCAGAACGTTTGAGTCTCGACAAATTGCAAGCCTCCTCACCTCCATAATCAAATCTATCGTTTTAATAGCGGGAATTTTCATTGCGCTAGACTTTGTTGGCCTCAAAGGTACTGTCACCTCTTTACTTGCAGGCGCAGGTATCGTCGGGTTGGCCATTGGTTTTGCGTTTCAGGACATGACGGAAAACTTCATTGCCGGTGTGGCCATGGGAATTCGAAAACCCTTTGAAATTGGTGACGTCATTGAGGCAGAAGGTGTATTTGGTAACGTAAAGGAAATAAACCTTAGAAACACCTTAGTTGAAACCTTTTATGGTCAACTTGAAGTTATACCCAACAAGATTCTTTTCCGAAATATATTGACCAATTATTCATATCTTGGTTATCGAAGAATAGAGATACCTGTCGGCATTTCTTATGCTGATGATATAGAAGAAGCCGCTAAAGTTATTACGGATGCTATGAATGAAAAAGATTATGTCATCAAAAAAGAAGAAACCGCGGTATACGCAGAGTCTTTTGGCGATTCAAGTATCAACCTATTACTGTGGTTTTGGATTCGATATCCAGGAGAGCCTGGATTTATGGTCGTACGCCACGACGCGATCAGTACAGTAAAAACGGTATTAGAAGAAAACGATATTCTTATTCCTTTCCCTATCAGAACATTGGATTTCAATGCTAAAGGGGGAGATAAGCTTAATAGCATGCTTAAAAAGCAGGATGAGAGAAGTTCAAGTAAAGGTAATACAAATTCATCAACTGAGCAGTCTGATGTGAAAGCGGGTGATAACCCTGAGCAACCCGCAGAAGAATGAAACTAACGGAGATGCAAATGGAAATGTTAAATTCAAAAACACTTAAACACGCTTTTTTAGTTCTTATACTCGCAGCCAGTTTTGGGAGTTTAGGCGGTTGTGCAACAGTTGAAGGGGCCGGTAAAGATATTCAAAGTGCTGGAGAAGCCATTGAAGAAGGTGCCGAAGAAGCGTCTAACTAACTCGTTTCTGTCGACATAGGTCTTGCCGATAAAGTAGGACTGTGTAGGTAAAAGCCTGACGATCGCTAAACTAGGCCCTGTTGACCTTTGCTATATATCAAAGGTCAACAAACGCCAGCATCTCAGGCTTTTTTATTTTGTGGCACCATGTTTTTGCAATACACGGTGCGACATATCAACTAGACAACGACGTAGCACACGCATCGTCATACGCATTTGGCAATATGCCGTACCAGTTTGTACAGCCACTTTTACTGCGTGAAACAACAATCTATCAAGGCTTAAGCACCGCGAGCATGAGAAAGCCACCTATTAGCGCTGGGTTCCCATTCGATTTAAGTAAGCAACTTGCCTCTACTTTATAAAGCTTCCCTTGCGCCTTTTCAGTGATTTCGACAAGTTTGAATCGGTATTTAACGGCGTCATTACTTTTTGCTGGTTCAAGAAAACGTAACTTATCAATGCCATAATTAATCATAGACGCGATACGTTCGTCTGGCGCGATTACCTCAGCGAATGCTTTAGGCATGAGACTGGCAGTCAAGAAGCCGTGAGCAATTGTTGTTTTAAAGGGACTTTCTTTTTCACAGCGCGCAGCATCTAAATGTATCCACTGGTGATCGCCGGTAGCGTCTGCAAACTGATTGATCATGTCCTGCGTAACCGTCAGCCATTCAGGTTGTTCAAGGGTATCTCCCACTGCTAAGTTTAAAAGTGTTCTCATTTTTCAGTCCAATCTCCATTTATTGACGATAAAACTACTATTATTACCTTGAATGTTTCAATTAACTTTTAATAATAGGTATTTATAAATATTCTTGTTACACTAACGTAAATTATTCGTAGATGCTATGTAGCATTGGATCACAGTTTTCTATTAAACGCACCGTGATACAAACTAGCGCCTCTTCATCTATTGGCTTTTTTCAGGGCACTCGCTCTTAAAGGATTAGTTATGAATCTCAATAGAATCGATTTGAACCTTTTTGCAGTATTCGACGCCATTTACACGGCAGGAAGCTTAACCAAGGCAGCAGATGTCTTATGCATTACTCAACCAGCGGTAAGTAACTCTTTAGCGAGACTAAGGGAAATGCTTAACGACCCGCTGTTCGTTCGTACTGGCCACAGTATGACGCCTACCCCCGTAGCGCAAAATATTATTGTTCCAGCTCGACAAGCTTTAGCCTTACTACGCAGAAGCGTGCAAGAAAGTCATACATTCGACCCTCTCACAGCCGAGAAGTCCTTTAACTTTGCCAGCCGTGATTTGCTTGAAGTAAGCATTATGCCTCGACTCATTTCACGTTTGCAGAATTTGGCGCCAAATATTGGGTTGACCAATTACGAGATTCCTAGAAGCCAAGTTGTTTCGGCGATGGCATCGGGCACGTTGGACTTTTACTCAGATGCATCGACATTTACAGACCCTCATTTGTGTAAAGAAAAAATCGCTCAAGACAGACTTGTTGTGTTAGCACGTAAAAATCATCCTGCGCTCAAAAACGGGCTTAACTTAGATACCTTTCTACGATTAGGCCATATTAATGTGTCACAGCGTAAATCTGGTGTGGGTCCAATAGATATTGCGTTAGATAAAATGGGCAAAAGACGCAAGGAAGTTATGCGAGGTCAACATTTTTTAACCGTTCCAAGTACGATAGTAAAGACAGACCTAATCGCGTGCCTGCCGTATCACCTTGCTAAACATTACGATCTTGCGTTGTACGAGGTTCCTTTTGATTTACCGCCTGTAGAGTATTTCCTTTATTGGCATGTAAGCGCCGACCATGATCACGCTCATATGTGGATGCGTGAACAAATAATGGAAGTAGCGAGCAACTATAAACCTCACTAACGCCACTTCTCCAAACAGCGCTCGTTATGGGCGCTTTTTTGTCTCCACATACTTATAAAACCACATACCTAAGTATCGCTTAGAACGTTTTCAAGATTTCATTTTTGTCGTTTAATCCTTCCGAACAAACAAACAATCTATAGAAGTACTTGAGGAATTAACCATGTTGAAAATTGTTAAAACTTCTCTTGTTATCGCAGCGACATTAGGTGTGTCGGGCGTAGCACAGGCTGATGTTAACGAAGCACTAGCGAATATTTGCACTATCGTTCAAGCGGACGATAAAGGCGAACTACGTAAGAAAATGCGTTCAGTCGAATCAGACTACCGTATGAAACTTAAAGACTACTACTCAGCAATTAGCTGTGGCGGTAACAGCCTAATTCGTACAGCACTGCTAAACAATGCTTTAGAAGCTGGCGAGTTACTTGTTAAGAAAATGCCAAAAAGTGATTTAGAAGCACCTGAAGCTGATGGAAAAACACTTCAAGCTTGGGTTGCAGAAAACGGTCTGCAAGATAACCCAATTGCTGCGGTTATCAACGACCGCCTATAAAACAGTTTCACACCATGTGAACCAGTTCAACATGGTTGCAGAGAAATCTGCACTTTAGAAAGCGACCTTCGGGTCGCTTTTTTCTTTTGTATCAGCTGATAAAATTCAATGCATAAAAAAGGAGAGTATTCCCTACTCCCCTTCGTACTAATGCAGATTACCAATACAATCTAACAAGCTCTGGCAAGCTCGAGTTTATTGTTTGCTACCTTTTCGCTAATCAGCAACACCGGCTCTTGTTGATACAAGCGCTCTACAAAGCCCTGGAAACTAGCGGTAAAACGCGCTTCATCAACCAGCTTACCAAATACTTCTTCTAGCATTAAAAAACTAAGGCTGTCTATTTGGTTATTACTAGCCGCGTTGTGAAGCTTATCAGCTAACACATCGTTGATTTCAAGTGACTTCCCGTCTTGAGAGGCATGCCTGTCTGAATAGAAGGCCCAGCAAGCAACAACTAAAGCACTTATATCGGTGTCTCTGTTGGCCGCCAAATTATCTCGTACGGTGGGAAATAAAAACACCGGAAGCTTAGCCGAACTTTCAAGGCAAATTCGCGCTAGCGTATCTTTAATGAAAGGGTTGGAGAAACGAGATAGCAGCGTATCTCTGTATTCATACACGTCAATCCCCTCTACTGGGTCGAGTGTTGGCATAACCTCTTGTTCCATAAAGATTGATAGAAGACGCTTTAACTGTTTCGCTTCAACACTTTCATGGATAGTTTCAAGCCCTGCTACAGAACCAACCAACCCAAGTACTGAATGACCCGCATTAAGCATACGAAGCTTAAGCTTTTCGTACGGTGCCACATCGCTTACAAACTGCGCGCCGACTAAATCTAAACACGGCTTGGTATTGCAAAAGTCATCTTCAATAACCCACTGGTCAAAAGGCTCACACACTACAGGCCAAGCATCTTCTACGCCCTGAGCCCTAAACGTTGCGATATCTTCATTTGTGGTTGCAGGCGTTATTCTGTCTACCATTGAATTAGGGAAACTCACGTTTTCGTCAACCCAAGTAGCAAACGCTTGGTCAAACAGTTCAATATACGCAAGCAGCATTTTCTTTAACACATGGCCATTGTGCTGAATATTGTCACAGGACATAATGGTAAAAGGCCTAACGTTATTTTCTTTGCGTTTTTTAAGCGCTGCAACTAAATAGCCGAAAACCAGTTTAGGCGTTTTGGGGTTTTCGATATCGTGAATGACATCAGGGTTAGTGGTAATAAATTCCCCTGAGGAAGCATCAAAATTATAGCCACCTTCGGTAATGGTTAACGATACGATGCGTACTTCGGGCTCAGCCATTTTATCAATAACTGCTTGAGGATCGTCCGGCGCCATCAAAAACCCCGTCATTGCACCGATAACTGATGCACTGCGGGAACCATCATTGTGCTTTTCAACCAAGGTATATAAGTTATCTTGTTCGTCGAACACTTTTTTCATTGCACGGTCGTTCTCGCGAAGACCCACACCACAAATGCCCCACGATAGATCGCCGGTTTTTGCCATTAATCTGTCTACATACATGGCTTCATGTGCCCGATGAAAACCACCTACACCAATGTGAACAATACCCGTTTGAACGTTCTCCACATCATAAGCTGGACGCCTTATGTCATTTGGCAACGACGATAAGTTCGCTCTGTTCAATAAAATAGACGTTTGAGATTGCATAAGAACCTTATTAGCTTTGTAACGCTTTGTGGCGACGCATCGCCCAATACGCAGTAACGAAATAGATAACGGTGCACGCGAACCCAACATTAAAGAATAAGTCTCGGTTCAATTCGTAAGCGGCAACCGTGTCACTAAGAGAAAAAGTTTTGATTGCCAATGCTATGGACACCAACAAACTCGCTAGCGAAGTAAGACGCAGTAATTTAGATACGGCAGTAACGTCTTCAACGTGTTCGTTTTCTAACGCCGCTTCTTGCTGCTGATGGGCTTCAACACGTGCATTGAAAGCATCTACTTGTGCTTCTTGCTCAGGATAAGCTTGTTTTGCACCATACTTTGCGGCCAGTGCTGTATATACAGCTATGGTGAAGAACCACGTGGGTATGAATAGATAGTAAAAAGACATGACGTCTAATACATTTAAACCAAAGCCAAACACAAGCCCCAAACCCCAACTCGCTACCGCTGGTGTGCTGTGAGTAAGGCTTTGATAATGTGCCCAATAACGTGTGAATCCAATACGCGGAAAAATCATGTGCTCTGCGAACACAATTGCTCCTACAGGAACAACAAGTAATCCAGCATACGTTAACAGTGGCAGTAATTTAGTAAACACGAACGGGAAACACGCAATTGCAACGGTGACCATACCGACGACCGCGGTCGTTGTGGTACGTGATTTATCTTTAAAAATGGCTTGCGCGGCAAGTCCAGCGCGATAGAGATTCGCGTTTGCTGTAGTCCAACCTGCAACGATAACAATAACGAGTCCAGAAAGACCTAATGCATGGAAAGCCACATCGCCCGGGTCTAATTCACCAATGGACTTTTGAACAATAACCGCTGTTCCTGCGCCCATAATACCGGCTGAAATCCATGCTATATAATGACCAAATAACATACCCGCCGACGTACATAAACCGTAACGTTTACGCTTGGCAAAACGCAGTAATGCCATATCAATAAGGCCGAAATGCGTTATCGTGTTCGCTGCCCACGAAAAGCCAATCACTTCTAAGAAACCAATACCAGGCTCACCACTTTGGGTGAAGCCCGTCCACACCGATGTACTACCGATATGAATAAAGTCATTCCACGATGTAAGAAACGTTTGCCCAATTACAGATTCAGCGAGTGCAGGCATTAGAATAAGTGGACCGCAAATGAACATGGTGAACAACCAAGGCGCACAAATACGAGAAAAATTGGAAACGGCGTTAAAGCCATACATAGCGACAAAGACAACTATCACACCGACTGCAAGCACGACGGCAACAAAAGCTAAATTAGTCGGATACCAATTTAACTGCGCCGGAATGTTCAATGCAAAACGCACGGCGGTTGCCGACACCGTAATCATAGCGGCCGATATCACTGTAAATATGATGACATTCGCCCAGTTATAGAGCTTGGTCATAGAGTCGCCAGCTATTTTCTGAAGATACGAGTACAAGCTCAAACGGGTATCTACAGCGATAGGCGTAGTGATAAGTGTCCAGCTGAGGACAGCAAGTAGATTACCAATCAATAAACCCAACAGAATGTCGGTCATGGTGGCGCCTAGCGCAACAAAGGTTGCACCAAATACGAATTCAGTTGCCGCCACATGTTCACCGGCGTACAAGCCCATGAAATGCTTCCAGCCTTTCAGTTTATGTTTAGCGACGGGGAGTTGCTCGTCACTAACTTGTGAAATATCAATATCACTAGACGTCGACTTCATCTTCAAATCTCGTTTTGTGGGTGTATTTCCCACTGGTTTCAAAACACATTAAGAGCATTTGCCCAAGCATTGGGATATATCTCAATTTTTGTAAATATTTGCATATACCCTCTACTTTGTAAACAGCCATTAACAAAATAAACGGAGGCTTGTTTATTTAATTAACACAATAAAAATGCACATTTAACCAATCAAAATAAACGCGATATAATCTATCCAATTGATACTATGAAGAAATTTTAGAGACGAAATTTGAGGCCGAAAACCGCGTATGTAGTCGTATGACTCAAGAACTGCTTGTTAAGGTAGAACAAACGCCATCAATTACCTTACACTTAGGCAAATGTTCATATAATTATGGGCCTGTTGACCTTTGGTGTACGAATACGGAATTGGCAAGGGGACGTTGGTTAAATGTTAATACTTAAAGGAAGGTGACTCTTGCAGGCACACAACGTGGAACTGGTGATTTTTGATTGTGATGGCGTACTGATTGACAGTGAAGTGCTGTCGATGCAGGCGTGGCAAGCACTTCTGTCTAGTTTCGATATTGCATTATCGAAACAATATTTTATAGAGCATTTTCTTGGCAAGAGCATGGAGCACGTTCAGGGTAAGTTAAAAGATGACTTTGCGCTCACACTTACCACGTCCATGAAAAACAAATTCCATGGATTACTGTTCGACAGCTTCGAGTGCCATTTACAAAAGACTACCGGTATCACCTCTGTACTTTCTGCACTTAACTCACTAGGTATTCCATTTTGTGTCGCCACAAGCAGTTCACCTGAAAGAACAACAAAGGCGTTAACCAGTACAGGGCTTCTTTCCTATTTTGAAGGCCGCATTTACACGCGAGCACTCGTAAATAAAGGCAAGCCAGCACCAGATTTATTTTTATATGCGGCAAATGCGCTCAACATTGCTCCTAAAAACTGCCTAGTTATTGAAGACTCTCAGCCTGGGATTGCTGCCGCTAAAGCCGCGGACATGCGCTACTTCCACTATACAGGTGGCGCACATCTACAGAATTGTATTGTGACATCGGACAACACCATTAATTCATGGGACGAGTTTTACTCTCGAATCCCTGACATTTTTGACATGAGAAAAATTAAATGAGTAAGAAAGCACAAAACGAACTCAATAAACTCGACGAGGCCGCCAGAGCAGGATGGATGTACTATGTTGGTGGTAAGACGCAAGATGAGATAGCTAAAACGCTCAAAACATCACGCCAAAGCGCACAACGCTTAGTGGCGTTATCCATGTCGGAAGGTCTTGTGAAAGTGCGCTTAGAACACCCGATTGCTAGATGTATGGAATTAGCGCAAGGCATAAAGAAAAAATTCGGATTAACTTTCTGTGAAGTTGTGCCCAGTGTTGATGACGATCCCAATTCAACGCTTGGCCTTGGTCAAGCGGGTGCAGCAGCAATAGAAAGAGCTTTAAAATTCGACGCTCCACAAACCATCGCGTTTGGCACTGGCCGTGTACTGCGTGCCTGTGCTGATGAATTGTCAATACTTCACTGCCCTCAGCATAAAATTGTTTCCCTTGTTGGTAATATTGCTGATAACGGAGAGGCGACGCGTTATGACGTTGCTGTTCACGTAGCCGACAGAGTTAAAGCACAGCATTATCCTATGCCTATCCCTGTAATAGCATCTAGTAAACTAGAACGGGAAATTTGGCAACAGCAACAACACATATCTAGAATTCACACGCTTGCCGAACAAGCGGATATTAGCTTCGTAGGCATTGGTAACTTAGGCAGTGTGTCTCCATTGTATAAAGACGGATTTATCGACGATGATCAATTAGCAACCCTCGCTGAATCTGGTGCAAGTGGCGAAATCATAAGCTGGATCTTTAATGAAGAAGGTGCGTTGATTAGTTGCGATATTAACGAGAGAGTAACGAGCTTTAAGTTGAGAGCAACGCCAGAAAAGCCTGTAGTAGGTGTTGCAGCGGGCGACAACAAACTGCACGCTATAAGAGGCGCTCTGCGATCGAAATTGCTCAATGGGCTCATCACGACAGAACGTACTGCCTCAGCACTGCTCACTTCTTAATTTCGTTCTTTTCTTATTAATACAATGCCTATTGCGTACATTTTTAATACGCATTAACTTCAACAAAAAGCAAAAAAACAGCATTAACGTTGTTTTTTGCACTTTATTTGGCTATTTATTGATCTTCGATTGCAATTCAACTTAGTTTGCCTGCGCCCTTTAATACTAAAGGCTACAGCGCATTTCATACCTCTTACATCTTTAGTCTAACGTATTATTCGATATACCTTGTTATTTGAATGAATGTTTTTCATTCGACCTGATTGTTTTTTAATTAATCCCGAACAGACAAACCGATTAATTAAACAAATATAACGAAGGAAATTTAACCATGTTGAAAATCGTTAAAACTTCTCTAGTCATCGCAGCATCAACATTAGCTTTTTCAAACGCAGCACAAGCAAATGACGTAAACGAGGCACTAGCAAACATCTGTACTATTGTTCAGGCTGACGACAAAGGCGAATTGCGTAAGAAGATGCGTCGCGTACAGTCAGACTTCAAATTAAAGTTACGCGATTATTACTCAGGTGTTTCATGCGGTGGTCAAAGCCTTATCCGCACGGCCTTAACGAACAACGCAGTTGAGGTAGGTACACTGCTTGTTAAGAAAATGCCAAGCAAAGACCTTTCTGAGCCCGAATCAGACGGCAAAACGCTTCAAGCGTGGATAGCAGAGCAAGGCTTACAGAGCTCGCCAATTTCTGCTGAACTTAACGATAGAATCTAAGCACTAATTCACATAGCCATGTGAGTCGATTCAACATGGTTGCAGCGTCAGCTGCAATGAAAGGCCCCGCTACGGGGCCTTTTTACTTTCTGTCTCTTTAAATTTTCACGTTCTTCAACCCAGTGACTTAGGTAATCAAGCTGCGGTATGCGTGAGCTCGTAACGCAAGCTCCCCCTTTAGGTATGGTTTGACATACCATGTTATTTTACAACATGTTTTTCAAATAGTTAGATTCGGGTTTAATGCATTTCAACGAACGAACACAATCTTAACAACAACAACCGAAGGAATTTAACCATGTTGAAAATCGTTAAAACTTCTCTAGTAATTGCAGCATCAACTTTAGCTTTTTCTAACGCAGCTCAGGCTAATGACATCAACGAAGCACTTGCAAACATTTGCACAATTGTTCAAGCAGATGACAAGGGCGAACTACGTAAGAAAATGCGTAGCGTTCAATCAGACTACAAACTTAAGCTTCGCGATTACTACTCTGGCATTTCTTGTAACGGCCAAAGCCTAATTCGCACTGCTCTTACTAGCAATGCGGTTGAAGTAGGTACTCTACTGGTTAAGAAAATGCCAAGCAAAGACTTAGCAGAGCCTGAGTCAGACGGTAAGACACTTCAAGCGTGGATTGCTGAACAAGGTCTTCAAAGCTCTCCTATTTCAACAGAGCTTAACGGCAGAATCTAATATAACTAATTAATCACACCATGTGATGTAACGATTCAACATGGTAGCGGCAGGACGCCGCACTGGAGGCCCCTTTTAGGGGCCTCACCCCTTTCTAGAACCCTATAAAATTTATCACTTCTTTTTGTACCCATTCAGGTTTTTCCCTGTGTAACCAGTGCGACGCGTGCGGATTAAACCGCTTAATTATCATTGGAACATAGTGTTCGATTTTATCCAGTACACTTAGATCAAACGCATCATCCTGCTCTCCCCACAATAACAGGGTTGGGCAGTGAATGAATATTTCAGGTATACGAATATCATCCAACACTTTCTCAGATACATTCTTTTGTGGCACTTGTTGAGGCATTTGCCGATAGTAATTGAGCATCGCACTGAGGGTTTCAGGTTTACCCCAGTCGTTAAGTAGAGTCCTTGAATAGCTGGTTTCTTTCTCAAAAAAGCCGTTGCCTAACATATTTTTCAATAACGTAAAGCTTGTATTTGTAAGGGTCCGCTCTGCGCCCTTATCAATAAGCGCAGAGATATACTGGCTTTTTGCTCTTTGCGTAGAAGAGGTCTTTATTGCCCGTGTAAAACAAGAAGGATGAGCAGCATTAACAATAATAAGTTTGCTAATTAATGTTTGGTGAAAGGCTGCTAGGGGCCACGCTATTGCCCCACCCCAATCGTGTCCCAACAAAATAACCTTTCGGCCTTTTTGAACTTTCTCGATGAAGGCGGCCATTCGACTTATCAATGATGGAACTTGGTAGTCCGTTTCACTGGGTAGTGGACTCGATAAATGATAACCGGGCAAATCTGGGGCAATGATGTCAAGTGATGTGGGGAGTGTCGCCATTAACGCTTCCCATGTGTGCGCATTTTCTGGGAAGCCATGAAACATGATAAGCAGAGGGTTCTCAGCGCTCTCTTCTTCTCGGGATAAATAATGAAGGCTGGCTCCCTCAACATTCACGTACTTTGAAACAACCACTGTGCTCACTTCCTTCCTCTATGTTGTTTTTAAGAAACAAAAAGGCCGAGCAAAATAACGTATCCAAATGATTATTTGGTTAAATCATTTTCTCGGCTACATTATTTTCTCGGCCTTTCGTACGTCTTTTAATTACGCACGTGTATTACTTTTATGTCGTTACTCGATAGCGAACATACTCTCTGGCATAGACATCAAGTTGTCTGCGCCTGATTGCATTGCCGAAACCAGTGAGCGAGTACGGGTTAACAAACGGTCAAAGTAGAAGCCCGTTGTTAAGATTTTACTCTTATAAAACTCGGTTTCGGTGCTACCTGCATCAAGCTGTTCTTGTGCTTTCACTGCCATTTTTAGCCAGAAGTAAGCAACGGTGACATAACCTGAATACATTAAGTAATCAACAGACGCTGCACCAATTTCATCTGGGTTCGATGCTGCTGCCTTACCGATATCCATAGTGATCTGCTGCCACTCGTCAAGATGAGAGTTTAGCGCGTTAGTCCAAGCACTAAACTGAGCGTTATCGCGCAATGAATTACAGTAGTCGCGCACTTCTTGAACAAACACATTAAGCAATTCGCCATTAGAGCCCATTACTTTACGACCTAATAGGTCAACGGCTTGAATACCTGTAGTACCTTCATACATGGTGCAGATACGGGTATCGCGAGCGAGCTGTTCCATACCCCATTCTTTGATAAAGCCGTGGCCGCCATAAACCTGCATACCGTAACTCGTGGCTTCTTGCGCGGTTTCAGTTAAAAAGGCTTTTACGATAGGCGTTAAGAATGCAAGTTTTGCATCCGCAAGTTGCTTCTCAGCCTCGTCGCTACCATACAAAGTAACGTCAACTAACTGCATACAGTAAGCGGCAAGCGCTCGGTTGCCTTCCGCGAACGCTTTCTGCGTTAACAGCATACGACGTACATCAGGGTG
Source organism: Alteromonas sp. G4i35 (assembly GCF_054960375.1). Lineage (NCBI taxonomy): Bacteria > Pseudomonadati > Pseudomonadota > Gammaproteobacteria > Alteromonadales > Alteromonadaceae > Alteromonas > Alteromonas sp. G4i35. The sequence goes on along the minus strand of NZ_JBHNZD010000005.1, from coordinate 139,590 downwards.
CACAATAATAGGATCAGCTGGGCCATCAGGATTTTTACGCCCTGTTAATGAACGGAACTGAATGCGGTCTTTTGCGTAGCGAAGCGCACCTTGGAATGCTGCTTCAGATGATGCCAAGCCTTCTAGACCAGTGCCAATACGTGCGGTATTCATGAACGTAAACATGCAGTTTAGGCCGCGGTTTGGTGGCCCAATCAAATAACCTTTTGCACCATCGAAGTTGATCACGCAGGTTGCGCTGGCTTTGATCCCCATTTTATGTTCAATGCTTCCGCATCCTACTGCGTTTCTATCTTGCTTTTCGCCATCTTCAGACACGTTAAACTTAGGCACAACAAATAGTGAAATACCTTTGGTACCCTCTGGCGCATCTGGCAATCGAGCTAACACAATGTGTACGATATTTTCAGACAAGTCGTGTTCACCTGCCGAAATAAAAATCTTCGTTCCTGTTAAGCTGTAGGTACCATCTTCTTGAGGTTCCGCGCGACATTTCAACATGCCAAGGTCTGAACCGCAGTGTGCCTCGGTCAAACACATAGTACCTGTCCACTCACCGCTAACCAGTTTTTCAAGGAACATTTTTTGTAGTAATTCAGAGCCATGGGCTTTTATTGTTGCCATACAGCCCTGGCTTAGACCTGGGTACATCGCCCAAGAATGGTTTGCGCCTGAGAACCACTCAGCAATGATAGATGACAATGAATATGGTAGTGCCTGACCGCCAAATTCTTCAGGGTGAGACATTCCTGGCCATCCGCCCTCAACATACGTTTGATAAGCTTCTTTAAAACCTTTAGGCGTTGTTACTTCACCATCAACCCACTTACACCCTTCTTCATCGCCTGATGCATTGATGGGTGCCAGTACGTTCTCTGAAAACTTTGCAGCTTCAGCGAAAATCGCCGACACCAGATCTTCTGATGCTTCGTCGAAACCTAGCTTTTGATAGTGATTTTGATAATTTAGTAGCTCATGTGTTACAAACATGGCGTCACGTTGTGGAGCTTTATAACCTTCCATACCCAATACCTATATTACTTCAAATAGACCAGCAGCGCCCATGCCGCCACCGATACACATGGTGCAAACAACATATTTCGCACCGCGTCGTTTACCTTCGATGAGTGCATGACCCACCATGCGAGCACCGCTCATGCCGTATGGGTGACCAATAGAAATGGCACCACCGTTTACGTTTAATAATTCGTCTGGAATGCCTAACTTATCGCGACAATAAAGTACCTGTACCGCAAACGCTTCATTAAGCTCCCATAGACCGATATCGTCCATGGTCAATCCATGCTGCTTTAATAGCTTAGGAATGGCGAACACTGGGCCAATTCCCATTTCATCTGGCTCACAGCCTGCCACTGCAATACCGCGATAAATACCAAGAGGTTGAGCATTGCCTTTTGCCGCTGAGTGCTCATCCATAATCACTGTCGCGCTGGCTCCATCAGAAAGCTGGCTTGCATTACCTGCGGTAATACAACCACCTTCTATCACTGGGTTAAGCGCTTTAAGCCCCTCAAGCGTTGTTTCTGGGCGATTTCCTTCGTCTTTCGACAAGGTCACTTCACGCTCAGAGGTTTCACCTGTTTCTTTATTAAATAAGGCTTGCGTTGCTGTGATAGGTACAATCTCATCATCAAACTTACCTGCTTCTTGAGCCGCTGCTGTGCGCATTTGGCTTTGGTAACCGTATTCGTCTTGTACGTCACGGCTAATGTTGTAGCGCTTACCCACCACTTCCGCAGTTTGAAGCATTGGCATATAAATATCTTTGTGCTTAGCAACCAGTGCAGGGTCTACTGCACGAAACATATTCATATTTTTGTTTTGCACTAAAGAGATAGAATCTAAGCCGCCCGCAACCATAATGTTGGTATCGCCCGTACGAATTGAATTCGCTGCGGTAGCAATGGCATACATGCCAGAACTGCATTGGCGGTCGAGTGTCATACCCGCTACGGTGACCGGTAAACCACCCGCTAAACCAGCCAAGCGGCCAATATTCATGCCGCCACTGCCTTGGGTTAGCGCTGCGCCCATTACCACGTCGTCGACACTGGCAGGGTCGATCCCTGCGCGTGCTACTGCGTTTTGAATAGCATGGCCACCTAATGAAGGGGCTGGTAAATTGTTCAGTGCACCTTTATAAGCGCGCCCGATTGGCGTACGTGCTGTACTTACGATAACTGCATCGCGCATTTTCATATTCCTTTCAGTTGGGCTGAAAGTTCAGCCAAAGTTTAGCTAGGCCTACGTGCTTCCTCTCGAAGTTACCTAGCTTTACCAAATTCGGATGTCGGGTAACGAGAGCTAGCGCTAGCTCTCACCGTCGATTAACTCTCGCTAACGAGAGCTTTGTCTACTTCGCTTTATAGCTTTTAAACGTGCCGCCGCTTTGGGCCAATTTCACCAACAAATCACTTGGTTCAAGCCACATCTTTCCGTAATCACCCAATTGATCACGATAGGTAGTCAGCTTATCTAAAATAGTGCCTAGCCCTACTTCGTCGGCATATTGCATAGGGCCGCCGCGATACACAGGGAAGCCATAACCGTAAACATAAATTACATCTATATCGCTAGATTTAGCTGCAATGCCTTCTTCTAAGATGGCAGCACCTTCGTTAATCAATGAGTACATGACGCGAACTAGAATTTCCTCATCGCTAATGTCTGAACGCTGAACCACGCCTAAACGTTCTGCTTCTTGCTTGGCAATTTCTAGTACTTCTGGATCTGGGACAGGAACTCGACTTCCAGGTTCATAGTTGTAAGCTCCGCGTCCGGTTTTGAGTCCGTTGCGCCCCTTTTCTACTAAGCGATCTGCCACTGCACCGTAAGCGGGGTCGTGTGCAATGTGCTCTTGTCGAGACTGTCGTACATAGTAACCAATATCTAATCCAGCCATATCACCCATAGTGAACGGCCCCATTGGCATGCCAAACTCGGTTAAAACACGATCAACTTGCTCAGGTGTTGCTCCTTCAAGCAGTAAGCGGTTAGCTTCACGGCCGTAAGGCTCAATCATGCGGTTACCTACGAATCCGAAGCAAACGCCTACCAACACCGCTACTTTCTTGATGCGTTTAGCCATCTTCATGCAGGTTTTAATGACTTCAGCAGATGTCTTCTCTGCTTTAACCACTTCTAGCAGTCTCATCACATTCGCTGGCGAGAAGAAGTGAAGACCAATCACATCTTCAGGACGGGATGTGGCTGTCGCTATTTCGTCTATATCCAGTGTTGACGTATTTGAAGCCAAAATGGCGCCTGGCTTACACACTTTATCCAGCGTCGAGAATACGGTTTTCTTTACTTCCATCTTCTCGAAAACGGCTTCGATGACGAGATCAACATCAGCTAAGTCGTCATACGACGTGGTACCTGAAAGCAGTGCCATGCGGCTCTCTACCTGCTCTTGGGTTAACTTGCCTTTTTTCGCTGAGTTTTCGTAGTTCTTTCTAATAAGCGCTAATCCCTTCTCTAGCGCTTCTTCTTTGAGCTCAAGCATTGTGACTGGAATGCCGGCATTGGCGAAGTTCATAGCGATACCACCGCCCATTGTTCCGGCGCCGATAATCGCAACTTTATCAATGTTGCGCTCAGGAGTATTTTTGTCGAAATCGCTCACATGACCTGCTGCGCGTTCAGCAAAAAAGAAATGCTGCTGGGCACGCGCCTGTGGCGTATTCATACACTCCATGAAAAGCTTGCCTTCATTTTTAAGGCCATCTTCAAAAGCGAGCGTGTAAGCGCCGCGTACCGCTTCGATACATTTTAATGGAGCAAAGAAACCACGAGTCGCTTTTTTAGTTTGTGCAGTTACTGCATCAAACACCGCCTGCGTTTCGTCAGACATGGACAGCGTGATATCACTGGTGCGTTTAATCGCTTTATCTGGCGTTAATGCTTGTAAATACGCTTTTGTATCTTCAAGTAAATGCTCAGGCTTATCAGAAATTTTGTCGAAGACACCTGGAAGTTTGACCACCGACGTAGGCTTGCCTGTTACGATCATTTCTAACGATGTTTGTGCGTCGGCTAAACGAGGAAGGCGCTGAGTACCGCCTGCGCCCGGTAATATGCCTAGATTTACCTCTGGAAGACCCACCTTATTGTCGGCAAAGGTGATGCGATGATGGCAAGCTAACGCCACTTCTAAGCCACCGCCGAATGCTGGTCCAGGGAGAACAGCAACAACCGGCTTAGACGCATTTTCAATCTTGTCTAGTACCTCAGGCAGCATGGGAGACAAATCGCCACCAGAGAATTCGCTGATGTCAGCTCCACCCGAAAAAATAGGTAGTGAAGAAGTAATAACAATGGCACTTACGCTGTCGTCATCTAGTGCATTGTTTATGCCTTCTATCAACCCTACTCTGATAGCGCGTGACAGCGCATTAACGGGCGCACTTTGCATTGTCAGCGTGGCAACACCCTGTTGTACTGCATATTCTACGGCTTTATTTTCCATCTCAGTCATAACCATGTCCTGTTTATCACGTTAACTGGATGTTATTGCAGTGTTGTCAATCATCCAAGTTTATTGGTGTTATAGACATTTATCATAATATTTAATATTGACCGCCAGCCCCTTTGTGAATTCATTTCTCTGCGCAGAGCCTGTCCTACCTTGCCTAAGGTTTATTTGACAGAAAATAAAACCGGTGTTTTTGTTAATCGGGCAACACTTGTAATTACATTTTATTTACAAAAGGATGATTGGCTATGCAAGTGCTTAAAACACCGGAAAGCGCCTTCGACACGATCACTGACTTTCCCTACTCCCCCTGTTTCACTGAAGTAACAGACACAGTAAGCAGTGAAATAACAATGGCCCATTATCAATGTGGACCGAAAAATGGACATACCGTGCTATTAATACACGGCGAACCGACGTGGGCTTATTTGTACCGCAAGATGATGCCCATATTGGCTGATGCGGGATTCAATGTCATCGCGCCGGATCTCATTGGTTTTGGGCGCTCAGATAAACCAGTAAGAAAAGAGGACTACTCCTACGCTCGTCATGTGATATGGCTAAAAGACTGGTTTTCGCAGGCTACTAAAGGCCCCGTTACACTATTTTGTCAAGACTGGGGAGGTTTACTAGGCCTGCGACTTGTCGCCGATATGCCTGAGCGTTTTTCGGGTGTAATGGTGTCTAATACCGGTTTGCCCACTGGCGACCACCCGCCAAGTGATGCTTTCATCAAATGGCGCCGATTCTCACAGGATGTCGCCGTATTTCCCACATCTTTGATCATTCAAAACGCCACAACCACTGTTCTAGACGAGGCGACGCTTGCAGCTTACGACGCCCCTTTTCCAGACGAAAGCTTTAAAGCAGGTGCACGTATGTTCCCTATTCTTGTTCCTACAAGCCCAGACAATGCTGAGGCACAGGCGAATAGACAGGCATGGGAAAAGCTAAAGCAATATGACAAACCTTTTGTTACGGCTTTCGGTGATAGCGACCCTGTCACCAAAGGTGGCGATAAGGTATTTCAAAAGCTCATTCCGGGCAGCAGCGGCATGGCTCATACCCTTGTGGAAAACGGTGGTCACTTTATCCAGGAAGACGAAGGGGAAATGCTAGCCAAATTACTCATTCAATTTATAAACCAAACGCAGCTGAAATAGCCACGTTTCAAAAAACATTAAACAGTTACCAACAGGAGATTACCATGGATGCTCTACTCGACTTTTCAGGGCAAGTTGTATTAATCACCGGCGCAGGCAGTGGCTTTGGCCGCTTGTTATCGCTAGGTCTTGCCAACCGAGGAGCAAAACTCGTTCTTTCAGACATTAACGAAACCGCCCTTGAGGAAACGAAAAAGGATGTAAAAGCACTCACTGATGTCGTGGTGCTAGCGGGTAATATTGCTAGCGAGTCGCTAAATAAGGCGCTGGTTGAAACAGCCATTGAAACCTTTGGCAAACTGGATATAGCCGTAAATAATGCAGGCATAGCGCATAACCCTGCACCAATTCATCAAATGACAGAGGAAATCATGGACTCGCAGTTCGCTGTGAATGTAAAAGGCGTTATGTTTGGAATGAAGTACCAAATACCCGTTATGCTTGCACAAAAGCAAGGGCACGTTTTAAATGTAAGCTCACTTGCAGGACTAGGTGGAGCCCCTAAAGGCGGTGCTTATGCTGCAGCAAAACACGCGGTTTCGGGGATAACCCGCACAGCCGCGGTGGAATACGGCCGAAAAAATGTTCGCGTTAATGCAATTTGCCCATTCTATAGTCCTACCAATATTTTGAACGTAGACGGGTACAACACCCCTGAAGCGCGCGAGCAACTAGGCATGGGAAGTCCTATGAAACGTCTAGGCGAACCGCAAGAAATCGTTAACACCATGATGCTGATGCTTTCCCCTGGCAACTCTTACATGAACGGGCAAACCATAGCAGTAGATGGTGGTGTTACAGCGTGGTAATTTTTATCTCGCAGTTTCGAAATACATGCAAAGGTATTTCTTGACATACCTTTGTATGACTCATCATGTTTCTCTTTCGTTCTACTTTAGGTGTAATGAAGAGGAACAAACAAAATCGATGAATGAGGCGAGTGCAACCGCCTCTGCAATCGAACCCCTATCAAGTAAAACCCAATAATTTTATTTAGCGATTAAGTTGAACAAAAAGAGAAAAATGTGATGAAAAAGCCAAGTAAAAACATTTTTTTAGCTACCACAGTTTGTATAACCTATTCGTTGATTAACGTTAGTATTGCGCAAGAAGCCCAATCTACGCTTGTAAATATGAAGGAAGTGCCTTCTTCGCAACTATTAAAGAAGCAACGTCAAAATAAACCGCTAGCACTAAGCACGGTGAAGCGCGGTACTGATGTTTCGCTTCAAACCACCAAACAATCCAAAAGCCAATACCTTATTCATAGCGCACTGCCAAGTCACCGCTTCAGCGCTAAGTAATTTTTAGGCGAGTACTCGTCTATCGGGTTAATCCTTTATTTAAAGCCATTCTTTGCGTTTATTATTCTTTTTTACTCTATCGCACACGCAGCAATAGTATTCTACGAATCAAATATTTATACCAATCCGCATAGATAAGTGCTAACCGACGACATAGCGCTTTTGAAAAAGCAACGCCCTCGTAATGACATTAGCGACATATGAGTTAATTATACTAATTATGAATAGCGCGACACCTATTTGAAAACTATCTTCAAGATTACCAAAAGTAGAAGAAGTCATAGGAAAGAGGTGAACATGCTTTTAAAACCAAAACACATCGCGTTATTGTTCACGCTGGCAATTGCAGTATCTGCAATGGGATAAGCACGAAGGCGTTTCAACATGGAAACGCCCTTCGAAAGCGATCTTAAGTCGCAGTGTTTCTTGCTAGACGTGACGTAGGATTCTTTAGGTTAACGTTTAAAAAACTCAAAGCTTAGCGGATACACCCACAACTCCCCTTTGTTCGCTTTGACTGCTGCCACGATAGCAAAGACGATGTTCATTAATCCAAGAGCGATGAAGCCTAGCGCTCCTATGATAATCAGCGTCAAGACAAAACAAATAACAGAGTAAATGAGCAAGCTTATTAACCAATTCGCTGTCACCCTGCCGTGCTCATTGATGTCTTCGTTTTGATCTTTGTGAGCAATCCATAGCACGATAGGCAATATGATACCTAAGCCAGGTATAATGAAACTGGATAACTGAGAAACATGAATGAGTGTACAGTAGCTTCGAGCGTTCAAGCCCCAGTAGAGTGGTTCTTCCGTTGACATAATGGTCCTTTTTATTGCGTTGGTTTGATTTGATAAATATAGGCGTTTTCAGTGTGACCGGCATCAAGCTTAACAGAAACAATGACCCGCTCATATTGGTCACCTTCAAACTCATCCAGCATGGCCCAGTTTTCGGCAAGTTGAGAAGACGTTAGCATCATGCCCTTCACCTCTTCTTTTGCTTTAGTTAGATCAGAAATAACAATTCCTGGAAACCCCATAACTGCTCCCCACCCTTGTTGAACTAAGTGCCCTTCTACCGTACCAGACTGCCACTGGCCATCAATATGAGCGACGATATGGTGATTTGGGCAATTAGGAGCAAGGCTTCCGTAGATAAACAACCTTTCTAAATCAGGTGTAGCAGACGTTACATTGTCATTGTTTTGCATTACTTTGACCCATTATTAAAAAACTTTTCGTCAGGTGTTGAGGCAAATTTAAAAACAGGCCCCAACCGTTCGCATTTCTAGTTATAAATTGCCTAAAAAAGCCAGTGCTTTTGTGAGAGTAATATCGAATTTGTTTTACAAAAGCAACACAGCGTTACACAATGCTAGAGCATGTCTATGTGAACGTCGATTCACGTAAAAAACACAATAATTAAAGGACAAAGTATGCTCAATCACAAACGTACTCTGATAGCAGCATTGGTAAGCGTTTCGCTTATGGGGTGTGGCGAAAGTACAACACAGACAGAAACTAAACCACAACTCACTGCACAAGACGCCAAGCAGTTTTTAACACAGGCGCAAAATGATATTGCAAAAATGCAAGTTCCTGCCGCGCACGCCGAGTGGAGCTACGCCACGAATATCAATTTCGATACAGCAGCAGTCAGTGCTTACTTTAATGAAGTGCTTTCTACCAAGGTTGCAAAGTTAGCTAAAGAAGCGGCGAAATTTAACGATGTAGACGTAGATGCCGACACCCGCAGACAGCTTGATCTACTTAAAAACAGTTTAACAATGCCGCCGCCGGCAGATGCCGAAAAAGCAGAGCGGCTTGCAAAAATTGGTTCTGACTTAAGTGCCATGTACGGCTCTGGTGAGTATTGCAGCGAAGATGGTACGTGCAAAAGCTTGGTTGAAATGAGCTCTGAAATGGCCACCCTACGCGATGCTGACAAGCTACTAGAATATTGGACAGGCTGGCGTGAAGTATCTAAACCAATGGCAGGACTCTATGCAGAACAAGTATCGCTTGCCAATGAAGGCGCTGCAGAGCTAGGTTTTGAAAACGTCAGCGCCTTGTGGCGTGGAAAGTACGATATGCCAGCAGATGAATTTCCCAAGGAATTGGATCGCTTATGGACGCAAGTAGAGCCTTTCTACGAATCACTACATTGCCACGTGCGCGCTAAGCTAGGTGAACACTATGGCGAAGACATAGTACCTCAAGACAAACCAATCCCAGCCCATTTATTAGGTAACATGTGGGCACAGTCGTGGGGGAATATTTACGATATCGTTAAACCTCAGCAAGAAATGAAAGTTCCTGATGTTACAGGCGCATTAGCTGAACAGGGGTATGACGAAATCGCCATGGTTAAACAAGCAGAGTCATTTTTCTCATCGCTTGGCTTTGAAGAACTTCCAGATACCTTTTGGGAACGCTCTATGTTTCAAAAGCCTGAAGGCCGTGACGTTCAGTGTCATGCCTCTGCGTGGGATTTAGATGACAAAGACGATCTTCGTATAAAGATGTGTATTCAAAAGACTGGCGAAGAATTTAACGTTATTCACCACGAATTAGGTCACAACTACTATCAACGCGCTTATAAAGACCAACCACTTCTTTACCGTGGTTCGGCAAACGACGGCTTCCACGAGGCTATTGGCGACACCATCGCTTTATCAATAACACCTAAGTACCTTAAGCAAATCGAGTTAATTGATGAGATCCCAGACGCATCAAACGATATCGGTATGTTAATGCAAGTTGCGTTAGACAAGATTGCCTTCATTCCTTTTGGTCTGATGGTTGACCAATGGCGCTGGAAAGTGATGTCAGGTGAAGTAACACCTGAACAATACAATCAACTATGGTGGGAATTGAGAGAAAAGTATCAGGGTGTGATGGCGCCTGTTGAGCGCAGCGCCGACGCATTTGATCCGGGTGCAAAATATCACGTGCCTGCTAACGTACCTTATACACGCTATTTCCTAGCGCATATCCTTCAATTCCAGTTCCATAAAGCACTGTGTGACATTGCAGGTGATGAGGGCCCGCTTAACCGTTGTTCTATCTACGGCAGTGAAGAAGCCGGTAAAGCACTTAACGAAATGCTAGAGATGGGTATGAGCCAACCTTGGCAAAATGCGTTAGAAACACTGACAGGCTCACCGCAAATGGATGCCAGTACTATCGCTGACTACTTTGCGCCACTAAAAACGTGGTTAGATGAGCAAAATGCTACACGCCAGTGTGGCTGGTAACTATATCCGTTATGATTAGCCGCTGGCTAACATAATTAATGCAGTCCAAAAAGCCTCGAATTTCGAGGCTTTTTTTGTTGAATTTAAACTTTTGTACCATTGTAAGAGCGGTAGATTAGCGTAACGTTAGTGTATAAATTTTATGTAATTTTTGATTATATTATGCGCACCCTGTTGGTACTTTCGCTTTTCATAGTTTTTACTGCAACTTGCAGCCTACCTGCACGCGCGAAACCTATTGCCCCAGCGTTTCACTCCTACAATATGGATAGTGGTATCGCCCACGTATCCATTTCAGATATTGCGGAAGATAAGTATGGTTTTCTGTGGTTGGCATCGCAGTCTGGTGTCGATAAATTTGACGGCTATACATTTCGAAACTTCGGCTTGTGGGGTGAAGACAAGTCAACAGGCCTCCAGACCCTGTTCGCCCTTCAGATAGAGGCAAGCTTAGACGGTCAATACCTGTGGGTGGGGACATACAGCGGGCTGAGCCGTATAGATGTTGATACTGAGTCGTTCAAGCACTACACGTTACCGGCGTCAGAGCCTTTCAATAAACAGGTAATTAATAGGATCAAGACCACCCACAATGGCCAGCTTTGGATTGTCTCTGAACGAAACCTTTACACTTACTCTCCAGACTCAGACAGTGTAGAGCTGGTCAGCTACCTTCCCAGTACCACGAGTACGCTGACAGACATAGAACTTATCGGTAACACGCTTTATGTCACTTCCACCTCGGGTCTTTATAAACTTGATCCGTTTAAGAAGTCTCTTGAGTTAGTGGCTTTTGAAAGCATGAACTTTACTCGACTGGTGGCAGCAGAGAAATCTCGATTCTGGTTGGGCACCGCTACCCACGGCGCATGTTTGTTCAATCCCGACGAACAAAGCACTACCATCGACAAAAGCTGTACCTCTGAAACTCACGGATTATCTGATAACTACGTTACAGACATCTTATTAAAGGACAACGGTGATATATGGGTTTCTACTCAGCGTGGGCTGAATATTTTAACGTCACATAACCCCAACTCTGTGCTGCGTGCACCGATTAACGAGAAAGATGCGGCCAAAGAGAGAATTTCAAGCCTTTATCAAACGAAAGCTGGGCTGGTTGTCGTTGGCACCAGAGACGATGGGTTTGCGATCAGTAACCCTCTGCTTAGCAATTTCTACTCTCAGGAAATAGGCGAAGGACGAATCATCTCCTCTTTATCGAATTACAAAGATAACCAAGTATGGGTAGCGAACGAAAAGGGCCTTTGGCTTTACGACACGATAAGTAAAACTCAAGAAGGCCCATTTACTTCCAATGGTACATTTGCGAGTAGCGAAGACACTAACGACAAGCTGTTGAGCGTGTTTTATCATACAAAGAGCGATGCATTATGGGTAACCACACGCACAGGCCTCGCCAAACTGAACCCTCAGACCAGAAACCTAGAATTTGTTGCGCTGAATGGTAAGTCGGGTTACAGCATTAATATCGATGATGACGGAGACATTTGGTATGGCGGCTACAGCGATGGGCTGTTTGTATATCGCCCGTCAGAAGATAGGGTAATAAAGCAATGGCCATTGTCGCTGACAACGAGAATTGTTTTGGACGACAATGAAAACGCTTGGTTAAGTACGGTATCCGGTTTATTTGTTGCGAATAAACTGACTGGAGACTTGACCAGCGTCAGTGAGTTTACGGACAAGATATCAGATCAAACTGTAGTGACGTGGATTTCTCAGTCAAAACGCGGTGGTTATTGGATTGGAACGCAAGCAGCTGGACTCTTCTTTATGTCTAAAGAAGGCAGTGATTTGTCAACGATTAAAGTGACACAAATTAAGCCTGAAAGTCGATTGAGCAATGTATCCATTGGGGCAATTGTTGAAGATGATGAATATGGGCTTTGGATCTCTACAATTGAAGGGATTGCGTATTTAGCACCTGACTTGTCTACCCTTTCTTATTTCGGTGCAGAAAACGGCGCACTGTCTACGGGTTACTATATTGGCTCTGTCACCGTAACTGAAAATAACACAATAATGTTTGGTGGAGCGGAAGGCTTAACACAATTTACTCCCTCACAAGTGGCAAATGTAAAGTGGTCACCTGGAGTGCACCTCACAAACGTTGAAACGGTGAGTAGGAACGAGCAAAACGGAACAACCTATCAGCAAAGACAGCGCCTAGACGAGGTAATCGAACTTAAACATAATGATATTGCGCTCACGATTGAATTTGCCGCCACTGATTATATGAATGCAAACGAACTTACGTATGCCTATAAACTCGCAGACTTTGAGAACAGCTGGCGCTTTACTGACTACAAGACAAGAACGGCCACCTACACCAACTTGGACCCAGGACGCTACCGCTTCACTGTTAAAGCTATAAATCAAGAGAATGAATGGAGCACCAATGCAGCGCAACTTGAAATAGTTGTAGTTCCACCATGGTGGGATAAGCCTATATGGCGTGTGGCGATTACCCTGCTAGGCATGCTGTTGATTTCATCGATGGTGTGGCTGAGGATAGCATCGTTGAAAAAGCGCTCTGCTGAACTTGCACTAAAAGTTGAGGAAAAAACCCGAGACTTAGAGGCGGTCGTAGAAAAGTTAACGCAGCTTTCAACTCAGGACGCATTGACGGGTCTCAAAAATCGTCGCTACTTTACACAAAGAGCCAAGGCAGCATGGCAAAATTATAAACGCCATAATCATACTTTCTCCTTGCTAATTGTTGATATTGATTTCTTCAAGCGTATTAACGATGAATACGGTCATCATGTGGGTGACACAGTACTGGTCAAAATAGCTAGGATCCTGGAAGATAGTTTAAGAGAAAGTGACGTTATTGCGCGATGGGGCGGTGAGGAGTTTCTTATATTGCTGCCTTCATTAAAGGTACAAGAAGCATTTTGGGTGGCAGAAAAGCTACGTAAAACTGTCGCGGATTACGAAATCGATGCTCCCCCCTACTCTGTATCGGCTACCATAACCTGTGGTGTAGCGGATATACGAGATTACGATAGCGTCGAGGCTTGCATCCACGCCATCGATAAAAAGCTATATGTCGGCAAAGAATCAGGCCGAAATGCGGTGATAAAATAGCCGCTGGCTCATCATCATACCCTTTAGTTTCTCTTCCCCCCATTGCATTGCCGTTTAAATGGCAATGCATGCAGGCAAACGTTTTGTCATGCATTTTATCGCAGTAATTGATCGCTTTCCTTTTTACCCGCCTATGTATTGTGAATTCTTAAGTAGCTTAAGATGAGCGAAATCACCCACAAGGAGGATGAAAACATGGCAAATGTATTAGTAATCGGCGCTTCAGGCCAAATTGGTAAGCAAGCAACAGTGAAATTGTTGGATGCTGGTCACAAAGTCGTAGCGCCAGTAAGAAGCCCAGACAAACTGTCAGATATCCAAAATGCCAACCTCACAGTGGTTGAGCAGGATTTAGAAAAAGATTTTTCAGCACACTTTGAAGGTGTGGACGTTGCGGTATTCACAGCAGGTTCAGGCGGTAGCACTGGCGCAGATAAAACACTTATGATTGATCTTTGGGCGGCCCGCAACGCGGTTAACTATGCAAAGGCGGCGGGGACACCCAAATTTGTTATGGTTAGTTCTATTGGTGCAGACGATCCTGACGCCGTGGAGTCAGCAATAAAACCATATTTGGTTGCCAAACACATGGCCGACGAGCATTTAATTAATAGCGGCTTACATCACGTAATTCTTCGACCTGGCACTTTATTAAATGAACCGGGCACGCATTTAGTACGAACCGATATGCCAAGCAATAGGGACGATGCTGTAATACCAAGAGAAGATGTAGCGACAGCTATTGTCGAAAGCGTTGCAAGAGAAAGTAATGCTGACTTGATCACCTATTTATTTAAAGGTGATACACCAATTTCCCATATTTTCTAGGTGATCGACTTTTCTAGGTGATCGACGCCCTCTCATTTGCCAATGCGTTATCGCGTCTATTTAAGCTAGAGAGGGCTTACTTTTTGCTTAGGTCGCCGGTTTGTATACTGCTGACTTAGGTGGTGCCCAGAATAGGCAGTATCATGCACTCAATATGTGCCTACTTAGAGACTAGAGGTGGTTACCTACGGTATCAATGACTGGCTAACCCAGTTGCCATTTCCGTCTTTTTGATGCCACTCTCGACTTTGAGGGTTACCTCTCAAATTCAGGTAATCTACGCTATCAATAGCCAGCATGATCACGCAAAAGTGAGGTGGAACTACACCAAAATCCCCTTCAACCTGTAGTGCCGAACCATCGTTTCTTGGCGTGCCAGGCTCGCCCCACAAAAACTGCTTTTTGCCTGCATCTGACAATTTATTCCAGTGCTGAGTAACTAAGTCAGCATCTTGATGTAACGTTATTATTGTTGCAGTACAAGAGAAGCGATATTGCTCCCTGGTTTTAGAAAAATACCAACAAACCTGCGAGTGAGGATTCTGGCCAAGCTGGTCATATTTATCTGAGCGGGTGTCAGAAATAACCACCAGTTGGTTGTCGTCGGTGATCCCTCTAAAAACCACGGTACGGCAGTACGGTACACCACTACCGTCCACAGTAGCTAACTGAAAGTAACGACTTTCTGGCATACTGCGGGTTTGGTGAAGACTCTTTGTCAACCCTTGTCGCCACTGGGGCATAACCACCTCCGAGAGTAAAATCGCCTGGTTTACCGCTACGCGGCTTTCTTCTTCGCAGCTAAAGAGAACAGCGTGTAGAAGTTTTGCGTGGTAATTTCCGCTAGTTCTTTTACCGTCACGCCTTTAAGCTCAGCAATAAATTCTGCCACTTCTACCACGTAACCTGGTTGGTTTTGTTTACCTCGATGTGGAACTGGCGCAAGCCATGGTGAGTCAGTTTCAATAAGTAGTCGCTCTAAAGGGATCGCTTTTACCACTTCACGCAATTCATCTGCTGAATTAAAGGTTACGATGCCTGAAATAGAGATATAGAAGTCCATCTCTATTGCTGCCAGCGCCATGTCTAATGACTCAGTAAAGCAATGCAAAACACCTTTAGTGTGCGCAGCTTTGTGTTGGCGGAGTAAGTTAATGGTGTCTTCCCGTGCATCCCGCGTATGAATAATTAACGGCTTTTTAGTTTCGTTAGCTACTTTGATGTGGTCGACGAAAGACGTTAGCTGGACTTCTTTACTTTCCGGACTATAAAAATAGTCCAGCCCAGTTTCGCCAATGGCTACCACTTCTTCACGCTGCGCCTTCTCTAACAGTTCTTCATAGCTACATGCTTCATCTTGATGTAGTGGGTGCACACCACAAGATACTGATACATCTTCAAACTGACTTACAGCTGCTAACATGCTGTCGTAATCACCAACAGATACGCACACACAAAGGAAGTGTTCAACACCTCGGGTTCTTGCGAAATTTAAGGTTTCAGCCAGCTCTTCTGGCCCTTGCTTAAGTCGGTCTAAGTGACAATGAGAATCTACGAACAAACTACACCTGTTTTAAAAAATTGCTGTTAGACAAAAGGGCTTCGACAAGCCAGCGTTTGCCTATTAACGTTGAAATTGCTTTAGTAACCCAAAAAGTACCATTGATTTGTTAACACCTGCGTGCTGCAGCGTTCTTACCGCATCAACACACGCTTCATAGCGTTTAAAATCAACAGCCTGTTGACGTTTTATGTATTCGTCATGGGCCATCTGTTGACACCACAATGCGATTTGAGGCGCATTGTCCTGCCACTTATTCGCAAGCGTTTGTACTTGCAAATTTGCATCGCCTGCTAAGAGCGCTTGCATACCATCGCTAAAATTGCGATAGCTAATGTCTTCTTCACCACTGAGGGCCTCTTCTACGCGAAGAGGAGCATAGCCATAAGCTGCCAGTAACGCTTCGCTTGCATCTTCTACGCCCTTAGCGTTTAAGTAGTTCAAACTATCTGACACTGACGGGAGTGAGAGTATCTGCCGTTCACATCGACTTAATATGGTCGGCATAATTTTATTGATACTGTCAGTGATCAGCAGCAAGAAGGTATTATTTGTGGGTTCTTCTAAGGTTTTCAACAGTGCATTAGCTGCCGCTTCCGTCATGGTATCGGCACGGGGAATCAACAACACTTTATTGCCCCCCATTTGCGCAGTACCTGATAGCTTACCAATGCCCTCGCGAATTTTATCCACACCTAACTGCTTTTCACTTTCTAAAACATGAAAGTCTGGGTGGTTTCCAGCTTGCCTCAAATGGCAACTTTGACACTGTTCACATGGCCCATTTATGCTTGGCTGCTTACACAATAGCGCATTGCTTAACCCTAACGCGAGTTGGTATTTTCCAATTCCCTTTGGCCCTGTCAGCAATAAACCATGGTGTAGTTTCTTTGCCATATATCGCGACAGTAACGTCGAGAACGTTGTAGCAAACCAAGGCATTACTTGCATTAACCTTTCCCCTGCTGGCTTTTGCTACTTGTGTTCGTCACATAGTCATTGATAATCGCAATCACGTCTTGATGAACCTTTTCCATAGGCTGCATTGCACTGACCACGACGATAGATTCATCTTGCTTAGCAAGAGACAAGTATTTTGCGCGAGTTCGTTCGAAAAAGGCGAGCCCCGCTTGCTCAATGCGGTCAAGCTCCCCTCGCCCACGGGCGCGCTCTAGTCCAACCGCAGGCTCGACATCCAGATATAAAGTTAAATCTGGCTTAAACCCTTTAAGGGCGATATCGCTGATGGCCGACATTGTTTTTCCACTGACGCCCCGACCACCGCCTTGATAGGCTTGAGATGACAGGTCGTGTCTGTCACCTACCACCCACGCACCAGCATCAAGTGATGGTAAGATTTTATTGGTAAGTAATTGCACACGCGCCGCATACATAAGAAGTAGTTCAGTCTCCTCACTCACGGTCTCATCCCAGTCGTGTTTTACACATTCTCGAATGGCTTCTGCCATCGGTGTGCCGCCTGGCTCACGAGTTTGCTCAACGCGCTTTCCTGCACCTTTTAATGCTTGAACAATCAGCCCAATCACTGAGCTTTTTCCTGCCCCTTCAAGGCCTTCAACTACAATAAACTTTCCGCGCATTACTTTTTAAACTCTGTTTTTATTTAGCTATAACGTATCGGTTGTCTGCATCAATACGGCTATCGTTTTAACTGGTATTTTCGCACAGCTGCATTGTGTTCAGCTAGTGTCGTAGAAAATTGATGGCTGCCATCGCCCTTCGCCACAAAATAGAGTGCATCCGTTGTCAGTGGGTGCAACGCAGCGTGAATGGCGGCCTTGCCTGCCATCGCGATAGGCGTAGGTGGGAGCCCTTTAATAACATAGGTATTGTAAGGCGTTGCTGTTCGCAAGTGCTTACGGGTAATGTTTCCGTCAAACGTAGGACCGATACCATAAATCACGGTGGGATCAGTTTGAAGACGCATATTTCTGTTTAGCCTATTGACGAAAACGCCTGAAATCATGTCACGTTCCGCAGGCACAGCCGTTTCTTTTTCAATGATACTCGCTAAGATAAGAGCCTCGTAAGGTGTGGCTAACGGCAGTTCGGCATCCCGTAATTCCCATTCGCTAGAGACAAAGTCAATTAGCGCGCGGTGTGCTCTTTTCAATACCTCGCTTGCGGTTGTGCCTTTGGTAAAGAAATACGTATCAGCCAAATATACGCCCTCTGTCTGCGAAACGTTTTCGCAACACCAATCTACACCATTATCCTGAGTGAGCTGGTTTAATTTCCCTTCATTTAAATCAAACACCAAATCTGTGTTTTGTTTAAGCGCCTCAAGCCACTGTGCAAGAGTTAGCCCTTCAACTAGACTCACTGCGAAGAGATGCTCATCGCCCTCAGTAAACAAGGTAAACACATCTACTAGTGACTGCCCTGGGCGCAGCATGTAGGTGCCAGACTTAACAGACGTACTGCCTGCAAAGAATTTGAGCCACACCTTAGCAACAAAGGGCGACACATCGGTCATGCCTATTTTACGCAAGTGTTTCACGGTACGATAAGCGTTACTGCCGCTCTCTATCGTAAATAAGGTTTCACTTTTTAATACTAGTTCATCGGTAACCTTGCTCGAGACATACATTACGCCAGAGGCTGCCCCAACAACGGCAAGCATGACAAGAGATAATAGAATAACAATTACCCGCTTCATGCTTGACCTTCCCCTTTCTTCATTGCTTTACATTCCATTTTATTTCTTTTTACTACTAATCTGGTGAAGCTCGTAAAACGTTGACGAACCCCGTTGTGAGAAGTGCGTTTTAGTTAATTTTGAAGCGCAGTCTGAAGCCGTGTCTTTAGCGCTACAATCGCATCGCTTCTTACATCAAAATCGACATAAGAGAAATCCGGCATTTGTATTTTCTGTACCGGCATTACGCCCATTAGTGCATTGGTAATTACCACTGCACTCGCTTTTCGCAAATAAGAAAGGTCATATTCCCCCACGTGAAGCGAACAATTGTCGTTTAACAGCGAATCAATAAGACACTGCCTGACTACACCATTGACACCGCTTCCCTTCAAAGACGGGGTATACCATTGTTCATTGAGGTAGAAAAATACATTGCCAGCACTCGCTTCAATAATGTTATCTTGGGTATCGCAAACAATAGCATCGTGTACGCCAGCGTCGTCTACTTCGTGCTTAATTAAGACTTGTTCTAGCCTGTTCATATGCTTTACACCCGCAAGCAATGGTTGAATGGCTAACCGCGTTTGAGCGCAAATTACCGTTGCCCCTTCATTCGCAAGACTATCGTAATGGAGAGGGTAAGGGTGCTGGCTAAATCTGACTAATGCTTCACTGTCTTCGCATCGCGCATACCCTCTTCCGGCTTGACCTCCCGACACGTGAACTTTTAGTACATATTTTGGAGAAGCGTTATCACCTGAACTGCTCTTTATCGTCTTAACCTGTTCAGCAATTGCGGCTTCAAGCGCGCGGATATCAATATTGAGCTTGATGGCTGCCGCATCGTGCTCTAAACGTGAAATATGATAAGGCAATAATTCTACTTGATGTTCACTTACCAACAATGTGGTAAACACACCGTCGCCATAATTAAACGCCCTGTCACTTGATGAAATAGGCGTAGCGCTAGGAATAATTCTCACTGCCTACTCTTGTTCGCCGTTATTGTGGTTGTTGGAAGTATACCAACTTGCGTTGGTCAGACAACGTCTAGCTGAATTGATTTGGCTGTAGCTGTGCTCAAAGAGACCTGAGTTTTATGATATTTACTGCGAGATTTAACTGTATAAACAACAAAAGGCAGCCGAAGCTGCCTTTTAAATATACGTGAAGTTCACTTGATCAGCGATAAGTACGCTATATTAGTTACACCGTATTAGATACGCTTGAAAATCAATGAGCCGTTCGTACCGCCAAACCCAAATGAGTTACACAGTGCGTAGTCTTCACTGAATGCCTTCGCTTTGTGTGCAACAAAGTCTAAGTCGCAGCCTTCACCTGGTTCATCCAAGTTAATGGTTGGCGGCGCCATTTTGTCACGCAGTGCCAAAATAGTGAAAATTGCCTCAACTGAACCGGCGGCCCCTAGCAAATGGCCTGTCATTGACTTGGTAGAGCTAACAAGTAGCTTGTGAGCATGGTCATTGAACACGCGTTTTACTGCTGCCACTTCCGCAATGTCACCTGCAGGCGTAGACGTACCATGTGCGTTAACATAGCCGATTTCGCTTGCATCCAACTTCGCATCATTTATCGCGTTTTGCATAGACGCTGCCGCACCTTCTCCATCTTCAGGTGGAGAAGTCATGTGGTATGCGTCGCCGCTCATGCCAAAACCAACCAGTTCTGCATAAATGGTCGCGCCACGCGCTTTTGCAGCTTCGTATTCTTCTAGCATTACCACGCCAGCGCCCTCACCCATGACAAAACCATCGCGGTCTTTATCCCATGGGCGGCTTGCTGCTTGTGGGTTGTCGTTGCGAGATGACAACGCACGTGCTGCGGCAAAACCAGCCATGCCTAGCGGAGTAATAGACGCTTCTGCGCCTCCGGCCAACATGGCATCAGCATCGCCATAAGCAATTGTTCTTGCGGCAATACCAATGTTATGAACGCCTGTTGTACAAGCAGTCACAACGTTTAAATTCGGTCCTTTCAACCCTTCCATGATAGACAAAAAGCCTGAGATCATGTTGGTAATGGTTGAAGGTACAAAAAATGGCGATACGCGCTTTGGACCGCTATTTGTCAGTTTCAAATGGTTTTGTTCAATTTGTTCTAAACCACCAATACCTGAACCAATAGCTACACCTACACGATGCGCATTATCTTGTGAAATAGTTAAACCAGAATCGACCAAGGCTTGCTTGCCTGCTGCTATACCCAGCTGGATAAAGCGGTCCATTTTCTTGGTTTCTTTCTTTTCAATGTATTCCTGCGGATCAAAATCATTAATTTGACCTGCGAAACGGGTTGAATAGTTACTACAATCGAAATGGGTGATTTCACCGATGCCGCTTTCGCCCGCGAGCAATTTGCGCCATGTGTCTTCGCTATTAAGACCTAATGGTGAAAGCATTCCAAGACCAGTAACCACTACGCGACGTTTTGTCACAAAAAGCCCTCGCTTTGGAACTAAGGTAGGAGATACAAAAACGGCTCTGTTAGAAGAGCCGTTTTGTCGCTACTTAAGACTTAAGCGTCTTTGTTAGCGTTGATGTAATCAATTGCTGATTGAACAGTAGTAATTTTTTCTGCTTCTTCGTCAGGAATTTCAGTATCGAATTCTTCTTCCAAAGCCATTACTAGCTCAACAGTGTCAAGTGAATCAGCGCCTAAATCGTCAACGAATGAAGCTTCTGCTTTTACTTCTTCTTCTTTCACGCCAAGTTGTTCAACGATGATTTTCTTAACGCGTTCTTCAATGTTACTCATAATTCTAGGTTTCCCTTAAACGTCACTAGATAATAAAAGTGCCGCTAGTTTATTTTGCAAGGTGCATCCTTGCAAGCACCAGTTTAAACAAATTTTCTGGTCAAACCAGCGACATTCGAAATTAGTAAAATACTATTTTTACATCCAAGTTCGGGTAAATACCACCCCAAACTAAGGAAAATTCGCAATTTTTGCGAATTTACCCCATATACATACCACCATTTACATGGATAGTTTCGCCTGTAATATAGGCTGCACCATCGCTTACTAAAAAGGCAACAGTGGCTGCAATTTCATCAGGCTCGCCTAATCGGTTAGCCGGAATATCTTTGAAAATGGCTTCTTTTTGGTCATCGGTCAGCGCTTTTGTCATATCGGTATCGATAAAACCAGGCGCTACAACGTTGATGGTAATACCACGAGAAGCCACTTCACGCGCCATAGATTTAGAAAAACCAATGACCCCTGCTTTCGCTGCAGCGTAGTTTGCCTGTCCGGCATTACCTGCACTGCCCACCACTGAACCAATGTTCACGATGCGACCAAAACGCTTCTTCATCATACCGCGAAGTACCGCTTTTGACAGTGTGAAAATTGAGGTTAAGTTGGTGTCGATAATATCCTGCCACTCGTCATCTTTCATGCGCATTAGCAGATTATCACGTGTGATACCGGCATTATTGACCAAGATATCGATACCACCATGTGCTTCATTGATCGCTTTAATCGTGGTATCTACGCTTTCTTTTTCGGTGACATTTAGCGCAAAGCCCTTGCCGCCGAATTCAGAAAGATAATCGCTAATTGCTTGTGCACCATTTTCACTGGTTGCTGTGCCGATAACCGTAGCACCTTGCTGTGCAAGCTGCGTAGCAATCGCTTTGCCTATACCTCGGCTTGCGCCGGTAACAAGCGCAATTTTACCGTCTAATTGACTCATTGCGTTTCCTTATTGTTTTAATGCTTCAACACCATCAGGTGTATTAACTGCAAGAGATTCTAGGCTCTTGTCGATACGTTTGTTCAATCCAGTAAGTACTTTACCAGGACCTACTTCAATAACGCGCTCAACGCCCGCTGCCGCCAAGTATTCAACAGTACGCGTCCATTGAACGGGGCAATATAGTTGTCTCACTAATGCGTTCTTGATTGCATCACCTTGGGTTTCAATAGTGACATCAACATTATTCACGATATTGATTGCAGGCTCATTAACGTTCAATGACGATAACGCGTCTTCTAACTTATCTGCTGCAGGACGCATTAACTCACAGTGTGAAGGAACGCTTACCGCAAGAGGAAGTGCGCGCTTTGCGCCCGCTTCTTTACACGCATTAGCAGCTTGCTCGGCGGCGTTCTTTTCCCCTGCAATAACCACTTGGCCTGGAGAGTTAAAGTTAACTGGTGCAACCACATCGCCTGTAGCAATAGCAGTTTGCTGACAAATATCCGCAATGGCGGCATCGTCTAATCCGATAATGGCATACATGGCACCCGCACCTGCTGGTACAGCTTCTTGCATGTATTTACCACGGGCTTCCACAAGCTTGATAGCATCAGCAAAATCCATGGCGCCGCCACATACTAATGCTGAGTACTCACCAAGGCTGTGACCCGCTAGGTAATCTACATCGATGCCCTGCTCGCGAATAACACGCCAAATTGCTACGCTAGCAGCAAGCAACGCTGGTTGAGTGATATGGGTTTCGTTAAGTTTACCGTCTGTATCATTTTGGACTAAATCCCACAGATCGTAGCCGAGCGCGTCAGAGGCTTCTTTAAACGTTGCTTCGATAATAGGAGAAGTCTCAGCAAGTTCCTTTAGCATACCTACGCTTTGAGAACCTTGTCCTGGAAATACACAGGCTGTCTTTGTCATGTCGATTCCTTATTATTTTTAATTTACTAGAAACGAGAAAACGTCGGAGTTGGAGTGCCCCTATCGAGGCAATTATCTGCAAGGCTAATAGCGTACAAGCGCCGATGCCCAAGCAAATCCGCCTCCGAATGCTTCTAGTAATAAATGCTGTCCGCGTTGAATGCGCCCGTCTCTGATAGCTGTATCAAGCGCTGTAGGCACAGTAGCAGCAGAGGTATTACCATACTGCTCTAACGTAAGCACTACTTGATCAAGAGACATATTCAGCTTTTTAGCTGTCGCTTTAATAATTCTAAAGTTTGCTTGGTGAGGTACTAACCAGTCAAGATCAGATTTTTGCATACCGTTGGCAGCAAGGGTTTGTTCAACCACTTCTGAAAGCTTGGTTACCGCAACTTTAAAGACTTCATTACCACGCATCACACCCCAGTTCTCGTGAACCGACTGCTCGTCACCACGGGTTGGATTACCCACGTAAAGCAAATCACCGTGAGAGCCTGATGCGTTGATATGTGTGGAAAGAATGCCAGGTTCATCGCTTGCTTCAATAATCGTTGCACCCGCTGCATCGCCAAACAAGATAACCATGGTTCTGTCTTCAGGGTTTATCAAGCGGCTCAAACAGTCGGTACCGACTACAAGAATACGTTTCGCCATTCCCGACTTAATGTATTGATCGGCAACACTTAATGCGTAGCAGTAACCTGCACATGCAGCAGCTACGTCAAATGCAGGGATACCGTCAATATCAAGAATGCGTTGAATTTCACATGCTGTGCTTGGAAGCGCATAGCGACCACTCGTGGTGGCACACACAATCATGTCGATAGATTTCGGGTCAATGCCAGCCATCTCAATGGCTTTCTTACTGGCTTCTGCCCCCATGGTAGCAGCGGTTTCATCTGCTCCAATAATACGTCGCTCTTTTATCCCGGTACGGTCAGTGATCCATTCGTCACTGGTGTCCACCATTTGCTCTAAATCTGCGTTTGTACGCACGTCGCTGGGATAATAGCTACCTGTTCCTATAAAGCGTGAATATTTGCTCAAAGCTGCTCCAACAATACCGTTTCTATCTTTGTCTTTATCTTTTCAGGTAAATGCATCTTTGCTTCTTTCATTGCTTGCACGATGGCGTAATAAAAGGCGTCTTTTTGTGCATTTCCGTGACTCTTGATAACAATGCCGCGCAATCCTATCAGACTCGCACCGTTATACTGGTCGGGGTTCACGCTGTTATAGATAGATTTCAGTAATGGGAAGGCAATTTTTGCCAATAATCGGGTATAAAAGTTCTTCTGTGACTGGCGTTTTACTTCGTTTATCACTAACTTAGCCAGCCCTTCGCTCGATTTAAGCGCTACATTTCCAGTAAAACCGTCTGTTACCACTACATCGGCATGATCGGTGAAAATGTCGTCGCCTTCTACATAACCAATATAGTTTATGCCTGGCGCATCTTTAAAAAGCTGGTCGGCAGATTTTACCTGTGCGTTACCTTTAATATCTTCTTCGCCTACGTTCAATAAGGCAACCCGTGGCGATGCTATGCCCGCCACCTCTTGCGCAAGCACTGAGCCCATAACGCCGTATTGGAAAAGAATTTCAGGCGTACAGTTCACGTTTGCGCCTAAATCTAAAAGAAATACGTTATGGTGCCCTGTTGTAGGCATCATATTAATGAGTGCGGGCCTATCAATGCCTGATAAGGTTTTAAGCAAATAGAATGATAAGGTAAGCAGTGCACCGGTATTACCTGCGCTTACGCACGCGTTTGCCTCGCCACTTTCGACAAGTTCAATAACGCGACGCATAGAAGAATCTTTTTTGTTTCGTAGCGCTGACGTTGGCGCTTCGCCCATCTCAACGACTTGTGAGCAATGCACAATAGTAACGCGGTTGCGTTCAGCGTTGGTAAGGGGCTGTATACCTGCTTTGATGGTATCTTCATCACCGCATAACGTGAAGTGCACGTCTGGGTGAAGTTGAATAGCCTTTACGGCTGCGGGAAGGATAACAGGGGGACCATGATCGCCCCCCATGATATCTAACGCGATGGTTAGTTTAGACAAAATGTAGTCGCCGTATTACGCGCCGATTACTTTCTTGCCTTTGTAATAACCGTCAGCGGTCACGTGGTGACGACGGTGAGTTTCGCCCGACGTTGAATCGACAGACAAAGTCGCGCCTGTCAATGCATCGTGTGAGCGACGCATACCGCGCTTAGAACGCGTTTTACGATTTTGTTGTACTGCCATAACTTACTCCTGGTCTCGCTTAAGTTCTTTCAAAACCGCGAAAGGGTTTTGTCGCTCTTGTTCCGGTTCAATCTTTCCAAACGACATATCGTCTTGCTTCACTGTACACTCCGACTCTGCATGAAGGGGCACAATTGGCAAAGATAACAGTAGCTCGTCTTCAAAAATTTGAAGCAGATTAACTTCTCCGTGGTCGTTGACCTCTACCGGTTCGTAAGCCTCGGGAATGATGTCATCGCTTTCCTGTTCGTCTCCCTGCACTGGAGTAAAACAGAATTCCGCTTCCACGGGATAATCGAGTTCACCATTACACCTTTGACAGATAAGTGTTACCTGCGTGGCTAAATGGCCGTGAAAGACAGTAAGACCCTGCGCGTCTTTTTCGAACTGTACTTCTGCGTCCACATAGTCATTGCATCGGACAACTGCTTCACTCAATCGTTCCATATCTTTAGACGCAATCACGCCCCGGTAATCGGAACGTTTCATGGCGCTTTTAGTCGGTTCAACCGAATGAGGGAGTTTCACTTTCTGCATAGGGCGCGCATGATATAGGGTCAACCCCTTCCTGTCAAAGCAAAATTGCGTTTTAACCTACAATAAAACGCTGTATGTGGTGCGCAGTGATAATGTAACATTGTACTACTAACTGAAAGTACGCAACATATTGATTTTATAAAAGGAGTAATTGTGGCCTCCCTTGTTCTTGCCTCATCATCGCAATACCGAAAAATGTTGCTCGCCAACATTGGTATTCAGGTAGACACCCACGCACCAGATATTGACGAAACGCCCTTTGCGAACGAAAGCCCTACTGCATTGAGTTTACGTTTAGCCGAACAAAAGGCGCACAAGGTTGCCGCTGAATTAGAAAAGGTAAATAACGACACCATTATTATAGGTAGTGATCAAGTAGCTTCGGTCCAAACCGATGCGGGCCCGCATCTACTTGGCAAGCCTGGCACGTTTGAAAATGCAGTAAACCAGCTAATGGCATGCCAAGGTAAGCAAGTGTCATTTTATACTGCACTTTGCCTTCACCAACCTAGCGCTAGTAAAACGATAACACAGGTAGATGAAACACGCGTTTTCTTTCGCCATAACAGTGAAGCTGCCATTCGCGCCTATGTAGATAAAGAGCAACCACTTGATTGCGCTGGCAGTTTTAAAAGCGAAGGTTTGGGTGTATTACTGTTCGATAAAATAGAAAGCCGCGACCCTAACAGTTTAATCGGTCTTCCGATAATGCTGCTGAATGAATTATTGGGCGCACACTTCGATGTCGATTTATTAGCAATGGCTGCACAGTAAGCCACTAATTCTCTCAGAGCAGTTGTATCAAAGCAGTGCTACAAACCAGCGCTATTTGAATAGCGCTGTTTCTAGTTCACTTATAGAGTGTACAAGTGCTACAGGTAACAACGCTTCTAAATGAACCTGCGCGTGAACGCCATATGACACACCTATCCTATCCATACCAATCGTTTTCGCCATTTGCATGTCGTAGGTTGTGTCGCCAATCATCACTGCGTCTTTTATTTCATAGCCCAGTTCATCAAGTAACTGTAGCAGCATGTCGGGCGAAGGCTTAGATTCTGCCTCATCGGCGGTACGTGACGCACTAAAGAAAGGACCCGTCCCTGTTTGTGCCCACGCTCGATCAAGACCGCGGCGCGCTTTACCCGTCGCAACGGCCAATGTGCATCCCGCTTCTTTCAAATTGCTAAGTAACTGTTCAACGCCATCAAACAAAGGACACGGCGTTGTATCGCGAGTGACAAATGCCTCTTTATAGGCGGCGACTAAACGTTCGGCTAACTCATCGTCTTTGATATTAAAAAGCTGTTTAATGGCAGGCTTTAAACTTATACCAATAATGTGACCTACTTCATCGTAGGTAGGAACAGGCATATCACACTGCTTTGCAGCAAGCTGCATGCAGCTAACAATTTTTGCCGCCGAATCCATGAGCGTGCCATCCCAATCGAAGATAACAAGTTTGTACTTAGGCAGTGTTTTATCTAACGAAATGAAAGGCTGTGTTTCCACAGCCTGTTTTTTTTTATGCATAACTTACAGCGCTTTAAGTGTATTTGAGAGTGTGTCGTCTAATGGCGCGGTAAATGTTACGCGCTCTTCAGTCGCTGGGTGCAGCAATGAAATACTGCGAGCGTGAAGGAACAGTCTGTTCAGCCCTTTTAGGCGCATTGCCGCGTCGAAATCCGCATCACCGTATTTAGGATCGCAAGCAATAGGATGACCCGCATGCAAACAGTGAACGCGAATTTGGTGGGTTCTACCTGTAATAGGCGACGCTTCAACCAAGGTTGCACCCGCGTATTCCTCTAATATGCGATAGCGAGTTTCTGACGGTTTACCATCGTCGCTTACACTTACCATGCGCTCACCCGATTGCAGCACATTTTTACGAAGCGGCGCTTTAACTTTAAATCGAGTTTTAGGCCACTCACCTGCAACTAGCGCATTATATCGCTTGTCCATTTTGCCAGTGCGAAGCTGCTCATGCATGTGGCGAAGGGCAGAACGTTTTTTAGCAATTAAAATGCAGCCCGACGTGTCACGGTCTAATCGGTGTACCAATTCCATAAATTTGGCATCGGGACGCAAGGCTCTTAAGCCTTCGATTAAACCAAAACTCAAGCCACTTCCTCCGTGAACTGCCATTCCCGATGGCTTGTTGATAACAAGTATACGGTCGTCCTCGAAAAGGATATGCGACTCTAATGATGCAATTTTATCGAGCTTTGGCGATGGCGCAGGCGCACCTTCCGACACGCGAACCGGTGGAATTCTGATTAAATCGTCGGCTTGTAACTTGTATTCAGGCTTAACACGACCTTTATTCACTCGCACTTCACCTTTGCGTAAAATGCGATAAATCATGCTTTTCGGCACACCTTTTAATTGGGTGCGTAAAAAATTATCGATACGTTGACCAGCCAAGTCGGCTTCAACCGTTACAAATCGTACTTTTTGGGGAGCTTCTTCTTTCATAGAAGCATTATACCCTATTGCAAAGTGCCCAACATACTGAAAGTTACGTTTTACTAAATAATTATTATATCAGCGCTTAGTTAGGGCCTGCTGACCTTTGCTGTACATTTTTGCAGCGGTCTGTGTGCCATCTAGACAAGGCGGATGTTTGACGGTTTAGTGGTTCTAAATCGAAAACATTCAACGCAGTATAGATGGCACAAAGCCGCTGCCCGAAGGGGTCGTTATGGAAGCCTTTTACTCTTTGTCACAGTCCTTTAACTTAGCCCGCTAGGCTTGCAGGACTGTTTCGCGATTAAAAGGCTTCCATTTAGACCAAAATTCGTACACCAAAGGTCAACAGGCCCTAGGACTAAGAAAACCCACCTTTGCGCATACTTTTTATCCAAAGCGCATGTTTTCTGTATTTAACATCTCAATTTATGGGATTTATTCATTCGCTTTCCTTGCTAAAATTTGACTTTTAGTGCGATAATTATCGATGTTTTTAACACGATTAAATTCACGTAAAAAGAAAGGTGTGGAACAGGCATTTCGTTGCCGCACTTTAACAATGTGAAACACAGCGTTATAAAAACAACAACAAGACCGAAAATCAGCACGCATCTGAGTGTGTTGTTTTAACTTGTAAACGATAAAAGCATGGTTTGAGCGTCGGTGACATCAGCAATGATAAGTGTTCGATGAAATAACACATTCATACCGACCCCGCGAGAGAGGCAACGACTACACTGCCGTAAAAAGCGAGGCCATGCTTGCGAACATAAAATAAGTTTGCCGTTTAGCTAACAGAATTAAATGACAATTGAGTGGCAAAAATGATGCCGCTTGAAAAAATGAAATGAGTAATAAGGGCTAGTCGCTCCCGACATCCTTAAAGCAGTGTGAACATGAATACATCTGTACGATTATACGTGTCAATTCACGATCGTATGGGTTTGCGCTTAAGATAAAGGCGCTTGTTTATTCGCGTGAGTGTTTGCCCACCAGGGATAATGCGACGTTACAACAAGGTCCCCGTCCAGCCGTGAGGTTGCGCGGTGAGGGTTTGCACATGTCACTTTAATTTTGTGTCTTAACGGCTGTACGAAAACAGAGTTAGATACAATGAAAAGAATGTTAATTAATGCAACTCAGCAAGAAGAGTTGCGCGTTGCTCTTGTCGATGGGCAACGGTTGTATGATTTAGATATAGAAAGTCCAGGACACGAGCAGAAAAAAGCGAACATCTACAAAGGTAAAATTACCCGCGTTGAACCCAGCTTAGAAGCTGCTTTTGTTGACTACGGTGCAGAGCGCCATGGCTTCCTACCCCTCAAAGAAATTGCCCGCACTTACTTCCCTAAAGGTTACAAATTCGAAGGCCGCCCTAACATCAAAGATGTGATTAAAGAAGGCCAAGAAGTAATTGTTCAAATTGATAAAGAAGAGCGCGGTCAAAAAGGCGCTGCATTAACTACATTCTTATCGCTTGCAGGCAGTTACCTCGTACTTATGCCAAACAACCCTCGCGCTGGCGGTATTTCACGCCGAATAGAGGGCGACGAGCGTACAGAGCTTAAAGAGTCACTAAGCAAATTGGACCTTCCTGAAGGTATGGGTTTGATTGTTCGCACTGCGGGCGTTGGCAAATCTTACGAAGAGCTAGAATGGGATTTAAAAGTCTTGCTTACCCATTGGGAAGCTATCTCTAGCGTTGCTGAAGAACGTGAAGCCCCTTTCTTGATTCACCAGGAAAGTAACGTAATTGTTCGTGCTATCCGCGACTACCTACGTCGCGATATTGGCGAAATCCTTATCGATAAAACCAGTATTTATGAGCAAGCTTTACAGCACATTCAATTAGTACGCCCTGACTTTGCAAATCGCGTAAAGCTCTATCGTGGTGAAGTGCCGTTATTTAGTCACTACCAAATCGAAAGCCAAATTGAGTCTGCATTCCAACGCGAAGTGCGTTTGCCTTCTGGCGGCTCAATTGTTATCGACCCAACAGAAGCACTAACCTCTATAGATATTAACTCTGCCCGTGCAACAAAAGGTGGTGATATTGAAGAGACAGCGCTTAACACAAACCTAGAAGCGGCGGACGAGATTGCCCGTCAACTGCGTCTTCGTGACCTAGGTGGATTGGTTGTAATCGACTTCATTGATATGACGCCAGTTCGTCACCAACGTGAAGTTGAAAACCGCATGAAAGACGCGGTGAGAAGCGACAGAGCACGAGTGCAATTGGGTCGCATTTCTCGCTTTGGCCTTTTGGAAATGTCTCGCCAGCGTTTACGCCCTTCTTTAGGCGAATCAGCGCATCACGTGTGTCCTCGCTGTTCTGGTCACGGTACCATTCGTGGCACTGAGTCTTTGGCACTGTCTATTCTTCGTATTTTGGAAGAAGAGAGCATTAAAGAAAACACAGGGCAAATTGAAGCACAGTTGCCTGTTCCAGTTGCGACTTATTTACTTAACGAAAAGCGTAAGTCTATTCAGCTTCTAGAAAAGCGCCACGGTGTTGACTTGTTACTTATTCCTAACGCGAATCTAGATACACCGCACTACCAGGTATTACGCAGACGTCCAGATGACGTTATATCTGAAGCGAGTTACGACGTAGAGCTAATGCCTGCGGTAGAAGCTGAGACGGAAACAACGACTTCTGCACCGGTTAAGCGTGAAGAGCCAGCACTGAAAGGCCTTGTTGCACCAACGGCTGCACCTGTAGTTGCGCCAAAAGAAGAAACAGCAAAGAAAGCCGACGATGTGCCTTCACTATTTGCCCGATTTGGCAAATGGATTAGTGATTTATTCGGTAGCGAAAGCGAAGAAGAAACCAATAAAGACAAGAAGCCACAGTCTGGTAATAAAAATAGAAACAACCGCAGCCGCAATAATGACGACCGTCGCCGCAAGCCGCGCAACAAGAACAATCGTCGTGGCAATCAGTCTCAAAACAGAGACCAAGGTAAAGACCAAAATCGCGATGGTGAGCAGAATGATAATCGCAAACCGCGCGGCGATCAGCAGCGAGACCAGCGCCAAGATCAAGATGATAAGCGCAATAACAAAGGTCGTAAGCCTCGTAAGGCACAACAACCTCGCGATGAGCAACAAAAGCCTAAGCACGAGAAGCAAGACGGCGAGCAGCAAGAAAACCAAGCGCAGAAGAAGCGTGAAGTTGCTGAACGCAGAAAACGTCGTGACAAGCGCCGCAGCGTCCGTGTGAAGAAAGATGACAACGGGGCAACTACTGTTGAACAAAACGAAGCCCAGGCTGCGCCAGTAGTTAAAGAAGCGCCATCGCAGCACAAAGCTAAAGCTGACACCAAGCCTAAAGCGCCGAAAGCAGAGTCACCGGTTGAAAACACTGCTGAACAGAAGAAGGATGAGCAAAAGCCAGCAGTCAAAGCCGCGCAAAAGCCAGCGGATAAACCTGCTGAAGCGAAGCCAGTATCGGATGCTGTTAAGGGTGAAGGTGACTCATCAGCGATAACTAGTGATGCCGTTGATGGCACTGATGCGAATACCGACGCTAACAGTGAAGAGCATGGTCAAAAACGTGAAGGCCGTGGCCGTTCACGCCGCTCTCCACGTCACGTTCGTGCGGCTGGCCAACGTCGTAAGAAAGAGTCGCAGCAAGTTGACGATTCAGACACGCAAGCTAAACAGCCTGGTGAGTTGTCACCGCAGCAGCCAGAAGCAGAAGTTGAAGCGACAGCTAAGACAGATGCACCTGTTGTCGAAGAAACACAAGCAAAAGAGCCTGGGCAGTTAGCGCCAGCTGAAGAGCAACCTGTTTCTAAGCAAGAGAAAGCAAAGCTTGACGTTGAAGCCGTTCAGGACGAACTTCAGTTTGATGCAGAGCCTTTAGCGGGTAAAGAGCCTTCAGCGGATAAAGAACCTTCAGCGGATGCAGAGCCGTCAGCGAACGATAAACCTTCGGAAGCTGTAGACTCAACTGATGAAGTAACGTCAGCAGACGATAATGCGACAACTGAAGCTAAACCGGCTAAAGAAGCTCAAACTTCAGTGCAAGAAAGCAACGTTGAAGAAACAGCTCCGGCAGCACAAGCGGAACCGGCAGTTGAAGCTAAAACAACGCAAGCTGATACGGCGTCAGAAGCTAAAGACGAAGCAACGGCATCGCCAGAGCAAGTTGAAATAAACTTGGCTGACGCACCTGTAGTTGCAGAACCAGAAGCACAGGTGCAAGAAGCGAAAGCAGATACGCCAGCGGCTAAAGAAAAAGCTGAAACAACAGCAGCGCCTTCTTCTAGCCTAGCAGCGAGCGGCAAAGGAAAGCGTGGTGCATCGCACCCTATGGCATTGCCTGCAGCAGTAAACGACGCATTTGTTGATGTAGCGCTTACCGCTAAAGCTGACGACACACGACCTGCACTCGCAGTATCGGGTAAAACTGCAGCCATGTCGCACGTAACGTCACGTGCATCAGCAGTAACAACGCTTCCTCAGTCGGTAGATGACGTTGCCGAAGTAGCAGCAGTGGCTGAATAAATTTCAGTCGCTAGTGCGCTACTAGCTAATTGACGTAAAAGCCGCTTTCGAGCGGCTTTTTTGTTTGTTAGTGTACGTTTAACATCGAGTCCGAGTTGAGAATAAAATGCCAGATACGGTAAACCAGCAGTATATAGATTGGTTAAGCCAAGTATGTAACGCGCAAGTATTAGACACACAAATGATTCAACCTCTTTGGAGTGGCTACGGAGCGTGCTTTCGTGCCACTTTGGGCTATCCTAATAATACTTTTTCAAAGAATCACGACGAGAGAAGCCCTTTCCAAGAAAGCCAGTATCACCAAGCTCAACAAAGCCCACTTGGCGCGCAACAAGGTGGAGACGAAGCAGCGCTAAAAGTAGTCGTGAAATGCGCCACTCCGCCACACAGGCTCTCACACCCTAAAGGCTGGAATGGTGAAGCTAGCCACAACCGTAAGTGCCAGTCTTTTAAAGTAGAGAACAGTTTTTATAGTGATGTTCAAGTCCAAACTGATGCGTCGTGCCGTACAGCTAAATATTTAGGGCACAGCCAACAGGGCGAAGCCTCCCTTCTTGTTATGGAAGACTTAGCACACAGCGGCTATTCTCGCACGGCCTCTTCACTTACCGCTGAGCAATGCATCACTGTTCTAAAATGGCTTGCCAACTTTCATGCACGCTTTGTCAATGTAAGAGATGAATTTGATAGCCAAAGTTTACAATTATGGCCTGAAGGCACTTATTGGCACTTGGCAACCCGTGAAGATGAGTTCAACGCCATGTCGGATGGATTACTAAAGCAACATGCTGTCGATATATCTACCACGTTAGGCAACGCTCACTATCACACTTTGGTGCACGGCGATGCTAAAGTGGCTAACTTTTGTTTTACCGAAGATTTTTCTGACTGTGCAGCTGTCGACTTTCAGTACGTGGGTTATGGCGCAGGCATAAAGGACGTGGCGTATTTTTTGGGCAGTGCACTATCAACCCAAACCCACATGAAACATCGTGATGCACTGCTCAATACCTACTTTCAAGCGCTCGAAGATGCGCTACACACTCGATTGGCTAACAATGATAGCTCGGCTTGTTTCAAGCGTGCTGATATTGCGCTTATCATTGCTGAATGGAAGTACCTGTACCCCTTCGCCTGCGCTGACTTTTATCGGTTCTTAGCGGGTTGGAGCCCCGAACACTGGAAAATAGATGAAGAGCTCCAATATCAAACAGATATTGCCTTGTCTATTCTTGAGCACACGGCTTAAACGATTACGTTTTCATAGTGATCACTACTTTTATGAACGTACTTTTTTTCTCTCTCGCGCCCTTTTTTACGTTCTATTTCTACACCAATTCAGACGACATGTCGCTGGTAGCCCATCTGCTCAGACTTACTATTTTATTGCCGTGAAACTGCACCATTAAATTACATTTAGCGTATATAGTGACAAACAATCATAACGCTGCTGCCAATGTACAAACGTAAACTCTACCTTTTTGGGCTACTTTCCACTTTTATTCTGTTGATTGCTTTAGCCAGTGCAGCCATATCTGCGCATTTAACGCGCACTAACTTAGCGCAAGCTCAACTCGCTCAATCCCTGCTGTCAGAGCACCAGCAGTTATCAAGTATTTCCTACAGGCTTTTCAAACAGCTAACCGATGAGCTTATTTTTGGCAAGAATGCGAACCAAGCGAAAGTGAGAAACAAGCAACAACAAATAGAAAACTCGTTGAACCGTATAAAATCTCTGGAACTTGCTCAACGCGAAGCACTAGGGCTTGAGGCAACACTAGGAAGTGTTGAAGATACCGATGAACTTGAAGCGCTGATTCAAGGCATTGTGGAAGAGTTTAGAGCTATTGCGCTAAGTAACGACAGTACTCCACTTAATCAACAGCAGCGCCTTCAAACATTACTTGAAGTAACTATCGACAACCAGTTTAGGGAGGCCATCAACTCTGCAGTAAACCGCCAAACAGGCGTTGTATCGCGCATTAACGCTAGCATTGAAACGCTAAACAGCAGCATTGTGTGGTTTACTATCAGTTTAGGCCTTATCACCTGTCCTTTCATTCTGCTGGGTTGTTATTGGCTATTCAATGCCCTGTATCAGCCGCTTACAGTTATTCGCACGGGTACCGATGCCATTGCCTCGGGAAACTACCACTATCGATTGCCTGAAACCCTGGATAGCGAATTTACTGACTTGGTCAAAGCACTAAATTCGATGATAGCGCGACTACAAGAACACGAAGACCAGGCTGATGCCCATCGTAAGCACTTAGAGTTTGAAGTGGAGAGCCGAACCCGGGCTTTAAAAGAAGCCAACAATAAACTCACTCAGCTGGACGCAAAGCGCCGACAATTTATGGCTGATGTAAGTCACGAATTGCGCACGCCGTTAACCATTATTCGTGGCGAAGCGCAGGTAACCCTTAGGCAGGCTGCGGCTAGCAACGAGATTTATAAAGAAACGCTAGAAACCATACTTGAGCAAGCCGTGAACTTAAGTAAGTTGGTTGATGATTTGCTGCTGCTAGCGCGTGCCGAGATGCACGAATTTACTGTAGATCTGGTTAAATCTGACTTACATAACCTGCTTACACAAAATATGGCGTTATGGCAAAAGCTCACAAAGCCAAGAGACCTAGATCTTAAATGGCTTGCCAATAATGAGGTCCAAGTGCTCATCGACAAAGACAGAATTGCGCAGGTACTGACCATCCTTATCGAAAACGCGCACAAATATTCTTATCCCGATACGCCCATTGTGCTGCGCGTTGAGAGCGAAGGCCCGAATATCAACGTATCGGTCATTGATAGCGGTGAAGGCATTTCTTCAAGTGATTTGCAGCACGTTTTTGAACGCTTCGTTAGGTTAAAGCGCAAAGGCAATGGAATGGGGCTAGGTTTGTCTATCGCTAAAGCGATAGCAGAAGCCCACCACGGTACATTGAGTGCGCATTCCACATTAGGTAAAGGCTCGCAGTTCACGTTGACGCTGCCAGTTATACAAGACCACGCGACTAGGGCCTGATGACCGTTGCTGTACATTTTTGCAGCGGTCAACAGGCCCCAATAACAACCGTTAAGTAACATCGAACGACTAGGATCATAACAACAATGAAAATTCTTATTGCTGATGACGAAGCCCCCTTGCTACGCTTTCTATCACGAGGCTTAAGCGCTGAAGGTTTTGAGTGCATCGAAGAGTCGGCATTACACAACTTAGTCACGCGCATTCGCCATGAAGCCCCTGCTATTATTGTACTTGATCGCATGTTTGGTGATGAAGATAGCGTAGAGCTGCTGCCCGCAATCAAGTCGCTTCCCCATGCCCCTATGGTTTTGTTACTAACCGCGGTGGACGAAGTACGCGAGCGCGTGAATGGTTTAAAACAAGGCGCGGATGACTATTTGTGCAAGCCATTTGACTTTGACGAACTACTTGCGCGCATAACGGCCTTAAGCCGAAGAGTGACGAATACACCGGTTACCCAATTAGGCCTCACCATCGGACCGTTAAACATCGATGACGAGTCACGTATTGCGACATTGTCTGGGGAAGAGATTTCACTCACCAAACTAGAATACGACATGCTCTACTACTTCGCAGAAAATGCTGAAAAAGTGCTGTCTCGAGAACGCATATTAAGTCGAGTATGGCGAAGTCACAGCGATCCGCTAACTAATGTTGTTGATGTGTATATCAGTAGGCTGCGACAAAAGCTTCACAGCAGTGATGCCATATTTATTGAAACTCTGAGAGGCAACGGCTATCGGTTGACCACCAGAAAATAGTCGTTTCGTCTCATTAGCTATTGCATTCATGTGTTATCCCGCCTAATTTGAACACTCGTTCAAATTTTATAAAGGATAATTATGGCTCGCTCACCTTCTTCATTACTCTCAAGGCTATGTTGCGCAACCGCTGTAGGCATTAGTCTATTGTCATCACCAGTCTTCGCTCAGACAGACACCAGAGGTGCCGCGCAGCCTGATAAGAATACAGCAATGTCTGCACGGGAATTGCGAGCACCAAAGGTTATCTTTTTCGATGTTAATGAGACCTTACTTGACCTCACCGCCATGCGCAGCTCGGTAGGCGAAGCCTTGGGCGGTCGAGATGATTTGTTGTCACTGTGGTTCTCTACTATGCTGCATCATTCACTGGTTGATTCAACGACTGGCCGCTTTCATACCTTTGGAGAAATTGGCGTTGCCTCCTTGCTGATGGTGGCTGAAATTGAAGGTATTGAATTGACCAAAGCGCAAGCGAAAACGGCAATTGTCACGCCATTGCGAAGCCTACCACCCCATCCTGACGTGCGCGATGGCTTACAGGCACTTAAAAACAAGGGTTATAAACTAGTAAGCCTTACCAACTCGTCTAATCAAGGCGTGTATACTCAATTTAAGAATGCCGATCTTTTGTCCTATTTCGACGAGCGACTAAGTGTTGAAGACATTAACTTATATAAGCCCGATACTCGCACGTATGAGTGGGCTATTGAAAAAATGGGTATAGCAGCAGAAGACGCTATGTTAGTGGCGGCACACGGTTGGGATATTGCTGGTGCAAAACAGGCAGGCTGGCAAGCCGCGTTCATTGCACGCCCCGGCAAGGTACTTTACCCGTTAGCAATAGCGCCTGACACGGTGGTAAGCGGACTAGATGAATTAGTCTCCCAATTACCCGATGCCGAATAAGCGTTAGGGTTGATGGTATCTAAGTGCACATAAAAGCACAGCCTATCGGTTGGCACGGGTAAACATAATTATTAGGTTAAACGCCTGGGCCATAAAAGGTCATGCCAACCAATATTTCGAGCTAGGCACTGAGCTACGCTGTTGCCGTGCCTGCTCTTTTCATATCGATGTGAGGAATATCGTCTTCCAAGTACATAGTCGAGGTGGCTTCAAACCCAAAACCTTCATAAAACCGTTTTAAATACTCTTGCGCGCCAATTTCAATATCACAGCCTGGCCATAACGCCTCACAATGATCAATGGCTTCACGCATAAGTGCTCTGCCCGCCCCTTTACCTCTGAAAGCTTCGCTGGTAGCTACTCGACCGATACTCACCGATGGATAACTAACCCCTTCGCCAAGTAATCGTGCACACGCTACCAATTTGTTATCTTGAAACCCCATTAAATGATGAGTTTTTGGATGGCGGTCTTTTTCGTCAAGCTCCGGATAGGCACAGTTTTGCTCAACGACAAAAACATCGACACGCAGCTTGAGCAAGTCGAAGAGTTGATGATTAGTCAGTTCATTAAATGTAAGTGATTGCCAGGAAACCATGTTGCCTCGATGATTTTTTATTATTAACGTTTGAGTAGCGCCTTTAACAGATCCTGTTAAAGTTATAGATGTCAATTTTAAAATGCTAACTTTGAAATCTCTGCGACGATAACGATTGGTTTAGTGTAACGCAACCCATTTTACTCACAACTTATGCTACAGCCTGAACACCCTACGCGTAGGTCAAGATACTCTGGATTATTCAGGCCCTAGGGTTAAGATACTCGTTGTTTGCCAAGCCTGCCTTTACATAGTCAATGAACATTTTAACCTTAGTAAGGTTCTTACGCCCTTCAACACTTACCACCTGTATAGGCAACTTTTTGTCTTCCACATCTTCTAATAAACTTACCAAATCACCACTTCTAAGTGCTTCAGCAACCTGGTAGGACATCAACCGAACAACCCCAACGCCTGCAATGGCGGCGTTAATAGCCGCTCTGTTTTGGTTGGATTGAAAACGAGGTGTGAGCTTAATGGCAATAGGTCTGCCGTTTTTGTGATACGTCCATACCGCTGGCTCGTTAAAGCGCGTCGGATAAAGCACACTATGCCGTTTTAAATCTTCTGGCTTTTTTATGGCCGGGCTACTCGCCAAGTAGCTAGGCGCCGCACAGGTTACACGCCGTACGTATCCTACCGTAACACCGTAAAGCGAGGAGTCTTTCGGGTTACCTATACGTATTGCTACATCCATATTGCTATCAATTAGATTCACCACATCGTCGTGAAAATGCCCGTTAACCCTAATGTCGGGATAGTCCTTAAGGAATTGGGATATTATTGGCGTTACATAACGTTCGCCGAACAAAATGGGTGCCGTGATATTAAGCTCACCTCTGGGCACTAAATCAATGCCAGACACAGCAGCTTCACTTTGCTCAATATCTGCCAGTATACGTGAAACATGAATAAGGTAATGTTCACCAACCTCACTCAATTTCACTTGCCGCGTTGTCCGATGAAAAAGTCGAGTATTTAACTGTGCCTCTAAATGTGCAATACACCGAGTAACCGCAGGCGCTGACATCGACATCGCGTCTGCAGCTCCTACAAAGCTTCCCGACTTAGCAGCCTCTGCAAACACTCTCATGCACAAAAGCTTGTCCATATTATTTCACTCAATGAAATTATAAATTTCAAAAATAGCTAATTATTAAATAAAAGGAAAGTTCTAGTATCGCTCTCAGCTTTTGCACATTTTCGTTCAGGTTAACGTTTTTACACTACAGCCCAATGCCTACAGGAGTTAAATATGAGACCACCGCTTCCCCCCTTTTCACCTGAAACCGCAGCGCAAAAAGTGCGACTTGCTGAAGACGCATGGAACACCAAAGATGCGGTAAAAGTTGCAGGTGCTTATACCTTTGACTGCCGTTGGCGCAACCGAGCAGAATTTATTGAAGGACGTGCTCAAATAGTGAGTTTTTTGACGAGAAAGTGGAACAAAGAGCTCAACTATAAATTAGTAAAAGAGCTATGGGCATTCAACGCAAACCGCATAGCAGTGCGCTTTGCATACGAGTACAAGGACGATTCTGGTCAATGGTATAGAGCTTACGGTAATGAAAATTGGCAGTTCAACCTTGATGGCCTAATGGAAAAACGTATTGCCAGTATCAACGAACATCC
Organism: Alteromonas sp. G4i35; assembly: GCF_054960375.1. Taxonomy (NCBI): domain Bacteria; kingdom Pseudomonadati; phylum Pseudomonadota; class Gammaproteobacteria; order Alteromonadales; family Alteromonadaceae; genus Alteromonas; species Alteromonas sp. G4i35. The sequence continues at coordinate 99,843 of NZ_JBHNZD010000005.1, read as the reverse complement.
TATTTCAGAAAGTGACCGAAAGTTCACCTGGGATGGCGAACGACGCCCTGACGATTTTCCCACGCTGTCCGAGCTTGAGCTGTAAACAATGTTGATAATAACACCCAACTAACCATTTCTATTGAGAGGATGAATTTATGACAAATCCAACAAGCAATACATTGCCAAAAAGCCCTATTGTTTTGATTCAAAACCCTAAATCTGGCCACTGCCACAAGGTTTCATTGTTTATGGCACTGAATGCCATCCCTTTCACAACCGTTGAGCCTGACATGGCCAAAGGCGAGCACAAGAGTGATCGCTTCAGTTCACTTAACGTGTTTAAACAAGTCCCCGTGATAACAGACGGTGATATCACGTTGGCTGACTCCAATGCCATTCTGGTTTATTTGATCCACGCATACGCAGACAGTGACTATTGGCTAGGAAGGGACGCCAAAGAAAAAGCGCTAATTCAACGCTGGCTATCAGTCTCAGCGGGTGAACTTGCTAAAGGGCCGGCCGCCGCGCGATTAGAATACGTATTTGGAGCAACGATTCATGTGCCCACAGTACTAGCCACCAGCGAGACGTTACTTGCAAACATGGAGGCTCATCTAGAAAACACGGTAAGTGCTTTTTTGGTTGGCGAACACGTTACCGCAGCAGACATCGCCATGTATTCGTATATAGCTCATGCCCCTGAAGGAGGAATATCGTTGTCCAAGTTTCCTCTTATCAATGCCTGGATAAATGAGGTTGAGAGCCTGGATAATTTTGTCCCAATGCCAGCGTCTGACATCGCACCAGCGCGCAATACCAGTCCGCATAGTTAATTGAGGTCGTTATGTCTCTACTTAAGCTATCATCCTTGAACCCAGCGTTTCATCAAGGCGAAATTGCACTGCAAAAAAAGCTGGAAATTGACAGGGAAATCGGTGAGCGGACGAATGGTTTTATCCGTAGCTTTATGCCGGAACAACACAGGCAGTTCTTTACATCCAGTCCGTTCACTGTTTTCGCCTTGGTAGACGAAAAAGGCCACCCTGTAGCCACGCCTGTTTGGGGAGAAGGAGATTTCATAGAAAGTCCCTCTGCTACCCAATTACGCTTTAGCCTACCAGTAGAAGTTTGGAATATGATGCAACACTCGTTAAATCTCGACGTGACTTCAGGCAGCAAAATTGGAATCGTCGGTATTGAATACGCTACAAGGCGAAGAAATCGGTTGAACGGTACGATAAGTCACGCAACTAATGAAAACCTTACGGTATTGGTAGATCAAAGTTTCGGTAACTGCCCCCAATACATTCACAAACGAACCACAGTCAAAAAACAACGTGCCGTTCAGACTGCCCCAATGAAAAACACAGTAGGTGCCGGTGATTCTACATTTTTTACTTCAACATCGAATGTGCTCACCCCAAACGCACGCTCGCTAATATCAAGGGCTGAAACGTTTTTTATTGCCTCACGACATAAATCTTTAGGCCATGCAGCGAATGAAGGGCTAGACGTTTCTCACAGGGGGGGCAAAGCAGGCTTTGTTAAAGTGGAAGGGAATTCGTTAATCTTTCCCGATTTTAGCGGTAATAAATTCTTTAATACCTTGGGCAACATCCTACTAGACCCACGCGTCGGTCTGTGTTTTTGGGATAATGAAACAGGTGACCTTCTGTTTATTAAAGCAAAGGCGAGTATCGAATCCCTCGAATCGAATATAACCGCATTTGAAGGTGCAGAGCGCTTTGTGTCTCTTTCGGTACTCTCGGTAACACATATTTCGGGTGTGTATCCCTACTCCCATGAGATTACAGACATGTCCCCCTATGCACTAAAGACAGGCGACTGGAAATAAGCGGTTAATTGATGAACCCTATCATCTAGTTAGCGTAATCAATTGGAATACCGTAACCAGAATGGTTACGCTGTTTAGACAAAAAGTCTTGGTTAGGTTTTGTAGACAAGGGCAAATGCCCGCGTAGACACAGGGGCAGAACATGAGTGATAAGCGTAACATCAAAACGTACAACAAACCCGCTGGCGGATGGGGAGCACTAAAGAGTGTAACCCAGAGCTGGATCCAAAGCGAAAAGCCACTTAAGAATCTACGAGCCATGCTCAAGACGAACCAAGACAAAGGCTTTGACTGCCCAGGCTGTGCGTGGGGTGAATCACCAGAAAGTGGTTTAGTGAAGTTTTGTGAAAATGGTGCTAAAGCAGTGAACTGGGAGTCTACCGGTCGCTATGTAGACCCAACATTTTTCCGTAAGTATTCGGTCGGCTCACTGAAAAAGCACACCGACTACTGGCTTGAGTCACAAGGGAGACTCACCCACCCTATGCGCTACAATGCTCAAGCAGACCATTACGAACCAGTATCATGGGACGATGCCTTCGCACTTATTGCCAAACACTTGAAGGGTTTACATTCCCCTCATCAGGCGGAGTTTTATACCTCCGGGCGGGCGAGTAATGAAGCCGCCTATTTATATCAGTTATTCGTGCGCGCATTTGGCACAAATAATTTTCCCGATTGTTCAAATATGTGCCACGAAGCGTCGGGGCAAGGTATGAAACCTACGATAGGCGTGGGCAAAGGCACAGTTACGTTCAATGATTTTGCAAAAGCAGACACCATTTTTGTTATCGGCCAAAATCCGGGAACTAACCACCCTCGCATGCTAGAACCTCTTCGTGAAGCAGTACGAAGAGGGGCGCAAGTGGTATGCTTCAACCCGTTAAAAGAGCGTGGCCTTGAACGATTTCAAAACCCGCAGCATCCCGTTGAAATGCTTACCAATGGCTCTGAGCCAACCAATACCGCCTATTTCAGGCCTGCTCTTGGTGGTGACATGGCGGTTATGCGCGGCATCGCTAAATGGCTGTTAACTTGGGAGCAAGAAGCCAAAGCGAACAATGCTCCTCCCGTATTCGACCACGACTTTATTAACGCACATACCAATGGAATGGACGATTATTTGAGTGCCGTTGAAGCGACGAGCTGGGAGCATATTGAAGCGCAGAGCGGTTTATCAAAAGACGAAATACGTCACGCGGCAACCATGTACAAACGTGGAGAACGGGTGATCATGTGCTGGGCAATGGGGATCACCCAACACAAGCACTCAGTAGCTACGGTTCAGGAAATAGTGAACGTACAACTACTACGAGGAAACGTGGGCAAGCCTGGTGCAGGGCTTTCTCCCGTTCGTGGCCACAGCAATGTGCAGGGGGATAGAACTGTGGGTATTAACGAAGTCCCCCCCAAAGCATTGCTTGACGCACTAGAGAACAAGTTTAACTTCGCCGTTCCACGAGAAAGAGGTCACAATACGATTCAAGCTATCCAGGCTATGGAAAGTGGTGAATCCAAAGTTTTCATCGGCCTAGGCGGTAATTTCGCCCAGGCGACGCCAGATACGCCGCGTACTCACGCTGCGCTGTCACAATGCGACTTAACCGTTCATATCGCCACCAAGTTAAATCGTTCTCACCTAACCACAGGTAAAGACGCGCTTATATTACCCTGCTTGGGACGTACTGAAATTGACATGCAGGCTAGCGGGCAACAAGGCGTGACTGTGGAAGATACGTTTTCTATGGTCCATATTTCTTATGGCCAACTTCCGCCAAGCTCGCCCGAACTTCGCTCTGAACCCGCTATTATTGCTGGTATCGCGAAGGCGACGTTAGGCAACACGCCGGTAGACTGGGACTTCTTAATAAGCGATTACGACAATATTCGTGAGCTCATTGCCGACACCATAGACGGTTTTAAAGACTTTAACACCAAACTCGCTCAACCAGGTGGTTTTCATTTAGGTAATGCAGCAGGTGAGAGACGCTGGTTAACACCATCGGGCAAAGCCGAGTTTGCTGCTAACGCCCTGCCTGATTCACTGTTAAATGCTGACCTCGTTGCGAAAGGTGAAGAGCCGGACCTCATTTTACAAACACTGCGCTCTCATGATCAGTACAACACAACTATTTATAGTATGGATGACCGCTACAGAAACGTGTTTGGCGCGCGGGACGTTCTGTTTGTCAATGAACGTGACATTAAGAAGCTGGGTTTTAACGATGGCGATAAAGTCGACATTACGTCAATGTGGAACGACGGCAAAACACGCCAAGTTAAACAGTTTATGTTGGTGGCTTACGACATCCCGCAAGGTCAAGCAGCAGCATATTACCCCGAAACCAATCCGTTAGTACCACTAGAAAGTTACGGTGATGGCACGTTCACACCAACATCGAAATTTATCGCGATCAAACTTTCGAAATCTGAATCAGATGGCCGAATAGCAGTCTCTGCGGTGTAAGCTTTTCTTTGCTTATCAGGCACTTATCAGTACAGACCCTTTGTTTCTAACTGGCTCGATGCGCACTACTTTTCTTGCGGTGCGTAAGCTCTCGGAGGGTCATACTTAGGTACATGGATCAGGGTGAGACCATAACGGCTTGCCCACTTTACTGATAAGGCTGTAGGAGCAGATAGCGTCACTACCAAAGGTAATTTAGCTCTTATCGCTTTTTGAACCAACTCTAAACTGCAGCGGCTTGTGAGCACAACAATACCTTCAGGTTGAAAGAGTTTTTTGGTGGTGATAGCACCAATTAATTTATCAAAAGCATTATGCCTTCCTATATCTTCTCGGCATGCCAGCACATTGCGCTTAGCATCAATGTAGAGCGCTCCATGCACCGCACCGCTCTGCTGAGCTAATGCTTGCGCATTAGATATAAGGCTTCGCAATCCTTTAAACCAGCTCACATCAGGCAAAGGCGATACATCCACAGACGTTAATTGAGGCAAAGCGTTGTCTAATGCCTCAACACCGCAGAGCCCACAGCCCGACGCCCCCGCCAATTGCCGTTTATTTTCCTTTAACTTCCAGAACGCCTGATTGGCAATTTCAACTTCCGCATTGATGTGTTCTTTGTGATGCGTTAATTCAATACCGTAAAGCTGGCGGGGATGTTCAATAATGTCGTTACTTAAACTGAAGCCCACAATGAAATCTTCAATGTCGTTTGGCGTTATCAGCATTACGGCATAATTAATACCGTTATAACTAATGCTTAAAGCGACTTCTTCGGCAAGGGCAAACTTTTGAGTATAGGGTGCAGCATCTAAAACCAAAGCGTGTTGTTCAGTATTACTTTTCATGTGGCCAATCACCTGGAGTATTCACATTCAGCCACTCTACGTCATCGTCATTAGACATATTTGCGAGACGCTTTTTGCTATCGCTTTCATCTTTACGCGCTGTTTTTTTGAGGCCGGCTTCTTTAAGAGAAACTGCATTGAGAATTTCTAAAAATCCTACCACTCGTCTTTTACTTTGCTCAACTAGATAGTTGGCTAAGAGGGCTTTGGTGTCCTGAGTAACGGGTAAATAGAAAGGCAAAAAGCGTTTTTCCACATAACATGCCTTTTCAGCCTCTCGCCCTCGCGAAACTAATATTCTCAAAAGCTCGGGCGTCATCTGCGGCATGTCAACGGGAAGAACAAGTAGTTCACAAGGATTGCCATTGTGATTATCAGATTGAGATAGTGCGTCTAAAACAGCATGTACTCCGCTAAGCGGACCTGCATCTTCAATTTTGTCATTCAAAAAGCCTGGCGCGTTGCGGCTAATTAACACTTTATCGCAACTCGCAGACTGTAAAAGTAACGAAGCATTATCGATGAGAGTACGGCCCTGATAACGCATAAGTGCTTTATCTTGCCCCATTCTACGCGATTGACCACCCGCAAGCACTAAACCGATGAGTGTCGTATTCACTTTACTCACTGCATATGCCTCCTTTATTGAAAATCTCCTCATATCCTTTTAAAAACTCAAAGCATTGCTTTGCAATGGGAGAGCTGGGTTCGCCTTTTCGCATGATGAGCCCTAAAGGCGAAATGGTTTTACCATCGTCAACAGTAACATAGGCGAGCCCTAAATCATCATTGGCCTTTGCGACGTTGGTTGGAAGGATCGTACAACACATCCCCTTTTTCACTGCTTGCAGTAAACAATGAACCGAGTCTGATTCAATAACAGGCTCATTGTTCACGCCCACATTAGCCATGTTTAACGTGATTGACTGCCTAAAGTGCATTGAAGGTGTTAATAACCCAAGTGGCAGTGATGAAAGAGACTGCCAGCTTAGGGTATCTTGCTCAAAGCAGTAATGATTAGGGTGATACAGCAACACCATTGGTGTAGCTTTAAACGGCAAAATATGGAAGTGTTGCGCGCTCATGCCTTCAAGGTAACAAAGACCCAGGTCAAGCTCGTTACGGTGTAGCGCGTTAACGATATACTCACTGCTATGTGTTTGTAAGGAAAACTGTAGTGCACTGTGCTGTTTTGAGAGGGTGTCAATAATGTCGATAGGATCGACACTCGCTAGAGGAACGGCACCAATCCGAAGTCGGCCAACTAAGGCGCCTTTGCACGATGCAGCTTCCGCTTGTAATCCGTCACACGCCGCTAAGATATTCCTTGCCCATGCCAAAATTCTTTCACCTTCCGGCGTAAAGCCTTGGAATCTGTGGTTGCGAGCCACCAACTGAATACCAAGCTCATCTTCTAAATTATGAAGGCGTGAAGAAAGCGTGGGTTGTGTAACATTGCACGACTTAGCCGCTTTACCGAAGTGCTGCGTCTCATCTAACGCGACCAGAAAACGGAGCTGACGAATATCCAAAGACCAATACCTTAATCATGATTGATAGCTTCTATCATGATTCTACCAATGGAATGCTTGACTTGTAAGTACATTAAACGCATGTTTTTAGAATAAGCCAAAAATCCCAAAGATATGTGCACATACTGATTGATAGAAGCTATCACTCAAGATTATTCGCCCAGCATAGATTTAGCATTTGTTCTGCGCAAGCGCTGCAACGCTGCTAGACCGACATCGCCTGAAAAATTTGTAGACGACGTGTACTAGCGCCTGTTGACCTTTGATGATGCCTTCTTACAACAAGTCCCATTGAAAATAGAAATAGCCATACCGTTGCGGCTTCACTTACTGCATGAGTAACCGTAGTCAAATAGCCAATATCAGCAAACGACGCTACAGTGGTATCACTTAACGAAATTGGATATGGCCCCAAATACCCTGTCATCAGGTCTGATGAACCACCAGGCCAAGGTTCGTCCCAGTGACTGTTGGCAGTGCCGGCTCCTCCCCCCAGTTCTACAGGAATAAATGTGGCGTTTTCAACAAACTCGCGGCGATAAATTTCCAAAGCGTACTCTCCGGTGTAATGCCCTGAACCGCTGACGTAGTTAGATTGGCTGCCCGCAATAAAAAAGTCGGTCGTCCACAATGTTCCAAATCCAATAACATGGGCCATCTCGTGTACGATGACATCAAAAAGCGTACCGCGACTTTCTAAGCTATCAAGGTCTGCCGTATCAAAACGCATTCGGCCTTTATTTGCATAAACAAAAGTGCTGTCTGGTAGCTGAGTGATACCCGTTGGGCCAGCACTACCCAATACGCCACCCACACCATCAAGTGCAACGCCACTCGCATCTATAACAATATTGTGATTAAACTCGCTTTGAACGCCTATTAGGTAAGACTCCCAATAAGCGATTGCATCATCAAAAACGCTGGATTGTGAAGGTGTTAAACCACCAAGATCGTTAATAGAAATTTTGAATAGTCCTGCATTTGCTGAAAAAGACACACACAACGACACCACAACACTGAAGAACCACTTAATTGAGACACCCATGGCACCCCTCCAAAACTAAGAAAAAACGTTCGATGCAAATAAAATGAGTAACGTAGGCCTGTTTATCTTTGCTGTATTTCAAAGCTCAACAGGGTAAGGACTAAAAAAACTATAGTAGAGAAAACCGTAAGTAGTTATGAGAAAGATTGCTTGTTAACGGCAAAAGTAAAAATTACTAAAGATCAACGTGTTGAATTTTTTAACAGAGAATGCTTAACGGTAAGTCGTTCGCCATTGGCACAATGACGTATTGGGAGTGGGAGAATTATTGAAACTTTTTTACGTCGACTTTCCCGCTTACCACGCTCTGTGATACAGAGCGCGGCTGCGAGAATGAATTTGAGGGCCTACCAGGTTAAATCATCTGGAATTTCATAATCGGCGTACCAATCATCTTCTTCTTCATCTTTACCGTCGGCTCCGCTCTTATCTAAATCAGCACGGTAAATAACTGAAGCCTCGTCGCGCTGCGCAATTTTGTCAGCAACGGGGGCTGGTACTAGTTCATAAGCGTCATCTAACAATACAACAGCCAAACGACCTTTTGTCACTTGCTTATGCATCTCTTCACTTACATACAGACGCTTTACTACGTTGTCGTGTGTAAAGTTAAGTAAAGTTTCGCCATTGCGCGGTTGTTTGTTTACCGTAATAAGCTGCCTTACCTGCGCAATAATTGAGCGCTTCTCTCGCTCCTGCTGTTGAAGCTGGTTTAGCTCGCGTGAGCGCGCTTTTTTCTCTTCAGCTGCTTGTTGAGCAGCAATAGTCGCTTCATCAACGACAGGTTGTTTTTGCTTATTCTTTTGCTTTTGTTTTTTGCGTTTATCTGCACGCGCTTGCTTTGCAGATGCTTTATCGGCCAAACCGGCTTTCAGTAGTTGGTCTTGTAAGGAGGCCATAATTACTCTCTGTTACTCTTTTTCTATTGATACGCTTTGCAGACGCTTACCGTCTTTTAACTACGTAACAAGCCCGAGCAATGTCGGGCTTGTGAATTTCAATTAAAGGTCTATTTTTACCTTTTCCGATGTAAAGGCGTTACTTCTTCTTGGCTTTAGTCGCTGGCTTTTTAGCGGCTTGCTCCTGCCATTTGCCATTGTCGTACCACGCAGACCATCCCGTTGCTTTACCATTGTCATTCTCAGACATCACGTATTGCTGTTTGGTCTTTCTGCTGTATCGAACTATTGCAGGGTTACCATCAGGGTCCGTTTGTGGCGCATCAGCAAGATAGTAGAATTTCGGCGAAATTCTATCTCTAAAGCGAGCAAGTTCTTCCACTTTCGGCGCACGAGTTTCACGCGACTTTGGAAAGTTATGCGCCGCTAAGAAAATTCCCGAAGCGCCATCACGTAGCATAAAGTGCGCGTCAGACTTTTCACACGGAAGCTCAGGTAAATCTACCGGATCTTCTTTTGGCGGCGCAGCTTCACCGTTTCTAAGTAGCTTACGAGTATTCTTACACTCTTCGTTGGTGCAGCCGAAGTATTTACCAAATCGACCGTTTTTAAGCTCCATATCGCTGCCACATTTATCACACTCAATAATGGGGCCGTCATAGCCTTTTATCTTGAATGTGCCTGTTTCAACTAAGGTGCCATCACATGTTGGCGTGTTACCACACACATGAAGTTTACGGGTTTCGTCAACCAAGTAACTGTCCATCGCCGTGCCGCACTTAGGACAACGCTTTTTAGAACGAAGCGCTTCTGTTTCGAGCTCTTCTTCATCGTCCACTTTCACGACTTCGTCACCAGGCGTTAAATTCATGGTGTTTGTGCAGCGCTCTTTCGGCGGTAAATTGTAGCCTGAACAGCCCAAGAATACGCCAGTTGACGCGGTTCTCACGTTCATTTCACGGCCGCATTTATCGCACTCAACACCTGCAGGCACTGCCTGATTCAAGCGCATACCGCCCTCTTCAGGGTCTTTCTCAGCGTTTAACAGTTTTCCGTAGAAGCCGCTGTAAAAGTCGTTGAGCACGTCCTTCCAATCTTTCTTGCCTTCAGCAATATCATCAAGATGCTGCTCCATGTTGGCAGTAAAGTCATAGCTCATTAAATCGTCAAAGTTTTCCATCAGACGATCGTTTACTATTTCGCCCATTTTCTCGGCATAAAAACGCTTATTCTCTAAGCGCACATAGCCGCGATCTTGAATCGTCGAAATAATACTGGCGTAGGTCGATGGACGACCAATACCGCGTTTTTCAAGCTCTTTTACCAACGAAGCTTCATTAAATCGCGCTACAGGCTTGGTGAAGTGCTGTTTAGGATCAAGCGCTTTTAAGTCAAGCACATCGCCTTTTTGTACATCAGGCAACATGAGCTCTTCTTCGCCTTTTTTACGAAGCTGAGGTTGAACGCGAGTCCAGCCATCGAACTTAAGTACGCGGCCCTTCGCCGTCAGCTCGTAATCACCCGCCGCCACTTTGATAGTGGTTGCATCGTACTTAGCTGGAGTCATTTGACAGGCCACAAACTGGCGCCAAATAAGCTCATAAAGACGCTGTGCATCGCGTTCCATATCGCCTAAACTTGCAGCACTTATGCTCACGTTTGAAGGACGGATCGCTTCGTGCGCCTCTTGCGCACCTTCTTTACTGCCGTAGCGATTTGGCGAATCAGGCAGGTACTTGTCACCAAAATTATCTGAAATGTATGCACGAGCACTGTCCAACGCCTCTTGGCTTAAATTGGTTGAATCCGTACGCATATAGGTGATGTAGCCCGCCTCATAAAGGCGCTGTGCCATCATCATGGTTTTCTTAACACCAAAGCCCAATCGAGTACTTGCCGCTTGTTGTAGCGTTGAGGTAATAAATGGTGCAGAAGGACGACTTTGCGTAGGCTTTGACTCGCGGCTTTCTACCGTGTAGTTAGCCCCTTCTAAGTCACCAAGCGCTTTATCAGTTTCGGCCTTGTTTTTAGGCTTGAACGCATTGCCCTGGTGCTTTGCTACCAGCATGCGTAGTGCCGCTTTTTGCTGGCTAGTTAAATCTGCGTGTACGTCCCAAAACTCTTCAGGTACAAACGCTTTAATTTCTCGCTCACGCTCTACAACAAGCCTAACCGCAACCGATTGAACACGCCCAGCTGACAGGCCTCGCGCAATTTTTTTCCACAGAAGTGGCGATACCATGAAGCCTACGACACGGTCTAGGAATCGGCGAGCCTGCTGCGCATTAACACGGGAGATATTTAACTCACCCGGATCTGAGAACGCATCTTGAATCGCGTTTTTAGTAATTTCGTTAAACACCACTCGCTGGTAAGTTTTGTCTTTTTTACCTAGCAGCTCTTGTAAATGCCATGCAATCGCTTCCCCTTCGCGGTCCAAATCGGTCGCGAGATAGATAGTGTCAGCATCTTTAGCAAGCTTTTTAAGTTCGTTAACGACTTTCTCTTTACCCTGTAGCACTTGATAGTGGGCTTTCCAATCTTTCTCTGGATCCACACCCATTCTGTCTACAAGCTTCAAATATTCGTGACGGCGAAGATATTCTTGACGCTCTTCTTCGCTTAAAGTTTTGAGTTCTTTAGCCGGTTTTTTAGGCTCTACTTTGCCTAAAGCCTTCGTCGGAAGATCTCGCACGTGGCCAACCGAACTTTTTACGATAAAATTTTTACCGAGATATTTATTTATCGTTTTCGCTTTGGCTGGTGACTCGACTATGACCAGTGATTTTGCCATATAATTGAACTAAACCTATTGATTTTTAATGACTATTTACGTCAAATTCTGAAAATTGGAGCAACCTTGCGCTTTATATAGGGTACTCGCTCTTTTTTAACATATATCTACAAAGTGAATGGAAAACAAGATCTTCTTCATACTTATTCTTTCCTTTGCTTTAAACACGCGCAAAAACTGCACAATAAATGAACAGCGCGATTGGCATTGGCCTTAAAAGCCGTATAATGCCAGCCATTCCAACCTAGCCTGACAACATGTTCAGGTGTGAAGAAGTGCATCGTTTGTCCCTGTAAAAGAACGAAAGCGTTGCCGCTGCTATTAAATTAATCGCAGTGCGTATGGAAAAGTAACATATAGGGTCAAGCGCCAAAACTCCAAGAATGAGGGAAAGTATGAAGCAGTTTGAAGTTAACTTTGATGGTCTTGTAGGACCTACCCATAACTATGCCGGTTTGTCGTTTGGCAATGTCGCTTCCCTGAACAATGCAAATGCGAAGAGCAGCCCAAAGCAAGCGGCTAAACAAGGTCTTGCAAAGGCGAAAGCGTTAGCCGATATGGGAATGGTTCAAGGTGTGTTGGCCCCACAAGAGCGTCCTGACATCGCCGCACTGCGCCGTTTAGGCTTCACAGGCTCTGATGCTCGCGTGCTAGAAAGCGCTGCAAAGCAATCTCGCGAGATTTTCCTTGCTTGTTGTTCTGCCAGTAGCATGTGGACTGCAAATGCCGCCACTGTGTCTCCTAGTGCCGATACTGCCGATGGTCGCGTTCACTTTACCCCTGCAAACTTAACTAATAAGTTCCATCGTTCACTAGAGCCTCAGGTTACAGGCAATATCCTGCGCGGTACATTTGCCAATGAAAAGCACTTTGCTCATCACCAGCACCTGCCAGATAACGAGCATTTTGGTGACGAAGGTGCAGCCAACCACACGCGACTTTGCCGCAACTATGGTCAGGCAGGCGTAGAGTTGTTTGTTTATGGTCGTCATGCATTTGATACCAGCAAACCAGCACCGAAAAAATATCCTGCTCGCCAAACGCTAGAAGCATGCCAAGCAGTAGCTCGCTTACACGGTCTAGACGACGATGGCGTAGTTTACATGCAGCAAAACCCAGACGTTATCGACCAGGGCGTATTCCACAACGATGTGATCGCTGTTGGTAACCAAAATGTGTTGTTTTTCCACGAGCAAGCGTTTTATCAAAAAGACGCTGGATTTAAAGAGCTTCAAGCTAAATTTGGTAGCGAACCGCTGCATTTTATTGAAGTGCCGACTGCTGAAGTCTCTGTACAAGACGCAGTAAAAACCTACTTGTTCAACACGCAAATTATAACGCTTCCAGGTGGTGATATGACCATCATCGCGCCAACTGAGTGTGAGGAAAATGAAGCCGTTAAGCGCTATTTAGACAAGCTGGTAACTCTGGGTACGCCCATTAAGTCGGTTAATTATTTTGATGTTAAACAAAGCATGCGTAATGGCGGTGGTCCGGCATGTTTGCGTTTGCGCGTTGCGATGAATGACCAAGAACTTGCCGCAGTTAATCAAAATACGTTAATCAACGATACACAGTTCGCTCGCCTAAACGCTTGGGTCGACAAGCACTATCGCGATGAATTAGGTGAAGATGACTTGCGCGATCCGCAGCTTCTCATTGAATCTCGTACTGCGCTTGATGAGCTTACACAAATCCTTAAAATTGGTTCGGTTTACCCATTCCAACAGGCGTAAGTTAAGTCTGATTAAAATTAAGCGAAAAAGAAAGCCGGCTATAAGCCGGCTTTTTGTTACTTGTTAAGTATAAACTCTTTATGGTGTGACCAGCGTACACTGGTCAGTTACGCCGAATGGATTTGCCGGCGGTGACGCCCCTTCATCCGTCACATCGTCAGCAGAAATACTTAGGGTGTAACGCATCTTCGCACTTGCTTCACTGCCTGTAGACTGACCGAACACTGAAATGACGGCGTCATACCAGATTGCATAACTTCGAGGATAACGGTATTCCAATTCCGCGTAGCCATTCTCATCTGTCACCGCTGCACCGTTGGCAAACGCGATGGTTCCAATTAATCCAGGAGTTAACATACCGTCTTCATTGGTATCTTCATCTCTTGGCGTTGTATCCAAAATACCGTTGTCGTTAACGTCTTCGGTTTCACAGTTTTGATTTACTATTGCAACCCATTGAGAAGCATCATCGTCGAATACCCAAAAGCCGGTTCTATACTCACCGCCATTTACGTATTTTACCGGCGCAACTGACGCAGTCAGGTTGACGCCACTGACTGGCTGACCTGCAGAATCTGATACAAACACACCAAAGCGCTTCAGGTAAGAAGTCGATGTGGCTTCTTCAAGCTCATTACCCGTTCCTAGCGAGATATCAAAAGCACGTGCGCCCACTGTTAACACAACCTCGTCGTCAATGGCTGGGTCGTCAGCAACAAACGCAGTAACCACTACCGCGTCTTGAGTCGATACCGATCCTGAAGTAAAGACGGTGGTCGCTATCCCCTTGCTGTCGGTGGTTGCCTGAGAAGGTGATACAAATCCGGTCGATACGTCAGATACAGAGAAGTTAACCACACTGTTCTTCACTAGGTTTCCATCAACGTCACGAACAACTGCACTGATGGTACTGGTTTGACCGTCAGGGCCAATAATGTCAGGTGATGCATCGGCAATCAGTGTGTGAGGTGTGGTAGCAATAAACTCAATCTGAGTGAGTGCTGAAACCAACACATTCCCACTTCCGTCACTCGCTGATGCAGTAATTGAAGAGATACCAGCATTATTCGCACTGATATCAATACTCGCTTGCCCTTCTGCATCGGTCACTACAGTTGCGTTGCCCGCAATAACGCCACGTGACGCGCTAAAAGTAACATTCTGACCTACCACAGGCGTGTTGTCTTGACGCCACTGGACCGTAATAGTTTGAGTCTGCCCTAGCGGCACTTCCTCTGTAGGCAAGTTGACAAAGTTAAATTCGTCTTGCTGAACTTGCACCGTAAAGCTGGTCTCAGCGTTAAGTGCTGCCGCAGTGATAGTATCTTCGCCAGACGTTGATGCAGTGTAAGACACTGTCGCTTGTCCGTTTGCGCCCGTATTAACAGTCGTGCTGCTAAGCGTTCCATTAACCGCACTTAGCACTACGTCTTGGTTGAGAATTGATGTTCCGTCAGAGTCCTGAACACGAATTGTATAATCTACGCTGTCGTTCAAAATAACTGACGATGCACCGTTGATGGTGACTTCTGTACCAGCAATGGTAATTTCAACTGTTTGCGTAAGGCTGCCTGCACCTGCTGTAATGGTGACGGTGCGGTTTGACGCATCGTTTTGAGACGTTAATATTGCGCGCGCTGTACCATCTGCGGCGGTTTCTGGTTGAGTTAATTGAAGTTCAACCCCATCGCCTGATGCGGCAGAGAAGCTTACTTCTACCCCTTCCATCAGCACACTTTGTTCATTTTTAACCAGTGCTATCAACTCAACTTCATCACTACCACTTGATGCAAGCTGAATACTGTTTGCATAAAGCTCTAACGAAGCTGGTTCTTCTCTAACTGTGGTACTGCCTGTGGCTGAAAACGTGGTGGTTCCGGTTTCACCAGTTCCCAGCGCCGCAGTTATTTCACCGTCCCCAGATGCCGTGCTAGCTTCAAGACCTAAGCGAGCAACGCCGTCTGAATTAGTACGCGCTGTACCTGTGTCGTTACCAAATTCAGCTAAATCTTGATTGCTTAAGGTAAAGGTCAGCAACGCGTCTGAATGCGGATTACCGTCTTGATCTGTCACTGTTGCAACAATAACCAAGCTATTATTTTCAGAGAGATTATTATCGCTTTCTCCACTTTCGTTTTCGAGTGTCAAAGCAATTGAATAAGAGGGTGATGAAGAACCGCCGCCGCCTCCGCTTCCACTGTCTGTGTTATCCCGAGTGACTGATGAATCGCCTCCACCACCACATGCTGTTAGCATAAATAATGCGCTAATTAGGCTAAGCGTTTTCGCTAATGTCGACATAATTCGTTCCTGAACCTCTTTTATTGACAATTGCGTCGTTTTTTATGTTTAAAAATCAACTGAATCTGGCACACTACGAAAGATTAAAAATATAAAAATGCACAGGGAACATTAATGTCTTCATCTGCACATAAATATAGTTTAACCGCCCGTATTTTTATCGGCATGGCTGCCGGTATCTTGACTGGTGTCTTTCTCCAACTATTGTTTGATGATAGCGGAGATTTTACTTTTTCGATATTCGGTTTAGAGTTCTCAACGTATAACATTCTTGTAGAAGGTATATTTTCCACTCTCGGCCAAATATTTATAGCCAGCTTAAAAATGCTCGTGGTTCCCCTTGTCTTTGTTTCCCTTATTTGCGGAACCAGTACGCTGTCAGACCCAAGTAAGTTGGGAAGACTTGGCGCAAAATCGGTTGGTTTATATGTTGTCACAACCGCAATCGCCATAACACTAGCCATGAGTATAGCTTTAGTGGTGTCTCCCGGTGATGGTCTAAATCTAACGACCGATACAGCCTTCCAAGCAAAAGAGGCCCCCAGTCTTTCAGACGTCATCGTTAATATGTTCCCGAGCAACCCTATTAACTCAATGGCTCAAGGCAATATGCTTCAAATCATTGTATTTGCTGTACTGTTTGGTATAGCAATGGCGATGACAGGCGATGCTGGCAAGCGCCTAACCGCTATCTTCGAAGATATTAATACAGTGATCATGCGCCTGGTTACCATCATCATGAACTTAGCACCATATGGCGTGTACGTGTTGATGGCAAAACTCTTCTCAACCATTGGTGGCGATACCATACTGAGCCTGGCAAAATACTTCTTCTTGGTATTTGGCGTATTAATTCTTCACGGCCTTGTCACTTACTCCGTTCTGCTAAAAGCCCTATCGGGATTAAATCCCGTTATTCTGATGAAAAAAATGCGCGATGCGGCGCTATTCGCCTTTAGTACATCCAGCAGTAGCGCAACGTTACCCGTCACTATGGAAACAGCAAAAAATAAGCTTGGCGTTGGTAACTCGGTATCATCATTTACCCTACCGCTAGGTGCGACAATTAACATGGACGGTACTGCCATTATGCAGGGTGTAGCAACGGTATTCATTGCCCAAGTTTACGCTGTCGATTTGAGCCTAGGTGACTACATGATGGTAGTACTCACCGCCACCTTAGCATCAATTGGGACCGCAGGCGTTCCAGGTGTAGGTCTTATTATGCTAGCTATGGTATTGCAGCAAGTGAACTTACCGGTTGAAGGTATCGCACTTATTATCGGTGTAGACAGATTGCTAGACATGACGCGAACTGCGGTGAATATTACGGGTGACTGTATGGTGTCTTGTATTGTAGCTAAAAGCGAAGGCGCATTAGATGAAAGCGTTTATAACGACCCGAAAGCGGGTTTGAAACAAGAAGATGTTGATTTCGAACACTTTGAAAGAAATAAGTAACCCTGACAAAAAGCCTCTTTAGATTGGGTTGTACATAAATTTGAAGAGGCACTAGCAAACTATAAGGCCAGCATTAAATGCTGGCCTTTTTATTCACCTAAACCAAATGTGCGAAGTGCAAAGGTTAAAATGGTAGCTTTCTAAAAGCTGTGCACGCTTATTCACCTCTCATTTGGTAAATGAACGCCCCCTCGGCTTTTAATTACACACCACATTAATGAAGTGCAGACGATGGCGATACTTTTGCCGCTTTTTGTGCTGGATAAATAGTAGCGCCAACACTCAAAAACATAGCAACAACCACAGTTACTACAACGTCGTGCCAATGCAGATCAGAAGGTAGGAAATCGATAAAATATATATCGCCTGATAGAATTTCTATCCCTATCGCCACTTCAATGAAACGTACAATGCCAGATAGGTTAGGTGCCACTAGCAAAGCTAGCAGGACGCCAACTGAAATGCCAATGACCCCATTTATAACACCCTGTAATACAAACGCGTTGCGAATTAATCGGTCGGTTGCACCCATGGTTTTTAATATTGCAATGGCTGCCTGCTTATCTCTTACAGCCATAACTAACAACGATACGATGTTGAAACAAGCAACGGCAATGACCAGCGTCAGAGCAATATATACCACTGCCCTTACTAGCTGAATATCGTTGTACAAATGCCCTTGTGTGCGTGTCCAATCAGACATATACACTGCCTGCGGGTAGTTGTATCCAATATCTCGCATGGTGTCGTAGGCGGAAAATGGATCCTTGAGGGTAAATTGAATACCTTGTGCCTGTGACGCTATGCCAATTGCCTCGGAAGCCGTTTTTAGGTGCATAAGACCTAATTGGTTATCAAGCTCACCGCCAACAGATAACACACCCGAGACTGAAAGGGTAATTGAGCGTGGGGCTTTGAACGTTAAATCCTGCGTGGTTTGAGGAATTAATACTTGTACAGTGTCACCAATTTTAAGACCCATCGAGGACATAATGCCCTTCCCTACTATTAGGCCATTCTTGTGCTCTGAAAAGCGTTGCCAATCTTCGCTAGCGACTCTTTCGGCGTATTTTTCGGCCACACTATCAACTAAAATTCCGGTAACGCTAATAGCTTTTAACTCCCCCTTTGACTGCAGCATACCGGTTAGACCGGTATAGGGCGTCACAGAGGCAATGCGGCTATCCTGAGACAAGCGATAGAGTTGCGCATCCAAGTTCTCAATACCACTTTCGCTTTTACTGTATAACTCACCGTGAGGTACTACACTCAAAATTCGACTTGTAAGTTCTTTTTCGAACCCGTTCATAACGCTCAGTAATACGATAAGTACAAAGCAACCAAGACCAATCCCAATGGTAGATGACATAGAAATGAATGAGATGAAGCGCTGCTCTGAGCGCGCTTTCCTAAAGCGTTGAGCCAATTCAAAGGCGAGCATCTTGGCTCTCCTTGGTTAACGACTCGCTCGCCAGTCTGCCGTCTTTTATCTTAAGCACCCGATCCATCTTGCTCGCTAGCGCGATGTCATGAGTAACAACCACGAACGCAGTGCCCTTTTTTTCACTTAAGCTGGTTAGCAATTTATAGATTTGCTCACCTGTAGAATCATCAAGATTCCCGGTAGGTTCATCGGCAAGCACTACTGAAGGCTCGGTAACAAGGGCCCGTGCTATTGCCACACGCTGTCTTTCTCCCCCAGACATGGCAGAGGGTAAGTGATCAATTCTATGTGAAAGTCCCACTTCTTCTAACATCTCACGGGCTTTCGAAAGGGCAGCATTGCTTGATACGCCCCTAATTCTCAGTGGCATTGCTACGTTTTCAATAGCGGTGAATTCACCTAGCAAGTGATGGAACTGGTAGATAAACCCCATGTGGTCATTGCGTAGCTTTGCTAATGCGTTGCCAGATAATTGACCGAGTGACTTTCCATTAAATTCAACTTCGCCGCTGGAAGGCTTATCCAGCCCTCCAAGTATATGTAAAAGCGTACTTTTACCTGAGCCAGAGCTTCCTAATATGGCGACATGTTCACCAGCTTTTATTGAAAGAGAAACATCGTGTAAAACGGGGGTGGCATTACTGCCATCTTGATAGGTTTTAAAAATATTGCGGCAAATTAGCACGTCCTGCATGCGAGTGTTCTTCTATATTTTCCAGACGGTGAATGGTAGCGTTAAACACTACCAACACCAACTGAAAAATAACAGAGGGAAAACGCGTAATTAAGTCTCTTGCACGCATTTAGCTAATGCATCCACAGGTTGTGGCTTACCGAATAGCCATCCTTGACCATATCCTATGGTCAATCCTCTCAATTCGTTGCATTGATCGATATTTTCGACGCCTTCTGCTATCAGATCCACACTAAGCCCTTCTGCAATACTCACAATATGAGGAATGAGTGATGAACGAATACTGTTGTCTTCCATATCCATAACGAAACTGCGATCAATTTTAAGGTAGTCACAATTAAGTGTTTTCAATTGGCTCAAGTTCGAGTAACCAACCCCAAAATCATCTATGGCAAAGAGAAAGCCTTTACTCTTCAAAGATTTAATGTGTTTTACCGCACTGTGAGTAGCGATCTGCTCATCTTCGGTAATTTCTAAAACCAATTTGAAGTTTTTTACGTTCATTTCCAAAACAAAATCTAAGTCCAAACAGCCTTCCCGCGTAAAATCAAATGGGAACAAATTGAAAGATACTTTGAAGCCTTCTGGTATCTCTGGATTTTCGTTAAGCTCTTTCATGGCCGTTGTAATCATATCTACGGTGAATTCCCAGGTCATGTCCTGTTCTTTAACTTGAGGTATAAACTCGTCTGGATAAATCGGACCAAACTCGTCTTCAAATCGGCTTAAGACTTCGCACCCAATGACCTTGCCCGACTCCAAATTCACAAAAGGTTGATAAAGGCAGTAGAACTTACGTTCTTTCAGTCCTTTGCTTACCCGAGATTCAAGCGAGCGGCGGCGCCTTAAATAGTTAAATGTAAGCATATGGGTTAATGCAGCGGTCATTAGCATGACAAAAATGAACAACACCATTTTACCCATATGCAAATCAAGCACCCGTCCATGGTCAGACTTTACTTTTAAGCAAGTTTGATTGTAACGCTCGTCGCACTGAATAAACTGCAAAGAAAAATAGCCGGTACGCGCATCCATATCGTCTTGGCTAAGCGTTGAGCCTACAAGACTAGGGTTTCCTGCCATATGGTAGAATTGATCCCCATTGTAAAACAGCTGCCAATCCTGGGTATAGCTATAGCCAATCACGCTGTCCATATCCAATACCGCGTTATATCGCCCGCGCTGTACTATGGTACCAGTGGCTTGCTTATCGAACAGTTGTAGTGGCGTATTTATCCAAAATGCATCGCCAAGTTGTGTATAAAAGTCTGGCTTAACCTCTTTCATGGGCTCGTCAAGAATGCCCAAGTAAGTACTACACAGCAGTTCGTTGTTTTGATAAAAACCAATTTCCTTAACGAATCGAGAGCGAAACAGGGTTTTCCGCATTTCCGCTAAGTTGTCCATTTCACAGGTTTGATAAGGCAGAGCATTAAGATAATCGAGAGTAATTTCTGCATCTCTGAACACCACGCGTACGTTTTCCAGAATTTCGGTAGCCCGGCTCTCTTCTTGCTCACGAATGAAAACAAACATAATGATGGCGAGTAGTAGCGTAACTCCCACAACACTAAGTAGTGACATCCCTATTGCCTTTAAATTATCAGCAAGAAAGTACTGTTTTTGGTCGCTTTTATTCATAATTTCCGTTGTTTATTAGCGTGAACGACCTAACTTTAGTACAAATTTGAAAAAAGGCATTACGACTTTAGGGCATGTTACTGTTTACTGGGTGTTTTTTAGGCAATGGCGGGCTTTGAATAACAAAAAAGAATGCCTGTAAAATCGCTGCGCACAGAAACCCGATTAAAACGGATAAATGAAATATAGACAGGACTAAGTAGCGCAATTAAAAGGGGCTAAAATAGAGATAGAGATTTTATAACGATTTCCCCAGAAAGGGGAATTATCTTAGAAGAAGAGCTTATCATTAATGGCGGAGCGGACGGGACTCGAACCCGCGACCCCCGGCGTGACAGGCCGGTATTCTAACCAACTGAACTACCGCTCCGCATAATGGGAAGCGCGCTTTATTCGATTAATGGCGGAGCGGACGGGACTCGAACCCGCGACCCCCGGCGTGACAGGCCGGTATTCTAACCAACTGAACTACCGCTCCACATAATCGAGATTGCGCTGTATAACTAAATGGCGGAGCGGACGGGACTCGAACCCGCGACCCCCGGCGTGACAGGCCGGTATTCTAACCAACTGAACTACCGCTCCGAAGACCTTTTAGTTATACCATTGAGAGAGTGGCGGAGCGGACGGGACTCGAACCCGCGACCCCCGGCGTGACAGGCCGGTATTCTAACCAACTGAACTACCGCTCCACATCTTCAATGTTATCAGTGAGTTGACTTGGCTGTTGTTGCCCTGTCCCCTGACTGCGGCGCAGATAATACGTATTCCCCTATGTGGAGTCAACGCTTTTTATTAATAAAATTGTCATCTGCGGTTTGTTTGCCTGTTAAATAGGCATAATGTCGAAATAAAATTCAAAGTGAGCAAATTAACAACGGCCCAAGCATGACAGTGAATCGCCTGACGGCCCTTATTCTGATTTCTCGCGCTTTTTAAATATTCCCAGCAGTTTTTTAAACCCTTTAGGTTCAGACTCCATAGTAAGGTCGGCATCGGTAGTTTGTGAAGACGATTTCACAGTTGCGCTAGCTTGCTTAGGTGTTGATGCCCGCTTACGCATAACAATAATGACCACTGCAGCAATAACCCCAATAAGTACAATCGAGCCATTTACTGCCACGAGAATGAGAGTGAGCGTCCCATCATCCATTTCATCCTTTGCCGAATCTGCAGGAAGATTTTCTTTTTCACCATCCACCGAGCCAGGCGCACCAGAAGTCATCGTTAATGGCTCACTACCATCAACTATAGGGTCTTTGCCATTAATTAACGGATCTTCGACTTCAGCTTGGGTTGGTCCTTGTGCCACAAAGCTGTACTCAGGAACGTCCAAGATAAAATCTCTACCGTCCATCGTTGTGCCGTAAGCCGTTACCTTTACCCTGAATATTCCTTCTTCATAAGCAACAATTAGATGCTCACGAGGGTCTATTCCCCCCTCTGTTAACGAAAAATTCTGCATATCGGCGTTGGGAAACTTTACTTTCCCGTCGACTAATAGTGATTCAATGTCGACCAAGTCACGGTCTACATCAATAATAATTTTGTGATAGCCATCGCCGCCACCATCCAGTTCTACATCTATAGACACCGGATTTTCATGTAAAATGATGAGCTCCCCTATTTGTTCCCGGGTGTACATTGGTGTACTCACGCGAAAAACTGGTTTCCACTCGCCTGCCGGAATTTTCAAATTGAACTGCCCTGTAAAAACCCCGTCACCAGGCCGCTCGTCCATTCCCCTTCCGTCGTCTTTAAATGTGGCAATGCTTTGGTCATTCGTACCGAAATTACCGTAGTTTGGGTTATTGGTACTCTTGAACTCTATATCCAAGTCAACGACATCCCTAAACTGCTTATTTTCTATCGGCTTACCGTTGTTAGTTAAGTAGGCAGTAGATTTCAATATTTCGCCAGCAAAAAGCACATTTGGTAACGGTTCAGCATGAAGTTCTACATTTGATAAAACCATAACTCTGCTTTGCGGCAACACTTGACCCACCGCCTGCCAAGGCCCTGGAACAGGATCTTTAATCGTGATCATGTCAAACGTATCGGCGTCAAACCATTTTACTTTTTCTTCATCTACTCGCCCCTGAAACAACTTTGATCCGTCAGGCCTAACGAGCACCACTGGCGCAGAGCCATATTCTCTGAAGAAAACCATGGTGATTTCTTTAACGTTGTAGTCGACGCGAAATCGGTTTTGCAATAATTGAATTGAATTGGTGTATTCATCACCTAAATCGGTGAGTGGGGATGTGTCCAGTGCGTCATTGTTTGATTGCGTATTTTGTAGGGCACTGTCGGTGAGCTGCCGAGCAGCGTCGCGTTCAGCTTCTTGCGACTGCGCGCCAGCGCTTAAGTGTATAAACAATGATAAAAAAATTACCCAATAAAACCACACTCTCACGCTACGCTGCTCCTGCACTGTTTGGCTATTTTATTTCTATTTAAACGTGTTAAGACACCTCTTCAGGTTGAGGGCGCCATAAGCATTTGCCTCCTGCCTTTTCAACAATATCCAGGCGAGCCTCATGCTGTGTTATCTCATCGGCGGTAGCTTTAATAACCTTTAATTTATTTGCACTTCGCTGAATCCTGCGAATTGCCGTGGAGTCTGCGTCGCTGCCCGAACTAGATGCCAATTTTAGCTTAGTTTGCCCACCGGTCATTAACAGATAAACATCTGCCAGAATTTCCGCATCTAGCAATGCGCCGTGGAGGGTACGATGACTGTTGTCTATACCATAACGCTTACACAGTGCATCTAGGTTGTTCTTTTGACCTGGATGCATTTGGCGAGCAAGGGTCAGTGTGTCGAGTACATCACAAATCTGGTTAGTGATAACGCCTTTGGTGGATGCCTCCATTCCAAACTCGTGATCCATAAAACCAACGTCAAACGGCGCGTTGTGAATGACTAACTGTGCCCCTTTGATAAAGTTCACAAACTCCTGAGCCACTTGAGAAAATGTAGGCTTATCGGCTAGAAATTCATTGGTTATACCGTGAACTTCAATTGCCTCTTGTTCAATGTGACGGCCTGGATTGATGTAAACGTGAAAGTGATTCCCCGTCAAACGGCGGTTAACAACTTCAACACACCCTATTTCGATAATGCGGTGGCCTTCTTTGGGGTCAATACCTGTGGTTTCGGTATCGAGAACAATTTGGCGCATGGAACCTCTACTATAATTACACTTTCATTTTTTGATAGTATATCAACCCCTTCGCAATCCGCTAAGGGAAAAGACAAGATAAATTACGCTAGTTAAATCAAAGGAAACGCTGTGGCTCAAAAGACCATTCATATATACACCGACGGCTCGTGCTTGGGTAATCCAGGACCGGGCGGGTACGGCGCTGTGTTAATTTATAAGCAACACAGAAAAGAGTTGAGCGATGGCTTTGCCCACACAACTAATAACCGCATGGAGCTCTTAGCCCCTATCGAAGCGCTTAACAGCTTAAATGAACCGTGTAATGTTGAACTAACTACCGACAGCCAGTACGTGAAAAATGGTATCAACCAGTGGATCCATAACTGGCGCAAGAACGGTTGGCGCACAGCCGATAAGAAGCCGGTAAAAAATGCAGATTTGTGGAAGCGTTTAGATGAAGCGGTAAAAAAACATAAAGTGAACTGGCATTGGGTGAAGGGTCATTCAGGGCACCCTGAAAACGAGCGCTGCGACGAACTAGCCCGAAGTGCGGCAGAAGCGAAGCCAACAAAAGCGGATGAAGGTTTTGTTGGCAATTAAACTATCTTGCTGCTAAGCGCTATTACTTAGCACTTCTATCACGCACTTTACCAAGAGAGCACTAGCTTACCCTGTGTTTCGTTGTTTTCTAAACGTACATGGGGTTTGTTGATGTCATCAATGCCGTAGTGCGTATCGATGTTCACCTTAAGTTCTTTATTCTCAAAAGCTGGCAAGCATACGTTAGTAAAATCCCGCACCAAATCCGCTTTGTACTCGTCACTTCGATTTCTAAGTGTGGTGCCAATAATTGACGCTCGTTTACCTAATAGCATTGCCATATCAAGGTTGTCTGCATATCGGCCTGCCAACATGGCCAAGTACACGACTTTGCCGTCTTGCTTCAAAACCTTTAAGTTACGGTTAAGGTAGTCGCCACCTACCATATCAAGTACCATATTAACCCCTTCTGGCCATACTTTTTTAAGCACATCATCAAATTGTTGCCGCTTATAGTTAATAAGGTGTTCTGCGCCATTGATTTCACACAGGGTAAGCTTTTCTTGACTTGAGGCCGTTACCGCACTGTGTACGCCCCAATATCGACAAAGTTGTGTGGCAGCCAGCCCTACACCACTTGCTCCGCCATGAATTAACGCCCGTTCAGCCGGTTTTATATGCGCAATTGTGCGTAAGCACTGAAATGCCGTAAGAAACACTTCGGCCAAACCCGCGGCTTCAAAAAACGGCATGCCTTTGGGAATAGGCATTAAGTGCGCTGGATTAACCATCACTTCAGTGGCATAGCCACCACCTGCAACCAAACCAAATACTTCGTCACCTTCTTTGAATGCAGTGACATCACTGGCAACCTCTGACACTACACCGGCTACCTCTAACCCAAGAATATCGCTCTCCCCAGGTGGAGGTGGATAATTTCCCTGGCGCTGCAACGTATCCGCTCTATTTACGCCAAATGCCTTAACGTCAACTTTCACTTTCCCTGGTGCTAACGACAGCCCTGCACGTTCTTTTACAACGAGTTCGCTTGGGCCGCACCCTTTTTCAAAATCGACATATTGCATAGTTACATCCAATCTAAGTGTTAAAAATCTCTGTTCGAACTGTGGTTACTCACCATATGTACGCACTCTTATACTAATCCGCACAGATAATTGCTCACTCTCGCTGAGTGGGTAATTATCTATGTGGACTGGTATAATTAACACAGAACGTATGAAATTGCGTATAATCGCGTCCATTCTCATAAGCGGTTAAATCCGCTTAACTCTGTTTCACATTTATTAAATTAGTACGAGAGCCTTCATGTCAGCACAGGTCATTTTACAGCCATCCAGAGACAAATCACTTCGCCGCAAACACCCTTGGGTATTCGAAAGCGCCGTGGCTGAGCTAAAAGGCCGCGCGCGAGTTGGCGATACGGTAGACGTATTTGACTCTGAAGGCGACTGGTTGGGTCGAGGCGCTTACTCTCCAAATTCAAAAATTCGCGTTCGTATGTGGACGTTCAAAAAAGACGAAAGCATTGATAATGGCTTTTTCCTGCGCCGTTTAGAAACTGCGCTAGCGCTTCGAAAACGCCTGTTTGACCCAAACAAAACCAACGCGTTTCGCTGGATAGCGTCTGAAAGTGATGGCCTTCCGGGGATCACTATAGACCTATACGACAACGTTGCAGTGCTTCAGCTTTTGAGCGCGGGCGGAGAAAAGCACAGAGATAAAATAGTGTGGGCAATTACCAAGCTAATGCCTGATGTGCACATATACGAAAGAAGCGACGTAGATGTGCGTAAGAAAGAAGGTTTAGAGCCAGTTACAGGTGTACTGCATGGTGAACCACCTATGCAAGTTACGGTAAAAGAGAACGGTATTAACATAGTGGTTGATATCGAGAACGGCCATAAAACCGGTTTTTACTTAGATCAACGAGACAGTCGCGCAGCGGCAGCGCATTATGCGAAAGATGCCGACGTACTCAACTGTTTTAGTTACACAGGTACGTTTTCTTGCTACGCACTTGCTGGCGGTGCTAAGTCAGTTACAAACGTTGATGTCTCTCAGCCTGCTCTTGATTTGGCCAAACACCATGTAGCCATCAATGGTTTAGACGAGAACAAAGCCAATTACGTAAATCAAGACGTATTTAAGGCACTCAGGGAGTATCACGAGCAGGGCAAACAGTTTGATATGGTGATACTCGACCCGCCAAAGTTTGTCGACAGCAAAGCAACATTAAACCGCGCTGCGCGCGGCTATAAAGACATCAATATGTACGGCATACATGCAGTAAAATCTGGCGGACTGCTACTTACATTTAGTTGCTCAGGCCTTATGCCGGCAGATTTATTCCAGAAAGTTGTGGCAGACGCTGCACTTGATGCAGGTCGTACAATCAAAATTATCGCAAGGCTAAATCAAGCCTCAGACCACCCTATTATCGGTAGCTATCCTGAAGGCTATTATCTGAAAGGCCTGGTGTGTGAAGTCACCGACGACTAATTTTATAAAAGCGCCCTGGTTACTCTGAAAACCGGGGCGCTTAAACTGTCTTTAATAGCTGTTCTCAATACCTAAGAACTCGAAGCGAGTAAATTTCCTTAAGAAGCAAACGTCACATTTTTATTCGAAAAACTACTCGATAGCTGTTGCGAGCGTTCATTCGCCTGTTCTTCAATAGCGTTTCCTTTGCTTTCAACTTTCTTCCATACCATCTCGTGAAAATAAAACGCCACGGTATTGATGGCAGGCTCTACCAGCGCTACCGCTCCGCCAACCACCAGGCTACCTGTAAGTAAGTAGGCAACAGTAAAAGCTACCGAAAAGTGCATCACTGCAAAGGTAATCGTCTTTTTCATAATCAATACTCTCTCAAAAATTAAATCACTTTGCTTACGCATTAATGAGAATTATTATCAATTAGAGACGCAATGGAAAATTGAAAAATTTGAACAGCATGTTCGGTTTAATGAATGAGAACCGTAGAAGTGAAAATAAATTGAGTAAGGATGGCTACCGCTTGCATACTGTAAAAGCTTTTCGCCCTATCAAAATGAAACGCGATTGATTGTATTAAGTGAATGGCTCTGTAATTAGCCATAGCAAAAAGGCGAAGAAATTGCTTCGCCTAACTATAAAAGAAGTGGTTACTTCATCTGAGAAATTTCAACGCCTATAATGCAGCTTGACTCAGACTCGGGTTCACAACGCACCACTGTGGCTAACGCGGCTAATGAAGGAATCTGTGAGCTAGACGATTCAATTGCGACACTTACCTGCGTACCTACTTCAATTGACGGCTCATCAACTTCCAACGACATCCCCGTTGCACTGATATCTCTACACATTGCCTGCATGGTGCGGCTCGACTCATCATCAGTTATCTGTAACTGACAAGGCGAATTTACCATCATCCTGAAAAAATTTCGCTTATCGTCGTATCCCAACATGTCTACTTCTCCTGATTTTTAGCATTACGCTGACAACTACATCTGATGTTATAGGGCGATGCTGATAACTTGTCAATCGAACTGTACAATATTTACTCAACAAATCTTAAAAGTGTACTTTGGTCTAATCTCAGCGATTTTCACAACGTAAAAAATATGACTAATTCAGACCCTTCAATTGCCTTTGAATTGGATGAAAAATCTTCCTTTTCGACGTTTTGCACACCAATTCCTTGGGGCGATTTAACTGTTACTCAACGTATTGTGCTAAAAATCAGCAAGGTGCAAAGTAATACGCTTAGCCGAAATGGGATATGCGGTACCAAGTTGCTGGGCAAACAAAGAAACGCGCAATTCTTCTATCATCCAGCGCACGTCTTTAAGAGCTGGCGGCACTTTACCTTTGGGGTACTTGCTGCACGCTTTCTCCCATTCCTTAATCGACTTTTCTACCGTTACCTGATGCATTCTGTCTTTATTAGGATCGACGGGAAGCTTTTCCAAACGGCGGGCTAGGCCTTTAATATAGCGATTCCAATCATCTAACCTACTCTCGCCAATTTCAGAAACAAAACCAGGGAAAACTAACGATGCCAAGTGCGCTTTGCAGTCGCCTAAGGCGTTTATCATGGTCAGCGGCACATTCCCTTTCATTTGCTTCTGACATTGATGCGCAAGGGTAAGCCCTTGCTCCACTTGTTTGGCAATTTCTAACACCCTGTCATTAATGTTTGCACGAGCAATCTCTAAACAGGCTTCAAAATCGGCTTTGCTGCGAATGTCGGTGTTATTGGTTTTGCAGTAATCACTGACAATGGCATCGATACCCGCAAAAATACAATCATCAATTAGCGCTTTCACTTGGCCAAATGGATTGAAATACAAACCCAGCTTGGCTTTGTTAGGTAATTTGCTTTGCAAATAATTAAGCGGTGACGGCATCGCGTTTTTAATCAAGACATTCACGCCTTGCTTGTGCAGCACTTGGGCCTTATCCGCTTCTTCAATTAACGCAATATCTACCTTATCACCCTTTTGCACCAGAGCCGGGAACGCCTGAACTTCAAACCCGCCAACTTTCTGCACGAAGGTTTCCGGCAAGCTTTCGAAATCCCATTGTTCGATGTTATTGCGCTCTAACTCAGGTGTTGCGGCTTTCTCAAAGGTTTGTTTCACCTGCCCTGCACACTGCTGTTTAAGCGCGTGAAGGTCGTCGCCTTTAGCAATATCATCACCGTTGTCGTTAACTACCGCAAAGTGCATTTTCAAATGCTTATCAAGCTGATCTAAATTCCACTCTTCGCTCTCAATAATAACGCCCGTCATTTTGCGTAGCTTATCGGCTACGGCTTCAAGCAAAGGCACTGGACGGTTGTTTTTATCCGTTTCACTGATATCAGCAAGGCATGCTTCAGCAAAGTTTGGCGCAGGCACAAAGTTACGACGCAAGCGTTTAGGCAAGGTTTTAATTAAACCCACAATGAGGTCGTGCCTTAGCCCCGGCACCAGCCAATCAAAACCTATATTGTCGACTTGGTTAAGTACAGGCAGCGGGATGACAACAGTTACGCCATCATCTTCAGCGTTAGGTTCGAAGTTATAGCGAAGCGGCAGCGTAATATTGCCTTGGCGCCATACATCGGGAAACGCGTTTGCTACCGACTGCCCAGGCTGCTGACGATACACGTCTTCTTCTTTAAACGTTAAACTGTCGTTGCTTCCGTGTTGCTTAAACCACTTCTTAAACGCCGCATCATTATTGGCCTCAACCGGAATACGCTTCGCGTAAAAGCTTACAAGCTCTTCATCATCGACTATCAAATCGCGACGACGGGTCTTTTGTTCAAATTCGTCTGCCTGCTCAAGCAGTGCCTGATTTTCCTGTAAGAAACTGTAATTGAGTTTAGTATTGCCCTCGACTAACGCTTCGCGGATAAATAGCTCGTGGCAAATTGGCGGGTCGATGAGGCTATAAACCTTCGCACGCTTCATTACTATGGGTAGCCCGAACAAGGATACTTTTTCAAAGGCAATCACCGCACCGCGCTTTTTAGACCAGTGTGGCTCTGAATAGCTTCTTTGCACAACATGCTCGGCCAAAGGCTCTACCCATGCTGGGTCAATTTTTGCCACCATACGAGCAAATAGCTTAGAGGTTTCTACAAGCTCAGCTGCCATTACCCATTTGGGCTGAGACTTTGATAGCCCTGAACCAGGGAAAATAAGAAAGCGCGAGTTACGCGAGCCCATATACTCCCGTTCTTTATCTTTAAAGCCCATGTGCGACAGCAAGCCGCTGGCAATAGCTTGGTGAATAGCCTGATAGTCGGCTTCTTGCTTTGAAATGCCAAAGCCCAGCTCAGCGATAGACTTTTTAAGTTGGCTAACAATGTCCTGCCACTCACGCATACGTAAATAGTTGATGAAATTTTGCTTACACCATTTGCGCAATTGGTTTTGACTGAGTGCGTTTTGCTGCTCTCTAAACGCCAACCACAAGTTGTAAAGACTGATAAAGTCAGAATCTTTATCGTGGTATTCGCTGTGCTTCTCGTCTGCTTGCTGGCGTTTTTCCTGTGGGCGCTCTCGCGGATCCTGAATTGAAAGTCCCGCTGCAATCACCATTACTTCGCTGAGCGCATTAGTACGCTCGGCTTCAACCACCATACGAGCATAGCGAGGGTCGATAGGTAAACGTGCTACTTGACGACCTAGCGGAGTAAGCTGCATTTTGCCGCTTTGCTTGGTTTTTCGGTTATCTTTGCCTTTCGCGATAGCTTGAATTTCTTCAAGTAAGCGGAAACCGTCGTTGATATTGCGGTTATCAGGCGGCTGAACAAATGGAAAAGCAGCGATATCGCCTAACCCTAAAGCAAGCATTTGCAAAATAACCGACGCTAAGTTGGTTCGCAGGATCTCTGGGTCCGTAAATTCTGGGCGGCCTAAATAGTCTTCTTCACTGTAAAGACGAATACAAATACCGTCAGACACACGGCCGCATCGCCCTGCCCGCTGATTCGCTGACGCCTGAGATATTGGCTCGATAGGTAAACGCTGAACTTTACTTCTGGCACTGTAACGTGAAATACGGGCAAACCCCGGGTCAATGACGTATTTAATGCCAGGCACCGTAAGCGAGGTCTCTGCAACGTTGGTTGCAAGTACAATGCGTCTGCCGCTGTGCGACTGAAATATGCGGTTTTGCTCTGCCGCCGACAACCTCGCATACAGCGGAACAATTTCAGTGTTGCGATAATGCTGTTTGCTCAAGGCATCTTGGGTGTCGCGTATCTCGCGCTCTCCGCTTAAGAACACTAAGATATCGCCCGGTGCTTCACGCATCAGCTCGTCGACTGCGTTTACGATGGCGTCGCTTTGATCAATATCGTCATCATTGTCTTCTGGCGCGTGGTAACGAATTTCTACCGGATAGGTACGTCCGCTTACTTCGATAATCGGCGCATTGTTAAAATGCTGAGAGAATCGCTCTGGGTCGATGGTGGCAGAGGTGATGATGAGTTTTAAATCAGGGCGCTTATCTAAAAGCTGACGCAGATAGCCCAACAAGAAGTCGATATTAAGGCTTCGCTCGTGGGCTTCATCGATGATGATAGTATCGTATTGATTTAAAAAGCGGTCTTGCTGCATTTCAGCCAGCAGCATGCCGTCGGTCATAAGCTTAACGTAGCTTCGCTCGCTTACCTGATCGCTAAAGCGAATTTTAAAACCCACCTTTTCGCCAAGCGGCGTGTTTAGCTCTTCAGCTATACGGGTAGCTACACTTCGCGCCGCTAAACGTCTTGGCTGGGTGTGGGCTATCATGCCATTTACACCGCGACCTAACTCTAAGCATATCTTAGGTAGCTGCGTAGTTTTACCCGACCCGGTCTCACCCGCAACAATCACCACTTGGTTATTCGCAATCGCCTCTTTGATATCTTCTTTTTTATCGCTAACCGGCAGCGGTGGGTATTCAACTTTAGGAAGGTTGTCTTTACGCCATTGGCGTTTTTCTATCGATGCATTGATGTCGCTTTCGAGCTTTTCAAACTGCGCTTTTAAGCTTTCTTCGCTAACCGCAATGTCACGTTTTGAAGCTTTGGGATTAGCAGCTTTTTTCTCCGCGCCTTTTCCTTCAACACCAGATGTATCATTCACTTTTTGTGCAAGCTGCGTAATGCGTCGCTTTAAACGAAACTTATCTGCGCTTAAACAATCGTCTAGTTGGTTGTAAAGAGGTTTTATAGCAAATGGTGAAGACAAAGTGACATCCTAAAGCGTGTATCTAATCATCAATAAAATTCGGGCGGTGATCCTAGAAGATACCGCCCTAAAAAGCCAGTGTGTTAAGCGTTACGAGAATTTAAGCGCTTTGGGTTAATTCATCGTCCTGGGGCGTTTTAAAACGGGGAAAACCGAACCAAATGGCCGCCACACCAAACACAAAAATCAGCATGGGATACCAGCAGTACGGCGTAATAGCTAATGGTGAAATACCCACTACGGCTGCGGCACTTAAAAGCTGCGCGCCGTAAGGGACTAAACCTTGGAAACTGCACGAAAAGATATCCAAAAGTGATGCCGTACGACGAGGGTCGACGCCGTATTTTTCATTCAGGTCTTTAGCAATTGGACCTGCGGTAACAATCGCAATAGTGTTGTTCGCCGTTGTAATGTCCAAAAAGCTAACCAAGCCAGCAATACTGAACTCAGCGCCTTTCTTTGACGTGACCTTTCGGGTTAAGCGCTCGATTAACCATGTTATACCGCCGTTAGCGTGCATAAGCGCAACAATACCGCCTATGGTTATGGCGATCATAGCCAAGTCCTGCATCCAGCCCATCCCTTTTTGAATGCTTTGCATCATAGAAAGTGGCGTGAAGCTGCCTTGAAGCAATCCCACTACGCAGGCACTGGCAATTCCCACTGCAAGCACGCTAATGACGTTAAACCCTGTTAGCGCAAAAGCGATAATGCACAAGTAAGGCACTATGCGCCAAAAATCGTAGCTGCCGCCTTCAACGATGCCAGAAGTATCGACATCCACCATAAGCAGTAACGCCATGGTGACAATGCACGCCGGCACAGCAACCATTAAATTCGCCCTAAATTTATCTTTAAGCTGTACGCCTTGCGTACGGGTTGCCGCAATGGTGGTATCTGAAACAAACGAGAGGTTATCACCAAACATTGCGCCCCCCACCACAATACCTAGCGCCATTTCTACCGGTAGCCCCAAACTTGTGGCAAGCCCCGCACCTATTGGCGAGAGAGCGGTAATGGTGCCCATGGACGTGCCCATTGAAAATGATATGAAACAGCAAATCAAAAAGAGGCCTGGCAATATAAGTGCGGAAGGCACAAATTGTAGTGCCATATTGACCGTGGCATCCCGAGCGCCAATATCAATAGTCACCGCATAAAATGCACCAGCTAACAAGAATATAAGCACTAGAAGAATAATGTTTTTATCACCGCCGCCTTTACAAAACGTTTGTACTTTTTCAGAGAAGCTGACCTTTTTCCCTTTCGGATTTAAACATAGGCCATACCCAGCGCTGATAAAAAACGCCACCAAAATAGGCATCGCAGTAATATCGTTTGTGGTAATACCGGTCACTACAACAAGAATTACAAAAAGCAAAATGGGCGTTAAACCTAACGGGTTGGGTGCGATAGAATTTGGTGCAATGTCATTATTTTCGTGCACAGAAAACTCTCTTTTTGGGTTTTATTGCGTGACAGCAAAAGTTTAAAGGCTACGCGGGAAAGCCACCTGCCGGTTGCGAGTGCGTAAAAAAAGCTTCAACGAAACCATAACGTGACGGTTTTTGACGGTGAAAAGCTAAAGCAACAAAGGATAAAAGGTTTTTAAAGCATTGAAAAGAAATTTACTTTCCAATATTTAACTCATCTGCACTGTGCCAGACGCTACGATTAGATTTCGAGTTATTAAAGGAGTGAAGCTACAACCATTTAGCCGTAGAACGCGACTGCCGCCTAGCTAGTTTTCATAGCTATTTTACATAGCTGTGTTGCATAAGTGTGTGGCATAGCTCTGTTACGTAGAAATATGGACAGGCGCTATCAGTCATTCACGTTAAATTCTAAGCTCGCTAGGGGTTTTACCTGTAAGCCGTTTTACCGTTCGTCGAAAGTTAGGTAAATCGTTAATGCCCATTGCATTGGCCGCCGTCTCGTTACTCACTTTGTGCACCGAAAGAAGTAAAAGTGCATGATTGCGCTGTACTTCCTCGCAGAGCGCGCGATAGCTAGTGCCGTACTCTTTTAGTTTCCGCTTTAGCGTAGCCACACTGACGTTTAAGGTTTCCGCTAATTCAGGAAATCCGATATTTGCTGCCTGTGTGTTGGAGGATGCATAAATATAACGCCTCACAAAATCAGGCAATGACAAGCGGTTTTGCAATTCAATAGAAGCCCCACCTTTTGTTTGCGTTGCGCTATTACTAACGACACCTTCCAGAGAAACATGTGATTCAGCAGAACAATCCGACTGAACTGTTAGCTCCAAAGGTTGGCGTAATACGTCTTTCTCAATGCAAATACTGTTAAAAGCACGATTAAACGACAACTTAAGCCCAAGGTGGGTTTCGTAATCAGCAATATTTCTTGGTCGACTATCGGTAAAAGAGAAAGATAAACGAATTCGCTTATTCGCTATACTTTTCATAAGTGCAACAACGCTTGCGAATGCCACTTCAATGGAGAACTGAAGCTGTTTGCTGCTTACCCCTGTAAACTGAGGCACTAACATTATTTGGTCTGCGTTTTCAAAACGCTGAAACTGACAGAGCGGTAGGCTACACCACCGGAATGTTTGGCGTTGAGTCAGCTGTAAAAGTAGCTGCTCTGCATTTTCACATGTTTTGAGCGCATTAAGTGGACTAGATAGCCACTGCGAGGCGAAAGCTCCCCCCAGCAAAAAACTAACGTCGCCGCCTCTCGCCTGGCTTTGAACATTCACTAACAGCGATGAATATTGCTTTATGCTTAATAGTGAATTGGGTTTCAGCACATCTTCAAAAATACCTGTACCGCGCAAGAGCTTATTTTTATTCGCGCCACGAGAGAGCGCCACATTAAGTGCTGCCCTCACTAACCAATACCCAACTATTACTTTATCTTGGCTAGACATCACTACATGAGCACTACCAGCACTTTCGATGACACCCATGCCAAGCGCTTTAGCATCATCTTTTAGAGAGACACCCACCCCAGAAAGACGAGTTGAATGACGGTACTCAGCACCTGCAATTGCAGCTTCGTCCTCAGAGTCTCGTAGTGCGATTAGTCTTGGTAACATTAAATCCATAAGTTACTCGCTGCAGGCATCTTCATTCATCTTCACCGGTTACCCCTACCAATTACTTTCGCCAAATACACTGATCAAACCGGCCTAATTACGCTGCGCTATCATGGGCACGTTCAAGTTCTAAGAGCATGGTGTTAAGCACTGTCGCAAGGCGTTGGTTAGGTAACAAAGTCACTTGAGTACTGCGAGCGGTAGTGTAAATAGCGTTTGCATTTTGGCTGTGTCTAAACGCAAGGTGCTGAATGCTCACTTTGATATCGTTGAGAATAACGTCAGCCTGCATGGGCGAGACGTCAGGTATCAGAATAGCAAACCTATCACCGGCATAGCGGCACGCTAAATCTTGCTGACGCAAATTCATGATCACCAATTGCGCAATATCGTGCAGATACCTATCGCCTTCTGTATACCCATGTTTTTGGTTGAACAAAGAGAAGTTATTGATATCGATAATGGCGATGACAGCTGACTTGCCAGACTGCTGTAATTTATTAATTTGTGTTTTCCAATACTCTGCGCGGTAAAGCTGAGTGATGGGGTCGATAGCATCGTGATCGCGAAAGTCCCATTCTCTGCGTCGTAATTGCAAGTTTAACGCGCGCTGCTCTAGGTGCCACTGATACAGTGCCGCGGTCATTACTACCATACCCACAGCCGCAGGATAAGACTCAATCATGCTTAGCCAATAAGCCTCTTCGGGATAATGAAAAAACTCATCCAAGAAATCTAAACTGACTGAAAATAGAAAGAAGCCGAGTCCTACCGTGAGAAGGCTCGTTACTTTACCTGGAGGACGGCTGGCAAGCGCAGCTAGCATCCACGCCAAAGTTAAAAAAGCAATGCTTCCTTCCCCCACAATATCGAGGCCTGATATCACGGTGCTTTCTTTTGCATTGCCAAACATAAAAGCTAAACAAACCGCTAACGCCACTACGCAAAATGTAAATGCTAGCCAAAGCTTGTGATGCCTAAATTGTGTTGAATTTGTAAAGGTAAACATAGTGCTCTCTTTGGAAATCTCTTGAATTGGATACATCACGCGTTAGTCCGGCCACCGCCAGCGTTTATAACAAAACGAGAGTCTTGCCCAAATCTGATGAAACTGTCGAGGGTCAGTTTGGCTCAGCAATGTGACATCTTGATGGCAGCGAACTTTAGGAGCATAAAAAAAGACACACAAACCAAACAAAATCAGTAATTTAAGCAAGGGTCAATTTAGCTCAGCCAATTGCAAATAGGCGACAATTACCGACTGTGTACCGCTTGTTCCATCAAATCGTCATATAACTGTCATGCAGCATTCTTAGGGTATTCATTCACTTACTTAGCACTTATTCAAAACGCCTTTTTACTGCTTAATTAATTGGAAAATAAATGAAAATCAAAACCGCGTACTCTTCTCTAACACTTGCCTGCATAGCGGCAATGGGCCTTAGCGTCGCTACACCTGCTTCAGCTGCTGATGGCGTAATTATCGGTTCAGTAAAAGACGCCGCACAGACGCGCAGCTATACCGGTGCTCAAATTAAGCTTAAAGAATTAGGACTAGTTACTGAAGCAGGCACAGACGGTACATTTCGGTTTCCCTCTATTCCAGAGGGTACTTACACGCTAGAAATTTCTTATCTTGGTGAGGAAACGGTTACGCAAGCGATAAAAGTGACAGATAACGGCATTGCGCGCGCAGCCGTGGAGTTTGGCAGCGGCGATACTATCGATGAAATCTTGGTGCGTGGTCAACGAAGCGGTCAGGCAAGTGCCATAAACCAGCAGCGAACGTCAGATCGTATTTCGTCTATTGTATCCGCAGATGCCATTGGACAATTTCCAGACCAAAATGCTGCTGAGTCGTTACAGCGTTTACCAGGCTTGTCGATTGAGCGAGATCAGGGTGAAGGTCGTTTCGTCGGCATACGCGGTATCGACCCCAACTTGAATAACGTAACCATTAACGGCTTGAATATTCCCTCGCCTGAATCAGGCGTACGTTCAGTAGCCCTTGACGTTATTCCCTCTGAACTCATCCAAACATTAGAGGTATCTAAATCGGTAACGCCCGATATGGACGGAGACGCCATTGGTGGTTCAGTCGCGGTGAAAAGCGTGAGTGCGTTTGATAAGGCTCGAGATACCGCGAGCATTACCGTGCAAGCCAGTCAAAATGATTTACGCGATGAAACCAGTCCAAAGCTTTCTGGTACGTTTACCAAGAAGCTTTCCCCTGAATGGGGGGTGGCTGGCGCTATTTCCTACTTTGACCGAGATTTTGGTTCAGACAATGTTGAAAGTAACGGTGACGATGAGCTTGAGCAACGTCACTACACGATCACTCGTGAACGTTTGGGTAGTGCGTTAAATATCGATTTTCGTCCTGACTTCAACAACCAATACTTTCTTCGCACACTTTACAGTGAGTTTTCTGACGACGAATACCGTCAAGGTAATATATTCACGTTCGATGGCGAAGACTCAGAAATAGAAAGAGAAAGTAAAGACCGCTTTGAAAGCCAGAGTATTTTTACTGTGGCGCTTGGTGGTGAACACCAACTAGATACCTGGAAAGCAAACTGGCAGCTCGGTTATGCAAAGTCTGATGAAGACGAGCCAGATGCACTGTATTACGTATTCAAAACCGAAAGTGACAGTATCGACGCAGACTTAAATACTATGCGTCCAACCGTGTCACAAAACGCTGATGCCATGGACTTATCAACCTATGAAGTCGATGAGATCAGCTTTGAAGATAACTACACGAAAGATACCGAAACCAGTATTAAATTCGACGCCGCCCGCCCCATCAACCTTGGTGGCTATATCGGTGAGTTAAAAATTGGCTCGAAATACCGAAGCCGAGAAAAAGACCGCGACAGCAGCATCGCTATTTTTGATGGAGAATTCGACGACCTAAACGCTTCGCAATTCGGAGCTGCCAGTCCAGACTATTCTCTTGATGACTTTGGGCCTGGGCTTAATCGAAGTGAAATGCGCAACTACTTTAACGAAAACCGCGAGAGCTTGGAATTAGACAGCCTAAATTCTGAAGTAGAGTCTCGTGGCGCGACCTATGTGAATGAAGAGGATATTTTTGCCGCTTATATCATGGGCAGCGTAGATATAAATAAACTTCATTTGGTAGCAGGTGTACGCTATGAACGTACTGACTTTTCTACATCGGGTATGCGAGTAGAGCTTGTAGAAAACGAAGAAACCGATGTGGAAGAAGTGGTAAATACGCCATGGGAAGCAGAGCACGACTACGATCATTGGTTACCCAGTGTAAATGCCAGATACACTGTTTCAGATAAACTTCAGCTTCGCGCTGCCTACACCCAAACTATTTCAAGGCCAAAATTTGAAGATGTAGCGGCATTTCAAATCATCGAGAGTAAAACAGAAGAAGATGATGGCGTATTTGTAACTGAACGAGAGGCGGAAGTTGGCAACCCTGACCTTCAGCCTTACGAAGCACAAAACGTTGATTTGTCGATTGAATACTATCCTGGTGACATCGGTGTAATTTCAGCAGGGCTGTTCTACAAGAATATCGATAACTTCGTTGTATACGCTGATGTTGCAGATACAACCGGTTGGGAAGGTTTTGAAGAAGTCATACAGCCAATTAACGGCGACTCTGCCGATTTAACCGGCTTAGAACTTTCTTGGGTGAAAGCCTTTAACAATGGCTTCATTGTTTCCGCCAATGCTACTTTTACCGATTCTGAAGCGACTACCTTCTTAGATGGCGAAAAATTTGAAACCCAGTTACCAAATCAATCAGACCGTATTGGCAATATCACCATTGGGTACGAAGCGAATGACTTCAGTGTACGTCTAGCCACCACCTATAAAAGCGACAATTTCGAAGAGATTGATGGTGACATGCTCAGAATTGAAGACGACCACGTACAGGTTGATTTCATGACGCGCTACTACATCAACGACAGCATGCAGGTGTATTTCAACGGCATCAACTTAGGTGACGAACCTTTCTATCACTATTTCGATACGCGTAACCAAAACGCGCAGTATGAAGAATACGGCCGCACGTTCGAACTTGGCTTTACTTGGCAGCTTAACTAGGCAGGTATATCGAAAGTTAATTATCGGGTTTGAAGGCCGTAGGTAGTTTGGCCTTCAAACCTGCTCTTAATAATCTGTAGGCCATGCTTTAGTCAATGCGCCATGCATGGTTTGATCTCAGTAAGATTCAGGACAATAACAACAATGACCAATCAGCGTCACACCAAAACAGTTTTTAAAACCACATTTACCACAGCGGCACTTTCGAGCGCACTCTTGACGTTGTTCGGTTGCGCAGCCAATCACGATACTAATACCAGCACAGATACCAGTGCGAATATCAAGTTAGCGCACAGCGAAAGCCAGCTAGTAAAAGCAGAAAGCCAAGACATCACATTACCGCTGACAAAGCTAAAAAATGGTCTAAGTCTGACTCTGCACTACCAAACGCACGCCGACCATTCTAACACCAAAAGCGCTTACAAAGACGCTTACAAAGACACCAATGCTAACAACACTAGCAAGGACGCCCGCGCCAACAACAAACATAAAGCTTACGATGACACCCACGCTATCAACATTAATGTTAACGAACATAAGGGTATTTCACTAAGCAACTCTGAAGGAAAAAAACACTTCATTGCGGGACATTACACCTTAGCAAATGCTGAAGTTGTGGAGTCTAATTCAAAACAATGGGTGTCTTTAGTAGTGTTCAATAACAACACCCAGTACATAGAGGTGTATCGCATTAACGCCGCGTCTCTTGAGGTTGGTCAACCGCAAACCCAGTTGACCAAAGGTTCTGAAGCCATTTGTGCTACAACATCAAGCGCTGGCGAACTGCACATTATTAATATCGATGCGACAGGCACACTGAATCAGTATGAATTTCATGACGGGCGCTTTTTATCGCTTAGAGACTTTGCGATAGGTCCAGGCATTAAAAGTTGCGCGATAAATGCCAACACCGAAACGCTATACCTTGCTGACGAATTTGCCGGTGTGTGGCAATTAGCCACCGATATTGAAAGTGAGCTAGCAAAAACCCTTATTTTTCACGATCAAGATGTTGCCATTGAAGGTGTAGCCACCCTATCTTCAACGACGGTAGATGGCGTGGATATCGCTGCCTGGGTGAGTCCGGATGCCAGCGGGGTATGGCTTAAAACGCCATGTCTTACGCAATTTGTCTCGCTAATGAATACTGCGAACGAAAGTAACTCAGCAGATCGCCAGTTGAAAGCAACCAACAAGTCTACTTTTATTCAGCCTGAATTTGTTCACCTGTTGTTAAGTGAAGAAGGCACACACATTTCTTTTGTTGTTGACGATGACGAATCAGGCGACATGTTTACTGCCGAGCTTCCTTCAAAACTAAGCGCAGCTATACTTAATCGACAATGCAGTACCGATTTTAAAGCTACCTCGCTAAAAGAAAATTACATGGAGAAGGCTTATACAGATAACAGAGCGTCCCAACATGCAAACCTAACTATCAAGGTTAAACCCGATGTTGAAACTGACCCAGTGGAAAATCATGGCGACGCCGCTGACGACCCTGCCATTTGGGTTAACTCGCACAGCGCTTCACAAAGCCGCATAATCGGCACCGACAAAAAAGGCGCGTTAAATAGCTATGACTTAGCCGGCAAGCTAGTGCAAAGCCTTCCTGTTGGCAGAGTGAATAACGTTGATGTGGGATACAATGTGTCTATGGCACAAATCAAAGCACAGCAAAGCGATACGCCACTTATCGATATCGCAGTGGCATCAAACCGGTCGAATAACAGTTTGTCTGTATTTGAAATAGATAAACGCGGCCATATGACTCAGCTTGGCCACATAAGCACTACACTCAATGATATATACGGCATGTGTCTGTTTGTGTCAGGCGGAATAGCTCATGTATTTGCTAACGACACCAGTGGCCGCTTCGAACGATATAGCGTGTCTATCGCCCCAGACAAAACTATTGATGGACATTTAACACAGTCCTTTTCACTGCCCTCACAGCCAGAAGGATGTGTTGTGGATACTAAAACGAGAACTGCCTACCTAGGTGAGGAAGGTGCTGGGATTTGGGCCTTGGATATTACTTCAAACAGCAATCAGCCTCAGTTCATCGCTGAGATAGAAGCCCCGGTAGAAGCTGATGTAGAAGGTTTGGCTCTGTTTAATGTAGATGCACAAACTTACCTAATCGCATCTAGTCAGGGTAATAACAGCTATGCTATCTATCACGTACACCCTGAAAATTCTGAAGTCTTGGAACTTATGGGGCTTGTTCAAATTACGGCAGATAAAGCCGCGCAAATTGACGGCGTGTCTGAAACAGATGGGCTTGATGTAACCAACGCTAACTTGGGAGGAAGGTTCACCGAAGGGCTTTGGGTAGTACAAGATGGAAGAAACGTCATGCCTAGCGAGACCCAAAACTTTAAGCTAGTTGCTGGTGCCTCACTTAAGAATGCGATCAGAAAATTAGCGAACGCCAAGCGTAAACGCCACTCAGACATGTAACGAATAATTCGAAAAGTAAATAAAAAGGAGGCGTTAAGCTAGTCAACGCCTCCTCCCCGGTATATGAAAAATACATAGTGCCGCACTAGCTTCTAGCCCTTCTAACCCAGCGCCGCATCTTCATTCATTACGCTACCTGCAGCACTAAATCCTACCAAGCTAAATTACAGTGCGTTAGCTCAACCAACGTCTAGCCCGCGCGTCGGTATCCATCGTTTAATTGAACATCAATAGCGCGCAGCACGGCCGTTCGGTTAATACAGCCTAGAAGCACCCCATCATCATCAACAATGGGGTAAACTCGTGGCTTTTCCTTTAACAACAACTGCGCAAGCTCTATTACCGACATATAAGGTTTGATAGACAATACTGGGGTTTTCATAATTTCCCCCACTCTACAAATTTGCTCACGGTAATAACTTGACGCAATCATTTGAGCAATACAATCTTGCTCGGACAAAAAGCCCACTACTCTTCCTTTGCTGTCGAGTACCGGACCGCCACTCTGCCCACTGGCTAACAGCACTTCGACGGCCTGCGCAACGGGCATATCGACATTAAGCTTCACTGGGTGAGTATTCATATAATCACTGACTTGCAACGATTCCATTTTCAATTCTCCAGCCGTGGCGCCTAATGTGACCGATACTGCAATTTATTTGGCGTTACGGCACTTCAATTATTTTTAACCACATGTGAAAGCAGTATTCCCCCACACTTTAAGATTAGACGTTACGTTGAATACAAGCCAGCATATTTAACATTAAACTAACAAATATTTTTTGGCTGTTAGTCTTTGTAAATTGCCACTTTCACTTCACCATTTATGTCGATGCTAGCTCGGTACATACCCGCAGAATTAAACGGCATTGCTACATTACCCTTTGCGTCAATAGCTATCACGCCGCCATCGCCACCAGCTTTCACTAGAACGTCGTTCACTACTGTATTCGCAGCATCGCTTAAGCTTAACCCCTGATACTTCATGCGTGCGCAAATATCAGCTGCAACGTTGTATCGAATAAAGTACTCGCCATGCCCTGTAGCTGATACTGCACAGCTCTCATTATCGGCATAAGTACCAGCACCGATCACAGGCGAATCACCAATACGTCCATAACGCTTGGCGGTCATACCGCCGGTTGATGTTCCCGCAACAATGTTACCATTACTGTCTAACACTACAGCGCCAACCGTACCGAAACGTTCGTTACCTTCCTGTGAACCGTAGCCGTTAGAGGCTTGCTCCATGCGTGCTTTCGCTTTATCTAGCGCTTGCTTGCGAAATTCAGTATCAAAAACAGCGTTGTCCACTTGCTCAAGACCATGTTCTTTTGCGTATTCTTCAGCACCTTTCCCAGAAAGCATAACGTGTGGAGATTCATTCATTACCAACAACGCTGCCTCAATGGGGCTTCTGATTGTTTTTACCCCTGCAACTGCTCCTGCATTTTTATTGCCGCCGTGCATGATGGACGCATCAAGCTCGTGTTCACCGTCGAAGGTATATACCGCACCTATGCCGGCATTAAACAATGGTGAGCTTTCTAAAATTTTAATGGTTTCCACCACTGCAACCTCTCCTTTTTCACCTTCCTTCAATAAGGCATACCCGTGTTGCACCGCTTCGGTTAACACCCTTTTGTAGTTTGCTTCTTTCTCTGGTGTCATCATTGATTTCAAAATGGTGCCGGCACCACCGTGAATAGCAATAGCAACACGTGGTTTCTCTTGAACGGTATCAGTCGCTAATGCAGCGTTACTCGTAAGGGCTAAGGAAGTTGCTAGCGCCCCTAACGCACAAAGTGTGTGGCGAACCTTTTTTGACGGGTGAAAAAATTGAGATGGCTTCAATGACTTTACTCCTAATTGCTGTAAAAAATGAGCGTTATCTTTCCGATATCTTGCGCTACAAGTAACGGTTCTTTCGGCTCATTTGAATGCATTTTTGTATGACGCTAGCCGTAAGATGACACAAATAGAAATGCTAGGCTACGTCAAGAAGTTCTAGAAATGTAGTAAGGTCTTCTTTGATGGAGGGCAAAAGTGCATCAGCCTCTTGCCATTTTTTCGTTTTTGATAATTCCCACAAACTTTCAAAGTCCCGTTGTAACTGAACTGCACCAATG
The DNA here is from genome assembly GCF_054960375.1 of Alteromonas sp. G4i35. Taxonomy (NCBI): domain Bacteria; kingdom Pseudomonadati; phylum Pseudomonadota; class Gammaproteobacteria; order Alteromonadales; family Alteromonadaceae; genus Alteromonas; species Alteromonas sp. G4i35. The sequence continues at coordinate 55,965 of NZ_JBHNZD010000005.1, read as the reverse complement.
TCTGCAGACATTCCTTTAAGCTTCAAAGAAAGTACCTGAGCTTTCTCGAAGTCGCGGTTATCTACGGCATGTTGCAACAGTTTGAGCTTGTCAGGTGCACTTTTCGAGTACAGTTCACAAACGCGAGAAAATAGTGCTTTATCCCCCATAATTCGTGCAATAGCATCATCTTTTTCCCAACATCCATCTAATCTCTCAGCACTAAACGAGTCGGCGCCTTTATTTGTTCCTTCTTGATTCACTCTGGCCTTATCTGTGTTTAAAACGGTTGAGGAAGCTATCGTAGAGGGCGAGTAAGTGACAGGGGAAGGCCAACCTCGTTCCATTTCTTTTGTGATGGCGTTTAGCATACTATCAACCAGTGGTGCCTTTTTATCGTCGTCATTATGAGTCTCGTGTTCGCCTTGCTCTGCAGCAGCTATACGCGTTACCTGATGCACTAACCATTGCTTCACCTTGGGTATAAGCACTTCAGCCATAACAGGCTTCGTTGCGAAATCATCCATACCCGCCGCTAGACATTTCTCTTTTTCACCGAGCATGGCATTAGCTGTCATGGCAATTATAGGAACGTCTTTGTGTAATAATCCTGCTTTGCCTTCGCGAATAGCTTGGGTGGCGTCGTACCCGTTCATATTGGGCATCTGACAATCCATAAGTATGCTATGAATTCGTCGACCTTTGCTTTCACATTTGGCCAAAAAGGCTATCACCTCCTCACCATCACTACAGGTAAATAAATTAACAGGTAAGCCTTCAAGAACGCCTTTCGCTACCTCTCTGTTAATCATATTGTCATCGACTATCAATAGATTGGCGTTTTCGATAGAAAACTGCTGTTCTGTGTCGTCTTCGACACCTGTTTCATCTGAAGCAGTCTTTGTTTTTCTTTGATCAAATGAGATATCTGAGGGGGTTAATGTATATCCTGAAAGTGCAGCATCTATTCCCTGTTGCACTATGGCAAAGCTCGATCTAAACAATGGTTTAGGCAAATAAAGTGGCACTACGTGATTGAATTTAAAGGGGGTGCCTTCTAATTTCTGAAGAATATAAACCACGGGCATTGAACCCGCATTTTTACTCGCCGTTTGCGTTTGCCAAATATCGTCTAGGTTATCAATGAGCGGGCTGGCTTCATCCACAATTATCGCATTAAACTGTGCCCAGTTTATTCCATCAAATCCAGATTGCCCGTCTAACACTTGAGGCTCAGCGCCAACATGCAAAGCTAAACTACAAATATTTTCTTCTAATGGTGGATAATTTGCAGAGACGCCTATGCTCACACCGTTAAGAAGCACACTTTCGTTTTCCATCGCCATTTTATATTCAAAAGTGATATCAGAGGTGGTTACGGGAAGTGTGATAAAAAATGAGAACGTACTGCCAACACTGATTTCAGAATTGAAAGTAATATCCCCACCCATAAGCTGGCTCAACTGCTTGCAAATCGACAGGCCCAGACCCGTTCCGCCATATTGTGTTGCTACCGAAGAATCTGCTTGAGTAAATGCAGTAAACAGTTTGGGCTGGTTCTCTTTTGCTATTCCCACACCGGTATCTGAAACGCTGAAATGAAGCTGTTGCGTGCCCTCATCTACATCACCTATCGACACTTGCAGCTTTATATGACCTTTTTCAGTGAATTTAATCGCATTATTTAACAAATTACTGATGATTTGGTTAATTCGATGTGGGTCTGAATTTATTTCAACAGGCGGAAGGCCTGTTGTATCAACCAGTAGCTGTAGCCCTTTGGCTGCAGCCTTTACTGCAAAAACTTTGGCGATAGACTCAATGAGCGCTAAAGGGTCGAAGTACTGGTTATTTATCTCGAGTTTACCGGCTTCAATCTTAGACAAATCAAGGACATCATTAATCAAAACACTCAGGTTGTTACAGCTAATTTCCATCATAGAAACAAGCTGTTCGGCCTTTTCATTAAGTGGCTGACGTTTAAGTAGCGCCAACGACCCCATTACTCCATTTAATGGTGTTCGCATTTCGTGGCTAATGTTGGAAATAAACGAACTTTTCACGCGACTTGCTTTGCGCGCCTCTTGCGTTGCCTCGACCAGCTCTTTGGTTCTGCTTACCACTTTCTCTTCAAGTTTAAGGTTTACCCTTTCAATGGCATCTTTGGCTTTTCGCTCATCGGTTACATCGCGAATAACAACCGCAACGCCGGAGAACTGTGACTGCTCCCCCCAAATGGTAGATGCAGTGATAAGTAACGTGTGCTCTTCGTTGTCCTCACTTAAGTAAGGGGTTGTAAAGGTAACTTGCTTTCCACCTTTATTCAGTACGGTTTCTAATCCTAATAATGAGAGCTGTTCAAATGATGAATAATGGTGATTAATAATAAGTTGGCTTGGAATCCCGAAAAGCGCCTCCGCCGCCATATTCCAGCTTTTTACTACACCTGTAGAGTCAACGCTAAAAATGGCGTCTTTAGATATGGCAATAATGGCAACGGACTCACCACGCACCTTAGCCAGCTCGATGTTTTTACTATTACTTCGGTGAAAGAACAGTAAAACACTGACAAAGATTAACGACACAATGCCTATTACGCTATAAACGCTAATTCTCTTCTCATTAATAAGTGCATTGACTTCAGATTGAGACAACGAAGTATGAAGAAAAAATGGCGAAGTTTTATGATTCCCATTTATGGTAAAAGCCCGTGTGACAGTGTACAACGCTTCATTAGACTCTGCTGCCAGGCTTATTTTGGCTTGTCCTGCTTTTACGGGGCGGTTAAATTCGCTTGCCCAGTTTACTGAAGGGTTTAAGTCTCTTGAAAATGATTTATTACTGTCTGGATGGATCACAAAGAACCCTTCGCTATCAGTAATAAAGAGTATCTGCTTTCCAATTAACGCCTGTTCCATTTGAGACAAAAGAAACTGTGCGTTTACATTCATTATGATAAAACCATAACGGTCGCCTGAGTCATTAAAAATAGGAAGAGACAGGCGAATGACACTTTTATAGGGAAACTCGAGTTGCCCATACTCACGATTTAGGTTGATATCAGAAATGTAAAACTCGCCTTTGTTGCGCTTTATACTTTCTTTAAAGTAGTTTCTCGCCGACTTTGGTTGCAAGTCGATATCATCTACTATAGAAACGCTCCCTCCATCCCTTTCCACTCGAATAAACTCATTCCCCTGTTCATTAGCTTTTATTACCCGCAGCTGCTCAACCTCTTCATTATTCTCTATAAACGCCACAAAAATGGTTTGTAAACGCTGTTTCCACTGTAACAATGTCGTGCCGTCTTTAGGGTCGACATTATCATTTTCAGTTGCACGAACGATGCCGCTTATTGGAGGAGTTTGGTGTAAAAAATTAAGCGCATTTATATAAGTTCGCACTTGGGTGCCTGCTGCGTTTTCTGCACTGACCGCACTTTCTTCGAGTGCCGCAAAAGTTTGTGCTTCTGCCGTAGCCTTAATGTTACTTTCAAAAAGCCCCACCACCAGCACAACGAGCACAGTTGCAAGCACTAAGGCTAACCCTAAAGTGTTTTTAGCTTCATTGATGGAAGAGCAAGGTTTGAAGAGCGACAAGCAGCTAATATCCGTATAAATTTTGATAACTTAAAGCTAGTCACCATTCAAAAAATGTGCAAGTTTCAGGCTTTGTATTATTCGCAGACATAAGAAAGCTTAGATGATAATTACTGATATCGTTCTGCTTTCATTAAGTCGACATCCCTATTCGCTGCTCATAATAACACCAGCATTTGGTATTCAATTTCTCGCGGTGTACACTGCCCTCAATATTTCTCTAACAACGCAATAGTGGTTATGCACGCACCTACATTTTTGTGGCACGATTTTGAAACATTTGGCACCAGTCCACAAAAAGATCTTCCTTGCCAATTCGCCGCAGTAAGAACAGATATGGACTTAAATGTGGTTGGCAAACCGATCAATATTATGAGCGCCATTGCTAATGATTATTTGCCACACCCTGAAGCCTGTTTAGTCACAGGAATTACGCCTCAGCAAACCATTAGGGACGGTTCAAACGAAGCAGACTTTGCAGCGCGGATCTATCAAGAAATGTCGACGCCGAACACATGTAGCGTGGGCTTTAATAGTATCCGATTTGACGATGAGGTTTCGCGTTATCTATTTTACCGCAACTTTTATGACCCCTATTCACGCGAGTGGAGAAATGGCAATAGTCGCTGGGATATTATTGATTTGGCGCGTGCTTGCTACGCACTGAGACCTGAAGGTATCAATTGGCCGCGCCGAGAAGATGGTGCGCCAAGTTTTAAACTTGAAGCGCTAACGGCAGCTAATAATATTGGTCATGATAACGCTCACGATGCGTTAAGTGATGTGTACGCCACTATCGCGCTTGCTAAACTGATAAAAGAAAAGCAGCCGCGCCTATTCGATTATGCATTGTCATTACGCAGCAAGCACACCGTTATGCAGCAAATCGATACCAGCAAACCTTCTGTGTTGCTTCATATCTCGTCTAAGTTACCCGCTTCCCAAGGATGCTGTACTTGGGTAATGCCTGTGGCAAAACACCCAACTAATAACAACGCCTTTATCGCTGTTGATTTGTCGCATAACATCGACAGTTTAGTGAATGACACGCCAGAAGAGATAAGAACTGCGCTCTACGCCCCGTCAGATACATTTGACGATGCAGCAGAGAGACCAGGGCTTAAACTCATTCATGTAAACCGCTCGCCCTTTATCACCACTGCTAAAGCCATGACTGAAGAGAACGCCGAACGGTTAGGCCTGAATCGCGAGCGCTGTTTAGACAATTACAAAGCGCTTGCTTCACTGCCCGAACTCGCTAGCAAACTAGTCAGTGTTTTTGATGAAGAGATCCAAAGTAGCGAACAAGATATTGATCACGCCTTATACAGTGGCGGGTTTCTTAATGACGAGGACAGAAGGTGGTGTGAGAGCGTAATAAACGCTCAGCCAGATGAGTTAGCGACATTGGGTGATAAAACTCAGCACGAAGGACTTAAAAAGCAATTGTTCCGTTACCGAGCTAGAAATTTCCCCAACACGCTAACAGCAGATGAAATGACAAGATGGCAATATCATCGCCAGGCTCGCCTGACCGACCCTGCCTTTCATGGCTCGATTACTCTGGAAACCTATATGATGAGGTTAGAATCACTGGCTCACGAGCATAGCGACAACCCTGAGAAACAGGCCATATTACGTGCTCTTTACCAATATGCCGAAAACCTTTGACGAGCGTTTTAGAACGCCTTAAATTAATAGCTGTAAAAAAATAGACAGGCCGATAAAAGTCAACGTCAAGTAATCGATAGATGCCGCCGATAAAAAGAATACACGTGCGCAAGGGAATAAAGATGTTATGAATGGCGTAACAATAAGCTTCGATAAATCAAGAACCTATATCAACTTACAGCTAAATCCTTCTGAATTTACTTCAGAAGTTGATAGTAGGGAAATAAGAAAGCAATTAGAAAGCGGTGAAACTAAGCGTCTCTATGTTTCTGAAAAAGCCCTTAAGTCGGCCTGTGATACAGCGAATCATTACTTTAAAACCAGTGATAGTACCGTTGTTCAAGAGCGTATTGGCGAGCGCAAAAACGCTGAAATTGAATTCCGTATCCCTGAAGATGGGATGCAGGCAAGTCTAATTCTAACTACGCCTTATGGCGGTAAACTCCCCACGCTTGGCACCATCAAATCTCTTGCGGTAAAAAACAGAATCGTTCGCGGATTAAGTACCAAAGTCATTGAATCTATGCTTAATCAAGCGAGACAATCCCCCCCTGGTGCGGTGCTTGAGCGAATTGTCGCTAAAGGCTTGCCAGCGAGAAATGGCAAAAATTCTAAATTTGTTCCTCTTGTTCCAAACGCGCTTGAAAGAGTGTTGAAACCTCAAACCGGTGATGGTGAGCGTGTTGACATGCGTAACCTAGGCGAAGTTATATGCGTCAAAGTAAATACACCAGTATTGAGAAGAACTGAGCCAACAAAAGGGCGTTCTGGCTTTGACATCAAAGGAAATAAAATACCCGCTGTAGCTGGGGAGTGGGTAAATTTCAAAATGGGAAGCGGTACCGTTGTATCAGACAGCGATGCCAACTTGTTAATGTCAGCAATTTCTGGAATGCCCAAATATCGCGACCAGATAATGAATATTGACGACACCTTCATCTGTAGCGGCGTTAACGTTGGCTCTGGGCACGTAAACTACGAAGGCGCAGTACTCGTTAACGGCGACGTTACAGAAAAGATGCAGATCAAAGCAGCCGGTGATGTAACTATTAACGGTTTTGTCGAGTCGGCTTACATAGAGTCAGGCGGTGACATTATTATCACTGAAGGTGCAATGGGTAAAGTTAACGACACCCATGGTGAGTTTCAATGTAAATTAGTCGCAGCTGGCAGCATTCATGTGCAGCACGGTCAAGGCATAGATATTCAATGTAGCGGCAATATTACGGTTGGTCGCCAATTGGCTTATAGTCGTTTACGTTGCGGCGGTGCGGTGATTGTGGGGCAAATTGATAAACCCATGGGGAATCTTTTTGCGTGCGACATTATCAGCCAGGATCGTGTTGAAGCGGGCACATTAGGTGCGGTTTCAGGTAGCACATTAAAAGTCGATTTTAGCCCTGGTTTTAATCAACTATTAGAGCGCAAAGACTCTTTAGATGAACTTTTGAAGCAAATTCGTGAAAATAACCTGAAGCACAAAGAAAAGATAAACCTTATTCAGAGTAAAAAAGTGCCCAAGGAATTGCAGCGTAAAGTAGCCGAGGCATTAGAGCTTTTCAATAACGAAAGTGCTTTGCTAGAGTGGCTTGAAAATAAAGCTAACGACGTTAAAGCAGCGAAAGAAAACTATCAGTCTGACATTAAACTTATAGCAAATAAGCGCCTTTACCCTGGTGTATCGGCTAAGCTCAACAATCGGAACTGGCGCTCTGAACGAGAGTATGACAGAGCGCAGATTCGTTACGATTCACACCAGTGGCACTACGACCCGCTGATTTAGCTTAGCTGACCTTGTGAAATTACTGTGCCACCGAGACATTGCCATACCCTTGGCGTTTTGACTGGTACAGCGCTTTCATCGTACGTTCAAACCACTCGGTGAATTCTTCGGACTCCCTCAGCTCAGACAAGCCCATCGCGGTTTTAAAGTTGGTAACAATAGTGTGGTGGGTAGATGTGCATTCTAAGAGCCTGTCAGCAAGTGTTTTAGCTGCCTTTAATTCTGTTTGAGGGCACAAGATAATAAATTGTTCGCCGCTAAAACGAGATACAACATCAACTTCTCTCACCGTATTCAAACAATTTGTTGCCACAGCTTTTAGTGCCTCTTCCCTGGCTGCCGGCTCAATTGCATCTCTATCTTCGCTCACTGGAATCAATTCGATTACGATTAATGAAGCCGTAGTATGGAATCGATGGAAACGAGAGATTTCTTCTTCTGCCCTCTGAATCATATGATTGCGGTTATAAAGCCCAGTGACGGTATCGTGAGCGGATAAAAAGGCGAGGGTTTTGTTTTTTTCTAACAGCGTCGCTTGAAGCGCACCTATTTCATCATTTTTCTGATTAATTATACGCTTATAGCCACCCACATTACGATTTCTCAGTATAAAGAGTAGGAAGATTAAAATTACGATGATTGTGCTTAAAATCATAACCGAATAATTACGGCTATAGCGAACCTGAACGTTATTCCACTGCTTATAAATTTCAACCTTACGCGTTTCTGGAATACGCTCAATCGCGAAATTAAGCTTATCGACTAAGTGACCGTAAGACTTATTCACACCAAAGGCTAGAGAGTCGAAGGGCTCAGCATAGCCAACAATATTTAAGTCTTTTAACTTTAAATTATTGATGTGCATGTTGACGCTCATAAGTGAGCCCACCATCACATCAAACTCATCATTCGCCAATTGTTTAAGCCCTTCTTCTTCAGAAGGAATGAGCTTCAGACGCAACCCGGGGTAATGACGGGAAATATATTCAACCTGGCGATAACCTTGAACAATACCTACAGTCCGGTTACCCACACCTGAATAACCTTGAAGCATTGGCATTCCTGCCTTGGCCACTAACACGTTGGGCGCTTCAAAATAAGGCACGCTAAAGTCGAGAAACTGTTTGCGATAATCGGAAGTATTGAGCATTGGGATAACTTGGCATTTCCCCTGCTGAACATACTCCAGGCTTTGTTGCCAACTCTCGGTTGGAACAAGGGTAAACGTTAACTCAGATATTTCAGAAATGAGCTGCATATACTGTGCAGAGATACCTACGTGAATACCATTTCTGATTGCCTCGTAAGGCGCCCAGTTAGGATCTATACAGTATGTTACGTCGTTAGATTGTTCAGATGCTGCTTTATGTTCAGCTTCTGCTTGTAGGAACGCGCTAGAACAACTCGCTCCTACAAACAACACTGTGCAAAGCAGATATTTTCTTATTTTTTTCAACTGCACACCCAAAACATGTGAAGATATCGATGACAACCGCGAAGTATTAAGCGTAAATAGAGAAAAAGCAATTATTTAGCTGATAATCTTGCTTTTCTTCTAGGTAACACTCTGCTTTTGTTGAAATTCTACGTTTTCATAACGTTTGTCAGTCATAATTTCCGCCAGACTTGAGACCGCTTTTTCGATATCGGCAAAACTCAAATACAACGGGGCAAACCCTATTCGAAGAATATTAGGTGCACGAAAGTCTGCTATGACACCTTCAACAATCCATGCTTGGCAGATGGCATAAGCATCATCATGAGCGAAAGCCACCTGACTGCCTCGATTGTCGATGTTAGGGCTGACTATGGAAAACTTTTCAAGAAGGCCTGCGCGTTTGGCTTCTGCAACAAAAAACGCTTGTAGTTTTTTAGATTTTTCATCAATCGCTTTAAGTGACACATCTTCAAAAACATCCAGTGCCGCATCTAGTATACTCATACCGATGATTCCTGGTGTACCGCACAAATTTTGCTTCACTGAGTTATCACCAGCGTAGTCTGGCGAAAACGAAAAAGGCGAACTATGCCCCATCCACCCCGATAAAGGTTGTTGATATTGTGCTTGATGCCTTTTGGCAACGTAGATAAACGCTGGCGCGCCTGGACCACCATTTAAATACTTGTACGTACAACCAACCGCAAAATCCACATTGCATGCATCGAGACTGACGGGAAATGCCCCTGCGCTGTGCGCTAAGTCCCATAAAGTTAAAATGCCCTTTTGATGGGCCTGCTCGGTAACGGTTTGCATATCGAGCTTGTTACCGCTTCTGAAATTTACCTGTGTTAGCATCAACACGGCAATATCATCAGTTAGCTGTGACCCAATACATGCCTCATCAACATAGCGAATACTGTAATCACTACCAAGTAAGTCAAGCAAGCCTTGCACCATATATATGTCGGTAGGAAAATTATCGCGGGTAGTCGCTATCACCTTTCGACTGGGGTGCATTTTTAACGCCGCACTTAATACTTTAAATAAATTAATAGAAATGGAATCACAGCAAATAACCTGGCCACTTTTAGCGCCGATCAGACCGCCAATTTTATCGCCCACTATTTGAGGAAGGTGGATCCACTGATGTTTATTCCAGCTTGTGATGAGCCCCTGCCCCCACTGATTATTTACCACTTCGTCTGCACGCTGCTTAGCTTGCTTAGGTAAAGGTCCTAAAGAGTTGCCGTCTAAATAAACTGTGTTGTCAGGAAGCAAAAACTCTTGTGCCTTGTTGCGAAGTGGATCTTTCAAATCCAGTTGCTGAGCTGAAAAAACCTTATTCATCATGTTCACTAATAACCTCAAGTAAAGCATCAAACGATGTTGATTCCGGGTGGAGCCAGTCAAAATGGCCACCGTTTATTATTATTTTTTTACTGGCACCGATTAACTCAGCATGACGCGCTGGTACTATATTATCTGCATCGCCTTGGAGAAGCGTAACCGGCATTGTACTGAGTTCAGGGTTTGGCGTAGCGCTTTGGTACTTAGCGGGAAGTTCTTCTGGCGTGCCATTCATAAATCTTGCAGTAGCCGACTGACAACTATTATGACCCCGCGCGTAGGTTTGAATATCGGTAATTGCCCCTATTCCAATGACGCGTTTAAGATTAGTGCGCGTTAGATTCAATGAAGACGATGATAAGCGCTGTGCTGCCAGAAGCGCTAAATGGCCGCCAGCAGAATGGCCTACAATGAAAATACTTATATACCGCCCTTCTTTCTCAATTCGTTTTAGGGCTGTATTAATTGCCTGTGTTATGTCGTCCAAACTACCAGGCCAACCACCACCTTCATCGCCTACGCGCCGGTACTCAGGTACATAGACCCCCATTCCTAGCTCAGCCAACGCCTGATACATCCCTTTCGCATGTTCGTAGCCGTAGGCATTAAGCCAACATCCGCCATGTATAAAAATTATCGCCTTATCTGCATACATTTCGTTGTCAGACGAACGTCCATGCCAGGTATAAACCGTTTGTAGTGCGTCATTACCGTAAATAAATTGCTCATCTGCTTCGCTGGTTGGCAAGTCTCCCAGCGCAGAGTAAGGCACCTGACTTTTCGTCCGTCGGTTATTTATGGGTTGCTCAGTGTTGGTGTTGGTGTTGGTGTTGGTGTTGGTGTTGGTATGGGTGAGAGTGTGGGTGTCATCGTTAAAGGTGTTTACTAACAACGATGAGCCAGCTTGAGCCTTAGCAACAAGCGGTAGTGTGAATAACGCTAACACTAGTGTTGTGGTGTAGATAAGGTAAATAACGGTCTTCATGCTTTAGTATTTTTGTGCATATTGAACCACAGAGCGCAACCAATGTGATTACGCTCCGTGATTAAATATTTTACATGTTAGCCACCATCGTGGCTTAAAGCATTTCAACAGCTAGTGCCACACCTTCACCGCCGCCGATACATAGAGATGCAATACCTTTGCGCCCCCCGCGTTGCTTAAGCGCATGAAGTAGAGTTACTAATATACGCGCACCCGATGCACCAATTGGGTGACCCAATGCACAAGCGCCACCCTTTACATTCACCTTACTTTCATCAAGTCCAAGCTTTTTGATTGCCAGCATAGTAACCATAGCGAACGCTTCGTTGATTTCAAAGAGGTCGACTTCTTCTTTCGTCCAACCTGCTTTTTCCAACACTTTCTCCATTGCACCTACAGGCGCAACGGTGAAGTTTTCAGGCTCGATAGAGTTTGTGGCATGAGCGACAACCCTTGCCAACGGTGCTAGTCCAAGCTCTTTTGCTTTCGTTTCACTCATTACAACCAATGCCGCTGCACCGTCAGAGATTGAACTTGAATTCGCAGCCGTGACCGTACCGTCTTTTTTGAAAGCCGGTCTTAATGTAGGAATTTTTTCAGGGCGAGCGGAACTCGGGCCTTCATCAGTATCAACAACAGTATCGCCCTTACGAGAAGAAACTGTAACAGGTACAATTTCATCATTAAATGTGCCACTGTTAATCGCTTCGTGTGCTTTTGATAACGAGCTCAATGCAAACTCATCCATTTCACCGCGAGATATGTTCTCTTCGTCAGCAGTATCCTGCGCAAAACAGCCCATCGCTTTGCCGTCATAGGCATTTTCCAGACCGTCTAGCATCATATGATCAAGTACTTGACCATGGCCCATACGATATCCCGTTCTAGCTTTAGGCAACATATATGGCGCATTACTCATGCTTTCCATTCCGCCTGCCACTACTGCTGTCGCACTGCCTGCTTTAATTAAATCGTGGGCCATCATTACCGCTTTTAAGCCCGAGCCACATACTTTGTTGATAGTAGTCACCCCCGCACTTAGCGGAAGCCCAGCACCCAGCGACGCCTGACGCGCGGGTGATTGACCAAGCCCTGCAGGTAACACACACCCCATAATGACTTCGTCTATGACAGAGACATCCATCTCTTCACAGGCTGCTTTAATCGCAACTTCTCCAAGTTTGGTCGCAGCAAGCGAAGACAAATTACCGTTGAAACCGCCCATTGGTGTGCGCTTAGCCGCGACAATAACTACTGATTCGTTACTCATAACCGTGCCCTTAAAATTTATTTAAATTATAGAGTTAAGTGAAGAAAGCTACGTAGATGTATACAAAAGTAAACACCCCTAACAGCTACAACGTCTTGCCTTCACCATGAAAAATTGACGTTAGCAAAATGTTACTTTACCTTAACGTAAAATGTAATTAACGTTAACGTAAACCTGTACTAAGTATGTGTCAACCAAACACTACGTTTTAATATAGCGGTATATAAAACCATCTACCTTAAAACGATAGTGCTATTGCAATAACACACAACCTACTACTGAGAATTTAATTACAAAGACACCCACGTTAAAACTAGGGTGTTAAACAGCGCTGAAATACAAGGTACGTGTAATGAGCAAGTACGACGACGAAACAACATATGCAATAGGCGAACTCGCTCGAGAGTTTGACATTACTCCTCGTTCAATTCGTTTTTACGAAGAACAAGGCCTAATGTCACCGTCAAGAACGGGACAGAATCGCGTTTATCTGAACAAAGATAGAGTGCGCTTAAAGCTAATCTTGCGAGGAAAACGACTTGGATTTTCCCTTGCTGAAGTCAAAACACTGTTCGACATGTACGACACTAACCCCAATTCGGCTATTCAGTTAGAAGCCATGCTTGAAATGACTGAACAAAAAAGAGCGGTGCTTAAACAGCAGCTAGAAGATATCCAGATGTTAATGACTGAACTGGATGATGTTGAAGCACGTTGCCGTGAAGAACTCGCAGAACTCAAACGAGGAAATATCGCATGAACACCTCCTACCCTACTTTAAATTTTGGACTTGGCGAAGACATCGAGATGTTACGTGATCAGGTCTATCAATTTGCACAAAATGAGATTGCTCCTCTAGCTGAACAAGCAGACGCAGATAACCAATTCCCGAACCAATTGTGGAAAAAACTTGGCGATATGGGCCTATTAGGCGTTACTGTTTCAGAGCAATACGGTGGCTCTGATATGGGCTACCTTGCGCATACTATCGCGATGGAAGAAGTTAGCCGTGCATCAGGTGGTATCGGTTTGAGCTATGGCGCACATTCGAATCTTTGTGTTAACCAGATCTTCAAAAACGGTAACGATGCCCAGCGTGAAAAGTACCTGCCTAAGTTAGTAAGCGGTGAACACATTGGTGCACTGGCAATGAGCGAGCCCAATGCAGGTTCGGACGTTGTTAGTATGAAGTTGAAAGCTGAAAAACGCGGCGACAAATACATCCTAAACGGCAATAAGATGTGGATCACAAACGGTCCTGATGCACATACCTTTGTTATCTACGCGAAGACCGACCCTAACGCGGGTCCACGAGGGATCACAGCGTTTATCGTAGAACGCGACTTCCCTGGCTTTAGCCGCGCACAGAAACTCGACAAACTTGGTATGCGCTCTTCTAATACCTGTGAATTAGTATTCGAAGATTGCGAAGTACCAGCTGAGAACATTCTTGGCAAAGAAGGCGAAGGCGTTCGCGTACTTATGAGCGGCCTAGATTATGAGCGCCTTGTTTTGTCAGGTGGCCCGCTAGGCATTATGCAATCGTGCATGGATATCGTAGTACCTTACATTCACGACCGTCAGCAGTTTGGCCAATCAATTGGTCAATTTCAGCTAGTACAAGGCAAAGTAGCTGACATGTATACCCAAATGAATGCTGCACGGGCGTATGTATACACTGTTGCACAATCATGCGATCGCGGTGAAACAACGCGAAAAGATGCGGCTGGCGCTATCCTTTATTCAGCGGAACTAGCAACCAAAATGGCGCTGGATGCTATTCAGCTGCTTGGCGGTAATGGCTACATTAACGAATACCCGACGGGACGCTTATTACGTGATGCCAAGCTTTATGAAATTGGCGCGGGAACGTCTGAAATTCGCCGCATGCTTATAGGCCGCGAGCTATTTAACGAATCTAAATAATGTGGGTTTGAGGGTGGAAAGCAGCGTCTTTTAAGACACGAAAAATCAGAAGCTCGTGTTTTTACAGAACTATGCAAGACCTCCACCCTAGACCGTATTACGTAGATTTACGAAAGCTGAACTAGTAACAGGCTAATGAATTACAAAGACACCCATCTCAGCGAACCCGCTCAGCATGGGTGTCTTGCTAACTAGTGGTTAACGCGACAGCCGTCGCCTATGCCCAACACAAGGAGGGGTTATGCCCGTTCTTCGCTCAAATATAAATACGAAATCTGAAACATTTATCGCAAATGCCGAACACATGCAGGCTCAGGTAAATGATCTCCTCGAAAAAATCGAACAAATTTGCCAAGGTGGCGGTGAAAAAGCAGCTGAGCGCCACGTATCTCGAGGAAAACTTCTACCTCGCGATCGAATCAACGCACTGATTGACCCAGACACTCCCTTTCTGGAAATAGGCCAACTGGCCGCGTGGGAAGTGTATGAAGACTATGTACCTTGTGCTGGGGTAGTTGCCGGTATAGGTATTGTTGCTGGCATCGAGTGTATGATTGTAGCTAATGACGCCACTGTGAAAGGTGGGACGTACTACCCTCTTACTGTGAAAAAGCACCTTCGCGCTCAGACCATCGCAGAGCAAAATAACCTACCTTGTATTTACTTAGTAGATTCAGGTGGCGCTAACTTGCCCCGTCAAGATGACGTATTCCCAGACAGAGAGCACTTTGGTCGCATCTTTTTTAATCAAGCGAATATGTCTGCTAAGAATATCCCTCAAATTGCGGTAGTAATGGGTTCCTGTACAGCCGGTGGTGCTTATGTTCCCGCCATGGCTGATGAAAGCATTATCGTTAAAGAACAAGCGACTATTTTTCTAGGCGGCCCACCGCTTGTTAAAGCTGCAACAGGTGAAGTAGTTACCGCAGAAGAGCTTGGCGGTGGTGACGTTCATACTCGAATTTCGGGTGTTGCCGACCATCTCGCTAACAACGACCACCACGCCCTCTCACTAGCGCGTAATGCTGTCTCCAGACTAAACAGAAAGAAGCCAGAATGCCTGGAAGTGGCCGAGGTAAAACCTCCACGCTACGACACCAAAGAAATATACGGCATTGTGCCTGCTGATAGTCGTCAGACATACGATGTAAGAGAAATCATTGCGCGTATTGTGGATGATTCAGATTTTGATGAATTCAAACCGCTTTACGGCACAACCTTGGTTTGTGGTTTTGCGCGCATTTTCGGTTTCCCTGTAGGCATTGTGGCTAACAACGGCATACTTTTCGGTGAAAGCGCGCTCAAAGGTGCGCATTTTGTCGAACTATGCGCCATGCGAAAAATCCCTCTCGTATTTTTGCAAAACATCACAGGCTTTATGGTCGGTAAGCAATACGAGCACGGCGGTATCGCAAAACACGGTGCAAAAATGGTAACCGCTGTAGCATGTGCGAATGTACCAAAGCTCACAGTCCTTATCGGCGGCAGTTTCGGTGCAGGTAACTACGGCATGTGCGGCAGAGCCTATGACCCACGCTTCCTTTTCATGTGGCCAAACGCTCGAATCTCTGTAATGGGTGGTGAACAAGCTGCTGGCGTTCTCGCTCAGGTTAAGCGCGACCAAAAAGAGCGCTCAGGCGAGTCATGGTCGCAAGAAGAAGAAAAAGCATTTAAACAACCTGTCATCGACACTTACGAAAAACAAGGGCATCCATACTATGCGTCTGCAAGGCTTTGGGATGATGGTGTTATTGACCCTGCAGATACTCGATTAGTGCTTGGCCTATCGCTTTCAGCGACACTTAACAAGCCTATCGAAGACACCCAATTTGGCATATTTAGAATGTAGGAGTGCAGGTAATGGAACAATCAGTTATTTACAGCGTAGATGAAAGAAACATTGCCACTGTTACTTTAAACAGAGCTGAAAAACATAATGCCTTTGACGACGAAATGATAAACGAGCTTACTCGCGTTTTTAAAAAAGCGGGGGAAGACGCAAACGTTCGCGCGCTAATTTTACGAGCGGAAGGCAAAAGTTTCAGTGCAGGGGCCGATCTTAACTGGATGAAGAAAATGGCCAGTTATACCGAAGCGCAAAATGAAAGTGATGCACTTGCATTAGCAACCATGCTGCAGACGCTTTATAAAATGCCGAAGCCCACAATAGCAAGAGTACAAGGCGCAGCTTTTGGCGGTGCTGTTGGTTTAATTGCATGCTGCGATATTGCTATTGGAAGCAAGCTCAGTAAATTTTGCTTAAGTGAAGTTAAAATTGGCCTTATTCCAGCAACTATCAGCCCTTATGTGGTAGAAGCAATGGGCGCACGAGTATGCCGACGCTACTTCCAGACCGCTGAAGTATTTTCTGCGCGTAGAGCAAGACGACTTGGACTTTTAAGCGAATCAGTAACAGAAGACGAACTCGATAGCACTATTGACGCCATTTTATCTAACATACTGAAAAACGGCCCCCAAGCAGTGGCGAAAGCAAAAGACTTAGTGCAATGGGTGTCTACGCAAGAAATTAACGATGCCCTTCTCACAAAGACGAGCAAACTTATCGCACAAGTTAGGACATCTGAAGAAGGTCAAGAAGGTCTGTCAGCCTTTTTAGAAAAGCGCAGTGCTTCATGGGCGGAGGTTAAGAATGATAAATAAATTACTAATTGCAAACCGTGGTGAAATAGCATGCCGCGTTATAAAGACAGCCAACGCTCAAGGTATAAAGACGGTCGCCGTCTACTCTGACGCCGACAAAAATGCCCTTCATGTACAAATGGCTGATGAAGCTGTTTATCTGGGGCCATCTCCATCGAAGGAAAGTTATCTACGAGGCGAGTTGATCATTGAGAAAGCGAAGCAGCTTGGTGTAGACGCTATTCACCCAGGCTATGGCTTTCTCTCAGAAAATGCTGAGTTTGCGAATCTATGCGCCAAAAACAATATTATCTTCGTAGGACCACCAGCATCTGCAATTGAAGCGATGGGGTCTAAGTCTGCCGCCAAACACATTATGGAAAAAGCAGGTGTTCCTTTGGTCCCGGGCTATCACGGCGACGATCAAAGTGAAGCGGTATTAAAAGGTGCTGCCGATGAAATGGGCTACCCTGTGCTATTAAAAGCCGCTGCTGGCGGTGGCGGTAAGGGCATGCGCCAAGTGTGGAGTGAAAAAGAGTTTTCTCAAGCATTAAACGCAGCCAAACGTGAATCTATGGCGAGCTTTGGTGACGACCACATGCTGGTTGAAAAGTACCTGACGCGTCCTCGTCACGTTGAAATTCAAGTTTTCTGTGACACCCATGGTAACGGCGTATACCTTTTTGAACGTGACTGTTCGGTTCAACGCCGACACCAAAAGATTATTGAAGAAGCCCCTGCCCCCAATATGTCTCAGTCAGTGAGAGAAAAAATGGGTGAAGCGGCTATACTCGCGGCGAAAGCCATTAACTATGTAGGTGCGGGAACGGTTGAGTTTTTACTTGATGAAGACGATTCGTTTTACTTCATGGAAATGAATACACGCTTGCAAGTAGAACATCCTGTGACGGAAATGATCACCCGTGAGGACTTGGTTCACTGGCAATTAACTATTGCCGAAGGAAAGCCCCTTCCTAAACAACAAAATGAACTCACCTTAACAGGCCACGCATTCGAAGCGCGCATTTATGCCGAAGATCCAAACAACGAGTTTCTACCTTCTACCGGCACACTGTGCCTTTTACGCACGCCAAAAGAAAACGACGTAGTTCGCGTTGATACAGGCGTTGTTGAAGGTGATGAGGTAAGCGTTTTTTACGACCCTATGATTGCCAAGCTTGTGGTTTGGGGAGAGAACCGTGAGATAGCGCTCAAGCGCCTAATTAGTGCATTGGGTGACTACTATATTGACGGTGTAAGCACAAATATCGACTTCTTAAAGCGTGTCGCTACCCACCCAGCATTTGTTACTGCTGAGCTAACAACTACATTTGTAGAGAAACACCATGATTCGTTGTTTAGCGCGATAAGTGAGGATACAGCTAGCGATGAAATCCAAGCTAGCCTTCCTGCGATGGCATTACTTTCTCTTTTAAATAGAAAAGTTTCCACAAGTAATAAGACCCCATCTGTGTGGTCAACTGCAGGTGCATGGCGCGCTAACGCAAATCATACAGAAACTCTTACATTGCTTTCCAACCAAGACGAAGTGCATGTTGAGGTTAAGCACCTCTCAGCGGAACATGCCTGGGAACTAACTATAGGCGAAAAAACTTATAAAGTAGACGGCAACCTTGTTGATAGCACTTTGCAAGCAACAATTGATGGGTATAAGTCGACATTTTCGTTTTCAGACAATGATGGTGTGTTCACACTCTTCAACAAAGATACCCATGCTAAGTTCAGCGTAATCTCAGCGTCTCTTGGTGATGATAACGATGATAGTGGCGACGCTAATTTCAGTGCTCCGATGAACGGAACCATAGTGGCGCATTTGGTCGAGAAAGGAGTACAGGTCAAAAAAGGCGAGCCCATATTGGTTATGGAAGCGATGAAAATGGAGCACAGTATCATTGCACCGCACGATGGTTCAGTGGAAGAGTTCTTTTTCAATCCCGGTGAATTAGTTGACGGTGGCGCCATACTTTTAGCATTTTCAGCGAAAGAGACTTCAGAGGTCTAATGTAATGTTTCCACAAGAAGTAAGTATCGTTGAAGTTGGTCCGCGAGACGGTCTTCAAAATGAAAAACAGGCGTTAAGTGCTGCGCAGAAAATCGAGCTGATTAACCTCCTTTCAAATACTGGGGTTCAGCGAATAGAAGCCGGTAGCTTTGTGTCACCCAAGTGGGTGCCACAAATGGCGAACTCTGATGAGGTTTTTAAGGCGCTCAACCCAAATAAAAACATACACTATTCTGCGTTGACCCCTAACCTTAAGGGTTTGGAAGCAGCTATAGAAGCGGGTGTGAAGGAGGTTGCAGTATTTGGCGCAGCCTCTGAATCTTTTTCACAAAAGAACATCAATTGCTCTATAAGTGAAAGCTTGAAGCGCTTTGAAGCTGTGTTTGACATGGCCAATAAAAGCAATATCAAAGTTAGAGGCTATGTGTCTTGCGTGATGGGTTGCCCCTATGAAGGTGATATCGCACCTGAAGCCGTAACCCGAGTAAGTAAAGAGCTGTTGGACATGGGGTGTTACGAAGTATCCTTGGGCGATACTATCGGCGTAGGCACACCAATGTCTACAAAACTGCTATTAGATGACGTCTTAAAAGAAATTGATGTCAGCAAAGTTGCCGCCCATTTCCATGACACTTATGGACAAGCGCTGGTGAACTTATACACTGCCCTTGGATATGGCATTTCAACCATTGATTCGGCTGTTGCTGGACTTGGAGGCTGCCCGTATGCCAAAGGAGCAAGTGGCAATGTTGCTACGGAAGATGTGCTATATATGTTAGACGGCATGGGGATTACCACAGGTATCAACATGGAGAAATTACTAGTGGCCTCTGCGTACATCTCTGACGTTTTAGGGCGCCCTCCAGTATCAAAGGCTGCGAACGCCCTACTGGCCAAATAATAATTGACGGAATGGGTAGATGTGAACGCATCTACCCTCTTTTATTGAACAGTGCACCAATAGAACGCGAATAGCTAAGAAAACGCCAGCCTTGGTTTATTTGGAGATTACCCCGGTCACTTTTCGTCAGGCAAAATAACGGTAGTCGCTACGGCCAGCAGAAGCATACCCGCCATAATATATACAACCGAAAACGATAAAGCAGGCGCCAAAGGAGCATAAAGCGCTCCAAATGCTAATAAAATTATCCCGATAGCCGTATTAGAAAAGCCTACAAGTTCGGTTCTGTCATGCCCCTCTTTAACATCTAAGCTGTAAGTTTTTCTGCCCGTTCTCACACCAGCGTGGGCCACAGATAATACGAAAAATAAAAGCGCTGAGGTAACGATTGAGGGTGTTTGCCAAAACAATAGGCCAACACAAGCGCCTAGTGCTAACAAGCCCGACAATCGAAGCGTTAGCTTTGCGCTTTTATCAGCGATCTTGCCCCAAATAATTGATGAAAGTAGTGCAGCAGTCGCCTCTGCGCCAATATAAATAGGTAATAGCTCTTTTACGTCTCCATTTCTTTCAATCATAAAATAAGGGGCTACCAATGCAGAGTGTACAAATAACCCTCTAACAAAAATGAATTTGTATATAGTGGTGTCGAAATTTATGCTAAACGTATTCTCTGAACTACTTTCTACTTCCACCCTTGTCTTGATTGGCCATACGCATATCAAGGTTAAAATAAACGCCAGCATACTCGCGCACAGTACAACTAACAGGATATTAGAAGTGAGAGCACCGTCATAAATTACAAGTGGTATAGCGATGACAAGTGTAACCACACCGGAAACCGTAGAGGCGACTCCGATTAAGTTACCTCGCTCCCCTTTTTTGGCTACATCGGCCTCCATATCTTTTACTGTTAACGAACAAGCAGAGCGTCCAAGGCTCAATAAAACCAGCGAGGCAAGAACTAGTATTCCCGCTATGAAGCCAGAAAATAAAATGACCGAAAGTAGCATGCCAACCACTGAAAAAACTTGTGTGATCATGCCGATGCGCCAAACGATGTGCCGCTGTGCATGCTTTCTTAAATAAATACTAATAAGTACTTGAGGAAGAAGTGCGCCCGACTCTCTTATAGGTACTAACCAACCTATCATCCAAACCGGAGCACCTACACTTACGAGAAGTGCTGTTAACGTTGTTTTTGCTGAGATTAAAAGGTCAGCAAGCTTATTTAGCGACAAGCCTGCAATAAGTAGTTTTTTTTGTTTCATAGACGATTGAAGCACCGCAATTTATTGAGCTTTTTACGGTGCTTTCATTTGATCAGATCGGAAAAGTTTGTGCGCTATCCACCATTTTCAACAAGCGTTTTAAGGTTTTCTAGTCCCATCTCAAAATCAGGACCGATCATGCTGTCCATCATCAAAGCAAAATATTTGTTAATGGGGTTATTGTCTACCGCCCCTTCATCTCGCCAAGTTACAACAGACCCGTTTGTTGTGGATTCTATTTCTACAACACCCGACGAGCCCATATCGAAATCGGGAAAATATAAACGATAAGCAACTCGTTTATTGTGCTCTAATTGCGTGATCTCCATTTCGCCATTTCCCTCGGTCTCACTTAACCATTCAGAACGCATACCGATTGCTCTATCAGGTCCTGAGTAGTCAAGTTTCATGTTGGGGTCGCGCTTAAACCATACTCCCCATTTTTTCCACTCTTTTAAATCGACGATGAAGGGATATATTTCTGATGGCTGTGCATCAATAGTAATTGTTCTTTCAACGCTGTAGTCTTTTGGAATAAAAAAGCTTGCCACTATAAATAGTACAATAACGACACCAACAACCATTAAAAGTTTTTTCAATGCTCCCATCTGCGACTCCATAATCAAATTGACCACTCAAATATAACATTTAATTAACATTTGTCACTTAAAGTTCTTTCGCTTTCGATCGTAGCATTGACGTTAGATAGCCAACCATCCCATCATGTTCACGGAAATTGATAACATTTTTAGCAAGACACTTTAGCGTTATGGCACTAGCGTTATGGCACTGCACATTGGCTTAGCTTGCTTTGCTGAAGGCTTTTATCAACTAGCCGTAGGCAACGGGCACATTTTGTAAGTTACCTGACCAGCTTATGCACAACGCAAACTCAATAAGTAGTAAAGCAACTTTCCAGAATGCTATCAAAAAGTGTTTTTGAAAAATGTCTGTTTAGTGAAACTTTCATAAGTGCATTGGGCACCTTGCTAAGGGGTTTACTCAAGCGTCTCTTTCGTACTTAAAAACCCCTGAGTAAAGCTTGAGAGCATGTCTTTCTTATAGAGAATAGCTGAAGCGTAAAGCCGATGCCTCTCTAGCAGTAAATCATTGCAATCTCACATAAATTTAAAATAATTTACCAATTCATCACAAAGCGATGAAATCCCGCTGTTATTATAAATTATCTTGTGTAATATGGGTTTAGGTCATCAAGAAAACCTGTTCAACGGGTCTATCATGCATAGCGCAGTCAATCGCAACACTTCGTTTTCTTTTTATATTTCTTTCGATACACAGTAGTCGCTTTTTTACAGGAGTTTATAGGAAATGGCAGATCAAAGTTCTCGTTACATCAGTAACCTTACTCGCGATACGTATGCGCTAATTCTCGCGGGTGGTAAAGGTTCTAGACTACACGAGCTCACAAATTGGCGAGCCAAACCGGCACTTTATTTCGGCGGTAAATTTAGAATAATTGATTTTCCGCTTTCAAATTGTGTTAATTCAGGCATTCGACGAATAGGCGTGGTTACTCAATATAAGTCCCATTCACTCATTCGTCATCTCGTCAGAGGTTGGGGTCATTTTAAAAAAGAACTCGGCGAATCTGTTGAAATCCTCCCCGCTTCTCAGCGTTTTTCTGACAGTTGGTACGAAGGGACGGCTGACGCGGTTTTCCAAAACATTGATATCATTCGTGATGAGCTACCAAAATATGTCATGATCCTTTCAGGCGATCATATCTATCGTATGGACTACGGTGATATGTTGGCTAAGCACAAAGAGTCTGGTGCAAAAATGACAGTGTCATGCATGTCTGTGCCACTACAAGAAGCTGCGGGTGCGTTTGGTGTAATGTCAGTCGATGAAAACTACCGTATTAACGGGTTTGAAGAAAAGCCCGCTAACCCTACTCCACTGCCTAACGACCCAACTCGTTGTCTAGCGTCTATGGGCAACTATGTGTTTGATACTGAATTTCTTTTCGAGCAATTACGTGTTGATGCCGAAAACATGGGCTCGCAGCGCGACTTTGGTAAAGACATTATCCCATCAATCATCGCTGATCACCCTGTATATGCCTATCCATTTGAGAAAAGCGGCGGAGATAACGCCTATTGGCGCGATGTTGGTACTATCGATTCATTTTGGGAAGCCAATATGGAAATGGTTGCTCCTGTACCTCAGTTGAACCTATACGATAGAAAATGGCCCATATGGACATACCAAGAACAACTTCCACCAGCAAAATTTGTTTGGGAAGACCACGACAGACGTGGTGAAGCGATTAACTCAGTGGTTTCTGGAGGCTGTATTATTTCAGGCTCTACGCTTCGCTCGTCTATTTGTTTTTCCAATGTACGCGTACATTCCTACGGACTTATTGAAGACGCTGTTATTCTTCCCGATGTAGAAATTAAACGCCATTGTAAGTTGAAAAAGGTGATTATCGACCGTGGGTGTGTCATTCCTGAAGGTACCACAATTGGTTACGATCACGAGCAAGACAAAGCCCGAGGATTCCGCGTGTCAGAAAAAGGCGTGGTGCTGGTTACGCGAGAAATGTTAGGTCAGCCCGTTGGCGGACTAAGTAAGCCGGGTAAACACGACTAACTCATTATTCGTATCGTAATGGCGAGATTGATTTTAGCGTAAAAACGTTTAAATCAATCTCAGCTCTTTAAATTAGCCCTTTAACTTAGCCTACTATGCTCAAAGGATTGTTTCGCAATTCAAAGGCTTACGTTTAGACCAAAATAATCACACCATCAATCAACAAGCCCTAATTTGCCTCATTATTCCACTGCGTTAACGTACGCTCAATAAAGCTTGCAACCTGTTCAGGATGCTCTAGCGGAAACATGTGCCCACCGTCGAGCACACAGTGTTCAATAGCATTATGCTTCATAAGGCGTGAGTACATTTCTGGCTTACATACCTTACTCTTGCTCCCTGTGGCCAATACAGCCGGGCATTTGAGCTTCCCTTTATACTTAGCCAAATTATGGGGAACGTTGCGAAATAAATCAGCTTCTACATCAGCTCGAAATGTCAGTGAAATGTTGTCTCCATTTAGCGCTGTGACAGACTTTACATAATCGCGCACGCATCGTTTATCCATATCTCTAAACAATGCTTTGCCGTGAAAGTACGCCACCATATCTGTATTGCTCGGCCAACTGGTATTGCGCGTTTGGGCCAGTTTAGCTGGTGTTAACTTATTAATTAAAGGCGTATGTTTCGCAAATTTAAAAAAGTAACTCAAAGGGCCAACTACGAGCGGAGGATCAAATAAAATAATGCCTCTGAAAAGCTCTGGCGCTTCGCATGCCGCCATATAGGTGATGACTGCACCAAACGAATGCCCAATGCCAAACACGCCTCGTGGGTCCTTATTCTCTTTTTTTATGTGCTTGATGAGCTCTTGAACTTGATTGCGCCAGTTACCGTTTACGGGAAGCTGAGGGTCGTGTCCGAAGCGTTCTACATGCAGGCGATTAAAATGGCTCGGTAATGCCGAAAACATCGCGTTATAACTACCGGCAGGAAATCCGTTTGCATGGGCAAAATGAAAACTCAACTCTGAAGGCGACACCGATACACTCCTTTACACTGAAACAACAAAGGGGCTTTAAATCAGCCCCTTAGCATGGAAGATTGATAATACTATAAGCCTCTGGCTTCTGCCATTTCCCAGTCTTTTACAATCTTGGTGCTTGTCCATAAAAATACGGCGATTGAAAGCGCGTAAGGAACAACAAGGTAGATGAGTGCTTGTCTTAATGCCTCTGTTTCGCCTAAAGAAGGTACTAGTGCTTGGCTAATAATACCAGTAAGTGTAGGACCACCGCCCAGAGCAATGATGTTCAAAACAAAGAAGAATAGCGCAGTTGACATTGCTCTAACGTTTATAGGAGCAAGCGTCTGTGCCATCGCGAAACTTGGGCCTAAGTAAGAGCCACTAGTAAAAAGCAACAGCGCCATGAGTGCAACTGACGTCCACAAATCTTGCACTTGCAAAGACGCATAAAATGCTGGAACACCAATTATCAGAGCAATGGCAGGTAACAGCGCGTAAGCTTTTTTGTTGTGCTTGCCCCACCTGTCAGCAATATAACCTCCCAGCCAGACGCCTAGTGCATAAGCGGTGCCGTTGATAATTCCAAAGACAATTAGCAAATGTGTAATGTCTAAGCCCGCGAATGCGCGTACATAATAGTCAATGACCCAGGTTGATATGGCATAGTTACCAAAAGAGCCAAAGGAAATACCCAGTGCCATTCCCCACCACGTTGGAATTTTCAGAAGCATCTTGAGCGACGACTTTACACTTGGCTTATTTGCGTCATCTGCACTTGGTAACGAGACCGTTCTCGCGGGCTCCTTAACCGTAAGCTTAAGTAAAATAGCGAGTAACACCCCTGGAATACCCACGCTATACATTACAGTACGCCAGTCAGCAGAACCGCCTTGTAAAAAGAACGCAGAAGCAAAAAACGCTAGCATTACGCCAAAAGGAATGCCCAATGAGTATATAGCTAATGCGCCAGCGCGCTTTTCTTTAGGGAAAAGGTCGGAAATGATACTGTGAGAAGGAGGGCTACCACCCGCCTCACCTATCCCCACACCAATGCGTGCGATAGCCAATTGCATGTAATTGGCGGCCAACCCCGATGCAGCGGTAAAACCACTCCACAGTGTTAACGAAATGGCGATGATATTGACGCGGCTGTACCTGTCGGCAAGCCACGCAATTGGAATCCCCATAACCGTGTAAAGTAGCGCAAAATATATGCCTTTAAGCCAGCCAAGTTGGGCGTCATCTAAACCCAAGTCGGCTTTAATAAAAGGAGATAAGATCCCAATAATTTGTCTGTCTATAAAATTAAAGGCATACACCAAGGTTAATATAAATAGAACATAGTTCCGGTAACTTCTAGATGTTCCCGCTTCTGCAGTGGGAATACCTTCAACATGAGTATGGGCCATAACAGTCCTTTCGAGTGACAATAGCTCAGTCTAAGCACTAGGCAAAAAAATAAACAACTAATTGTTACTTATTTGTTAACATAACGAAAATTTCTAACTGAGGCTTTTCGTTCTATAGCGCTTAAGGTACGATGACAGACACTTAACTCATCAGACCAGATAAACAAATATGACAGTAGATGAATTGCTCAATATTCCTCAATTAGTTCAAACTTCAGAGAACACATGGAAAGTTGATGGGCTAGTCATTCCTAAGACGTGGGGCCAAGGACGAACTGCGTTCGGGGGAATTTCTGCAGGCATGCTTTATACCGCAGTAAAGCAGCAAGTCACTGATAACCGCGTGCTGCGCTCCTTTACTACCAACTTTGTTGGTCCCCTATCTCTTGAAGCACCTTTTTCTATTGAAGTAACCCTACTTAGAACGGGTAAGAATGTTTCTCAATTCACTGCTCATGCAACTCAAGACGGCAAGAGCTGTGTTTTTTCACAAGCGTGTTTTGGCATTGCTCGAGACTCAGGTATCTGTGTTGAAAATACAGAAAAGCACGACATGCCGCAGCCTAATAAGGCAAAGTTTATCCCGCAAATTCCTAAAGTTACGCCCAAATTTTTACGCTACTTTGATTTAGCAATTGAAGATGGCGGCATTCCTTTTACGCGCAGAAAAATCAGCCATTACCATGGGTTTATGCGTTTTAAACAAGCTCCTGAAGCGATTACTGATGCGCATATCATTACCATGATTGATGCTTGGCCGCCCACGCTTTTACAAATGATGAAGTTGCCCGCACCAGCCAGCACGGTAAGCTGGAACTTAGAATTTATCCATCCACATAAGCCGGTGAGCCCAACAGATTGGTTCGCTTACAAAGCACACACCAGACAAGCGGCTGACGGTTACGGACATACTGAAGCAACCATTTGGGACAAAGACAACGAAGTGATTGCCATTAGCAGGCAAACCGTAGCGATTTTTGATTAATCGCTACGGCTTTAAGGACAGGCATTACAGTCTTTAAACTAGTACAACATAAACGCGTTAGGGTTAAACAGGGAAATAACCGAAATACACTGCAGGTTGGTTATATCTAGCGCGTCTTCCAAATCCTCGCGATTAAGCGACAACGCCTCATGCAGTTCTGGTTTCAAGTTATGGTAGCTGGGGTATATTTCAGGGTTTACATTATCGAGCGCCAGCACGTAAGAAAGCTGGAGAATTTTCTCATCTATTGAACTCGCCGACTCTTCGCCTTTATGAATATTAGCAATAGGTGTGTAGATAGAGCTTGGGATCCCCCATTTTTCAATCAACCTTGCTGATAAATCCGCGTACGTAAAACCTAACACGCCAAACTGAAGCTCTGCAGGACTTACTCTAGTATTGAATGCCTGACAGCGAGTTGCAGATTCTGGTAACACAGAGACCGTTACAAGCTCGCCTATATTGTGCAATAGGCCAGCAACAAAAAGTCGCTCTGGTTCACGAATATTGCGCATATCAGCGAAATACTTGGCTAGAAGGCCGCACGACACACTTTGTTCCCAAAACTTATCGAGATCGATTCGCTGTCCATCCACATCACTGAAAGCTTGGCTAACGCCATAGGCCAGCGCCAAATCGTAGGTGGAGCGGGTACCCACCACTTGAATCGCCCTGGTTACTGTATCTATCTTGTTGGGGAAACGGTAGAGCGCAGAGTTAGCTACTCTTAACAGTTGAGTTGCCAGTGACGGGTCAAACGCAATAATATCGCCGATGTCGTCAATGCTTGAAGCTTCATCGTCCATACAAGCTTTAAGTCGTGTTACCGAGTCCGGTAAAACAAAGAGGCTTTCCGCTTTCGAAACTAGTTCATCTAAATTCATTCGTGCACTCTCTTTAATGCCGCCTTTATCAATGTAGCGTTCAAGGCACCTCCATTCGCCTTTTGTCCATTAAGGTATAGGCACAAAAATGTAGTTGGTCAATAAATATCAACTAGTAAAAAAGTATGATTTCTTTACTAATCAGAAAGTTAACCCCAAATTACAAAAACCTTAATACCGCGCTATTCAATAGTTAATGTGAAACTCTGATATTTTTGCCAACCGCAAAACTTTCAAGCTACGTCGCTGAGACAACGCGCCGCTCTGTTTTCATCATGTCTTTTAGAGGTGCGTATTATAGCGTTTCACCTTTTTTTACATACTAATAATTCTAATACACAGAAAAACTTAGGGTAATTACCTATAAGAATTAGAATTTCTAAGGAACGATAGCTTTTGGTAATGACTCAATAAGTTTTATGGTAGCATCTACTCTATATTTAATGTGCCTATTTGGGCTAAATTCTTGAAGCAAAAGTTGTATTTCATTCCATGTTAAATATTGCAGTTATTGGCTACGTGTGGCCTGAGCCAAACTCCTCGGCCGCTGGCCAAAATATGCTTTCTATAATCGAAAGCTGCTTATCAGCCAATTTCAACGTGTCTTTTTTAACTGCCGCCACAGATAGCGAACATAAAGCTGATCTTGCTGCCATGGGCGTGGAGATACACCCTGTCGCACTTAACTGCAGCTCATTTAATAGTTTGATAGAACATATAAAACCAGACGTGGTTATTTTCGATCGTTATATGACTGAAGAGCAATTTTCATGGCGTGTGCGAGAAGCGTGTCCTAACGCACTTCGCGTGTTGAATACTGAAGATTTACACAGCCTGCGTCAGGCAAGGCATCAAGCGGTAAAGCAGTGTGGAGACGCTAGCCTTGCTCAACTAAATAACGAGCTTGCACAACGTGAAATTGCTGCGGTACTTCGAAGCGACCTTACGTTAGTAATTTCAGAAAATGAAATCGATTTATTAACAGAGTACTACGGAGTCCCTAGGCGACAACTGCAATACCACCCTCTAGTCGTTGGAAAACCCATATCGCCTGGATTACCGTTTGAACAGCGAGAGCACTTTGTTCACATTGGCAACTTTCGTCATGAGCCTAATTGGGATGCGGTGCTGCAGTTGAAACAAAGTGTTTGGCCTGCAATACGCAAGTCTTTACCGAAAGCTGAATTACATATTTATGGTGCTTATCCCCCTAAAAAGGCCACGCAACTTCACAATGTGAAACAAGGTTTCTTGGTAAAAGGTTGGGCTGAAAGTGTGGAATCAGTAATGATTAGCGCAAAAGTGCTGATTGCCCCTTTGCGATTTGGTGCAGGCATCAAAGGTAAACTACTCGATGCAATGCGCTGCGCTACCCCAAGCATAACTACGTGGATAGGCGCAGAAGGTATTGTACCGAAAGTCACGAGCAGTTTAGGAAATATCACGAAAGAAAGTGAATCTGACCAATCAGCCATTTGGCCCGGCGCAATCTGCAGTACAGATACGGCAGCCTCAGAGACTATTGAAGAGTATGTAACTCAAGCTGTGGACCTTTACAACGATAAGACAAAGTGGGAAGCGGCAAGCAACTTGACGAAAACTGTACTTAACGCATTTGAAAGCAAACAGCCAGACATGCCCTTAGTTGAAAAGGTAGTTACATTAAAACAGACGCTTCAAACGCATAGAAGTGGATTATTTATGCAAGGCTTACTTTGGCATCAGACACTTACTGCAAGTAAATATATGAGTCAGTGGATAGAAGCGAAGAATAAATAGAGGCTAGCTGCCCATTTAGCGACTAGATACCCTTTAATTTTGATATCACTGACTTAATACCATTTCCGCGAGATTGGCTTAAATAGCGTTCCAACTGACAGCGAGACAAGTATTGTTCAAAGTCAAATTCACTGCGCTGTTGTGCCGTTAACGCGTTAGCTTTTTCCAACAGTACCGCCAGCACGCCGCGGATAACTTTACTTGGCGAGTAAGCCATTAAGCTGTCTTGCTCTTCTGAATACGCTAACCACACTGGGCTTTCGCACCCTTCCACTTCCGTTTTTTCAGTGCGTTTGTCTAGCGAAAGCGGCTCAAGCGATTTACCCGCAAGCATAAGCGTACGGGTAAAGGCATCCCATCCTTTCGCGTCAGCTAAAGATGAAGCCAGAGGAAGTAAAGCTTCGTCCGAACTCATAATCTTAGCTTTCGCTGAGTTCAGCCGCTAAGTCTTCGGCAGTCATCACTAAATTTTCAACATCACTTGTTGTAGGGAACATAACGAGCTCAACGCCGTTTTTAGTAAGGCCGGGTAACCAAGTTTGCGTAAACTCATCAAGTGCTACATTTACACACTGACCTTCAATTTCATTAATATCTACGAACTTCTGAGCCAAATCTCGATGCGGGAATACAGGGAGTTGAACGCTTTCACCACCTTCGAACATAACGAAACCTTCGCTGCCTTGAATCATCCAAATTTCGTTTGCTTTTGCAATGTAGCTTACAACAAGCTCCTGTCGGTCTTCTGCATTAAGCTTCATCGCCTGTTCAATGACCACATCGCTTAACTTGTCTGCAATTGTATCTGGAAACACGTAATTTCACCTATCTCAAATTTTGCGGCAAGTATACCCTCACCAGTTACGGGTGCAATGCAATGCGCGAAAAAACTCGCGTTTGCTTTCAACCAAAAGAAAGAATACATAATAAGACCGCCATGCTTATTGCTCATCCCCCTACAGACAACCTAGCAGCAACACCCACGTTAACCGTCCTATATATGAAGTGTGCAATGTATTTACGATTTAATTCCCGTTACAAAGGCACCCGTGATAAAGTTAAAACACACTATCAAACGCTAAAAAACTGCAACGCAAAGATCTTTAACTCATGCGCAATCTATTTACAGCCCTTAAGCAAGACACCCATGCAAACCACGCCATTTTGGAAAACACGTTTCCCTTTTCGATGTACCATAAAGACAGCGTGTTTAATGATGAAGATTACCTTGCCATTCTTAGGATTATGAGGGTTTTTCACCAAACAACCGTGGAAGCAGTAGAACAGGCTGTATTACAAAACCCAGCGATTGGCCGCGTCGCATCAATGATCAACAGAGAAGAAGTTCTATTAGCACTTAGCAATGACACCCGCGCGTTGTCATCCTCGACACTACCTACAAGTGCATTTAGCAAAGCCCCCCACCCAAACGCGTATAACCCCCTTTCTCCTGTGGGTAGTAGTAATAATGAAGAAGTTGCAACGCTCAACTTTAACACTAAGGATTCGTGCTTCAACTTTAACACCGCCACCAGCCAAGCCATTGCCGCCATTTATGTGTGGCTAGGTTCGTCAATGGGCGCGAATATTATAGTTAGAAGGTTAGAAGCGTCGGCGTTAAATATTCCTACCGAGTATTATCAGGCAATGTCAGGGTGTGCTAAATCATGGGTGTCCTTTAAACAAGAGGTCGAATCACTTTTGACCGAGCTTGGTTTAGATAATGAACGCTTTATCTCAGACACAGTGAAAGATGCTAATACGTGGTTTGAGTTTTTAATATCACTTGGAAGTAACACCTCGACTAACCCAACACTTGTGCGCCGTGAAACCGAGCGTGAACTATAGATGTGAATAGTTTTACGCTCTCGAAAGTAACCGTGGCACCGCACTAGCTCCCTCTTAGCTATAAATAAACTTAATCTAGCCAATCGGCTGAATGCATTACAATAATGGCAAAACGTCGTTAAGCGGTCGTCAGGTTTCTGGTAAACTCAATTCAAATTTGAAACAACTACAAAAAAAGCATGAAAGTAATCTCATTTAATATAAACGGCATTCGCGCCCGCTTGCACCAACTTCAGGCAGTTATCGACGCCCACCAGCCAGATATTATTGGCTTACAGGAAATAAAGGTTCACAACGAGCAGTTTCCAGTGGAAGCTGCTGAGGCCATGGGTTATCACGTCTATTTTCACGGCCAAAAAAGCCACTACGGCGTTGCATTTCTGGCAAAAAAAGAGCCGCTTTCAGTATCTATGGGTTTTCCCACTGATGAGGAAGACGCACAACGTCGCATGATCATATTGAAAACCACGGATGATGCAGGCGATCCAGTGACTATATTAAATGGTTACTTCCCTCAAGGCGAAAATGAAAAACACGAAACCAAATATCCAGCTAAGCGAAAGTTTTATAAAGACCTAATGACCTATTTAGATGAGAACCACACGCCAGATGACAAGGTAATTGTTATGGGCGACGTGAACATTTCTCATACAGATTTGGACATCGGCATTGGTGAAGAAAACCGCAAGCGTTGGTTAAAAACAGGAAAATGCAGCTTTCTACCGGAAGAGCGCGAATGGTTAAACCGAGTCCTTGACTGGGGCTTTGAAGACAGTTTTCGCACACTAAATCCAGAAACCAACGACAGATTTTCGTGGTTCGATTATCGTTCGAAGGGGTTCAACGACAATCGAGGCCTTCGCATAGATTTGATCTTGGCCACAAAATCGCTCCACGCGAAACTTCATGACGCTGGAATCGATTATGAACTTAGAGGCATCGATAAACCATCTGATCATGCCCCTATATGGGCCGAGTATAAAGGTTAGACCGCGCTTTTTAGCACCGTTCTGGCCTTAATTAGGGAGTACAAGTGAGTTCACTACAATTGCTAACATTGTTTATTTACGGCGCGTTTCTACTTGGCGCAATTAGACATGTTGACTTCACTCACTTCGCCCGTAACAAGCAGCAGCAACATCTCATTTTTGGAACTGCTGCTTCGCTTTTCGTTCTCTGGTTGTTTAAGGCTGGAATTTTTGAAGGCTTAGATGTTCATTTTCTAGGCCTATCAGTTTTGACCTTAATGCTTGGCTTCAGAAACGCCATTATAGCGTCGTTTTTCGCGCTGCTAGGTGCAAATGCGGTGGGCTATGGGACGTGGGAAAACTTTGGAGTTAACGCTCTGCTAGGCACAGTTCTTCCCATAAGCATAACCTACCTTTTTTATATGCTTTCCTTTCACCGTATCCCTCGACAGCTTTTCGTGTACATTTTTGTATGCGCTTTTTTCCCTGCCGCCCTATCTATTGCGTTAAAAACCCTCTCTCTTGGCGCGTTCTATTACATAGAGGGCACCTATTCTTGGGATATCATCTTTGATAATTACGTCTTGCTTATACCACTTTTGGTATTTCCTGAAGCTTTACTCAACGGCATGGCCATTACTCTTTTAGTTATTTATCAGCCTACTTGGGTGTACACCTTCCACGACAAGTTCTATCTCGACAACTAGGCCTTTACTAACACTGTCCTCTCCTCTCTTACTACACTTCAACTAATGTTTAATAAGCTTTTTCTAATTTCTATCTATTATTAGGGAGTATGGTTGAGTGGTAAGGGCCAAATGTATATTAAAACGTTCTCGGTGAAGTGTGACGATGCATCTGCTATTGCATCTGAAATAAATACATTATTTAGCAAGAATAAACCTTCCTTGGTCATAGGTTACGGCAATGCTGACTTACCGTTTCAGGAACTGCGACAGACACTTAACAACCTTGCGACGCCCTTTTTTGTATCCAGCTCATGCCGGGGAGCTTTACTTTGTGACGAAGGCATTGTTGATGCCGAGTGTAATCTAGCGCTGTTCTGTGTGATTGATGAAGGTGGAGCTTTTGGCGTAGGTAGCGCAGATTCAGTGCAATGTGGCTCATTTGAGGCGGGAGCTAAGGCATTGCAGCACGCACTGGATGATGCAGGGAGACCGTACGAAAGCCCGACCTTAATATGGTGTGCGCTACCGCCTGGAGACGAAGAAAGAATACTCGAAGGCTTTGCGAGCGTAGTGGGAACTCAAGTTCCTATTTTCGGAGGTTCAATGGCAGACAACACGGTTTCTGGCAATTGGAACACTATCACAAAAACATCATGTGGCTCACAAACTGTCGCCGTTGCTGTCATGTACCCGTCTACTCCATTGGGATTAAGTTACAGTTCGGGATACAAACCCACCGAGACCGTATTTAAAGCTACCAAAGCCCAAGGGAGGCAAGTTCACCAACTCAACGATTACCGTGCTAGCGCAGTTTACAATGAAGCGACAAATAACCTTATCGCTAATCAGTTGGATGGCGGTCAAATTTTGGGTCTGACATCTTCCGCGCCGCTAGGCAGGCCCGTAGCCTTAGACAACGGCGCTGTTAATTACCTTTTATGTCATCCAGATTCTGTAGATACAAATGGCGCACTACACGTTTTTTCAGAAGTAAAAGAAGGTGAAGAGCTCGTTCTAATGGAAGGGAGCATTTCTAGCCTCATCGCTCGCGCTGAGCGGGTAATAAACAATGCAATTATGCTGTTACCAGAGGGCAAAAAGCCCGTTGGCGTCTTAATGATCTATTGCGCAGGATGCCGCTTAATGGTCGGAGACGAAATCAATTTTATGCTGTACTCATTACAAGAAAAATTTTCCTCATTACCTATTTGTGGCCCTTTCACGTTTGGCGAGCAGGGGCGCTTTTTAGATGGCAAGAACAGACACGGCAACCTCATGATATCAGCGGTAGTGTTCTCCCAATGAATAAAGATTACGAAAATGTATTAGAAGACCTAGCACTTGTTTACCGACTTAAACAGCAGGCAGAAGCTCACAAAAAAGAAAGTGACGCCTTACTTGAAGGTACTCGAGCACTGCTTACTGCGGAAGATGAGCAAGGCCTTTACAACAAAATGTTTAGCATTTTTAAAGGCCTATACAATTATGAAGTTTGTTTTGTTTTAGAAAATGAAAGTGCCGGTAAGATGAGGTGTATCAACAGTACACACTCCCCTCTACTCAACACGGTGTGGAAAATAGATGACACACTCTCACGCGCGGTTAAAAGCGAACCGGTAGCGCTTTTCAACATACAACAGCAGCCAACATGGCAGCAACATTTGTGTTTATTTGATAGACCTGTAACTTCTGTTCTCTATTGCCCATTTAAGGTTCATAACCAGCACGCCGTTATCGTATTCTGTCATCAATCATTGGGTTACTACACGCAAGAATACGTCGATATGGCCAATAGATACCGTACCTTCACTGCGCAAATGGCCATGGGGATGCAAGCAAAGCTTATGGCGCTTGAAACCGTGCGGTTAAAAGAAGAAAAAGCACAAGTTGAAAAGAGCCTTATAGATTCAGAAAAAATGGCATCACTTGGGTTATTAGCCGCGGGTGTTGCCCATGAAATTAATAACCCTGTTGCATTTATAAATAGCAACATTCACTTTTTAAGAAACGTACTACCGGCGCTATCGCAGATGCAGGACATCGTTTTGCAATTGGCTGCTAGTACAAGCGACGATGAAAGGTTAGAAATAGCGGAGGCCGCAAAGCAGTGGCAGGCTCAGAATAGAATCGACTCGTTAAGCGACGAAATTGCTGATATCTGTAGCGAGTCTGAGGAAGGTCTAAATAGAGTTACCGACATTATCACCAGTCTTCGTTCGTTTTCTCATGATGCGGATATTGCTGATGATGAAACCATCAATGTCAACGACTGTATTGCTCATGCCTTGCGACTAGTGAACAGTGAGTTGAAGCACCGAATAAAAATACAACAGCACCTATCTGACGTACCCTTAATAAAAGGAAAAACCGGAAAGTTAAACCAAGTTTTGGTGAACCTGTTTGTGAATGCTGCCCAAGCAATGGAAGACGGCGACAAACTAACCATTTCTTCATTTGAGGACGGAAACAATACGATTGTTTCAGTGAAGGATACGGGCTGCGGAATAGAGAAACACGCTCTTCAAAAGCTCTTTGAGCCCTTTTATACCACTAAGCCGACCGGCAAAGGCACTGGACTAGGACTTTATATTTCCTTTTCAATTGTCGAAGCGATGGGAGGAACAATCAGCGTTGAAAGTGAGGTAAATGTAGGCACCGAGTTTACGTTGACATTTCCGATAAAATTAGCCGACAAAAAAACCGCACAAACGTGCGGTTTAGATACATTTGACAGTAATTCTTAGTCGCTTTTCTTAGCCACTTAGCAATTACTTTTTAAACAGTATGTCCATAACGTCGGCTAGTTCGCCTTTGCCTTCGCGAATTTCTTCTTCCGACAACCCTGCTATTTCATGAGGGAAAACTAACCACTCGTCACTTTCGTTCACGTAGTAATCCGGCACGATATCTGTCGTGTTGTTTTGAGGCTTGTACCATGGGCATGCGATACGAATGTCCTTTGGCATGTTCAAGCGCATCAATTTATTGATTTGCTTAATAAGGGCATCAACACTGCGGCCTGAATCAAAAACATCATCAACAATCAACAATTTGTCATCCGCATTCGCGTTTTCGACCAAGTAGTGTAATCCGTGTACGCGAATCTCTTTCGACTGCTTGTTTATTCCATAGTAAGACGATGTACGTACTGCGATATGGTCGGTTGACGTATTTTTAAATTCAAAGAATTCTTGAACCGCGATACCAATGGGAGCACCACCACGCCAGATACCAATAATAAAGTCAGGGCGAAAGCCGTCTTCATACACCTTTGCCGCTAGGCGAAAGGAATCCTGTAGAAGCGATTGCGAGGTGATAAAATTCTTATTCATGACGTCTCACTGGGCAAAATTTAAAAGAACGCGAGTATAGTGAATTTTGCACTAATTTGCACGGTAAATTCAGCGATTTATTCGTTTTGAAGCGCTTGAGAAGGTGCAATTTTCATCGCTTTGCGCGCTGGGTATACGCTGGCCAAAACACACAATAGCAAAGACAACAAAGTAATGCCTGCGATTTGCACAACATCCATTTCAATAGGCAACCCTTTTCCGTCTGCCGCTAAGGCTAAAGGCGAGCCAACGAGATCTAAAATATTGTTGAGTTGTAGGGTAATTACCACGCCTAAAATTAGTCCAACACCCGCACCTTTAATGCCATTGAATAAGCCATTTAACACAAAAATCCACATTACTGAACTGGGTAACATACCTTGGGTTTGAAGTACTGCGATATCGCCTTGTTTTTCCGTTACCACCATTACCAGTGCAGAAACGATATTGAATGCCGCCACCGCGATAATAAGCAGTAGCATAAGTGTCATCATGTTCTTTTCCATTTTAACCGCATCGAATAGCGGCCCCTGACGCTCTCGCCACGTTCTGATATTGTTTATAGAGACACTCATCTTATCTGTTAATACACTTACAACCGCTTGGTAATTAAAAGCGTCATCTAAAAATAGCCGAAGGGATTGTTCGCTGCCTTTAGGGTCTCGCATTAAACGGTTAACGTCTTCAAGGTTCATATACATCACCTTGTCGTCCATCTGTGAACCCATATCGAATACACCCACCACGGTTACAAGCCGTTGACTTGGCATTCTTCCAAACGGTGTATACACACTTGCACCAGCCACCATGACACGCAATCTATCTCCTACTCGTGCTTCAAGTTTTATGGCAAGCGAGCGCCCAATGATCGCTGCAAAACTTCCTTTGGTTAGATCGCTAAATCGCCCCTGCTCCATATGGTTTGCAACCAATGTGTGCTCAATCATTACGTCAGGTTGAACACCGTGAACTTGAACGCCACGCAAGTCCGAGCGAGACTGCACTACTGCTTCAGCCTCCCTGTAAGCCATAGTGGCAACAACGCCTTCAATAGGTGTCTCTGAAATTTTCTTTATAGTAAGAGCTTGGTTTTTTTCTGTCGTTTGCGGAGGTATCTCTGTCACTTCTCGTTCGTTGGATGCCCCATTAGGACTCTCGCTTATGATGGGTGTCTTTGTAATTTCGATATGGGGGACAATGCCTAAGATGCGCTGTTTTAGCTGCCCTTCCAGGCCATTCATCACCGATACAACGATTATAAGCGCCATTAAGCCCAGTGCGATGCCCGCCACTGAAAATCGATTAATAAATGAAACAAAACTGGTTTGGCTTGCTTTGTTAGACTTGGCATAACGATAAGCAATGAATGCAGAAAGAGGATAAAACATAGCGCCTTGCTTTTCAGTAATACGGTAATCTGCCTTACATTTAGCTATGCTTAATGAATGAATAATTCAGATAAGTAGCCCAAAGACGAGATGACGGGTTAACCCCAAAATAGTAAAGTGGGTATACTACGTGTGAACGGTATACTACTTATAAGTTACTAACTGCACAAGAATTAGTGGCAGAGGAATGATGTGAGCGAACTTAGCCTAGAACAAAAAAAAGCCCAATTAGATGAGTATTTTTCTATCGCACATCGCATAAACGCCAATGTGCGCCCGTTAGGCGCGGACGAAATAGTACCTGATGAAGAGAACTTGGAAGAGTCGATGCCCTATGCATTTCGCATTGCCAGCGAAATGGCCGCTATAGAAGCACAGGCAATTCGTCCGCTTCGTAATCTAAGTGACCACGCTGAGTCGCTGGCTGACTACTTAAACCATCAGGCACGAAAAATCGATTTGATGATGTCATTCGTTTTGCACCAGCAAGACGAGCCAGAGTTTCGCTTCAAAACCGTAAAGCTCGGTGGTGGCGGTGTAGTCATCGAGTCAAAAGAAGCGTTGGACGTGGGTGCTAAGGCGGAACTTAAACTTTTCTTGGATGCCGAAGCAGCAGCAATTTTTTGTTATGGCGAAGTAATTACTTGCGAGCAAGTTGAAGATAGTTACCATATTGCCTTTATCTTTAACACCATTCGAGAGCAAGATCAGGAGCTTTTGGTTCGCGCTAGCTTGCATATTCAAACACAACAGTTAAGAAAGCGGGCGAAAGAAAAAAAGCG
Source organism: Alteromonas sp. G4i35 (assembly GCF_054960375.1). NCBI lineage: Bacteria > Pseudomonadati > Pseudomonadota > Gammaproteobacteria > Alteromonadales > Alteromonadaceae > Alteromonas > Alteromonas sp. G4i35. Next base: position 17,482 of record NZ_JBHNZD010000005.1, on the reverse strand, counting down.
GGATCTGAATAGACCCTAACATCAGTATATAAGCCGTAAAACTCATCTTGCACTTAAAAAACAGGACGTCATGACAGCCACTTTATTATCGCTTCCATTACCTGCGCCTAAAAAAGAAGCCTCTTCACAAGATCACAAACACTGGGGCCAACTCCAAGGCAGTAGTGCCGCGCTGTGCATTAGCCAAGCACTCAGCCAATACAAAGGCCCTATTGTACTGATTACCGCCGATACTCCATCGGCAATGAAGCTCGAAAAAGAAATAGCTTTTTTCTTAAGCGATAATACAAAGCAGACACCTATTACCCTGTTTCCAGATTGGGAAACACTGCCCTACGATTCGTTTTCGCCTCATCAAGACATTGTTTCTCAGCGATTAGAAACCCTGTTCCGCTTTACACAGCAAGGTGAAGGCATATTCATAGTGCCTGTTAATACGTTAATGCAGCGTTTAGCTCCTACCGATTATTTAGCAAAGTACCTGCTTATGCTAAATAAGGGCGACACCTTAGATAGAGATCAGTTTAGACGTAACCTCGAACAAGCCGGCTACCTGCATGTTAGTCAGGTAATGAGCCACAGCGAATTCTCGGTGCGCGGTAGCATCATCGACCTTTTTCCGATGGGAAGCGACAAGCCATTTCGAATAGACTTGTTTGATGACGAAATCGACTCCATTCGCTATTTCGATACTGAAACCCAGCGCTCTGGCGAGGCAGTAAACGAAATTCGCTTGCTACCAGCACGAGAGTTTCCTACAGACAAAGAAGCAATCACGCTTTTCCGCCAGCAGTTTTTACAAAAGTTCGACGCAAACAATGCATCTGAAAGCGTATTTTCTCAGGTAAGCAAGGGCACCATGCCGAGCGGTGTGGAATATTATCTTCCCCTCTTCTTTGAGAAAACCGCTACGCTTTTTGACTATCTCCACCCTAAAAGCCTGCTTTTACTTCACGGTGATGTGCAAGACGCCAGCGAGTTTTTCTGGGCCGACGTACAAGAACGCTACGAGCAGTATCGTTATAACTTAGCCCGTCCACTGCTTGCACCAGACGAGCTATTTTTACCTATAAATGAGCTATTTGGTGCCATAAAGCAGTGGCCTCGTGCATCTCTTTCCAGCAAGGTACTTGAAGAAAAATCAGGTACTAGCAACCTTCAATGCGAAAAGCTTGACGACATCGCGATTAACTCGCAGAAAAAAGTACCTGCTGAGCGACTCATTAAAACGGTAAATCAAGCCACTGACAACGGGGCTAAAGTACTGTTTTGTGCTGAAACCCAAGGTCGCCGAGAGGGCTTGCTTACGGTACTTGCCAAAGCGGGCATAAAGCCAAAGATTGTTGATAGCTTTAGCGATTTTATCGCAAGCCACGACGCCATTGGCATTACCGTGGGTATGGTTGATAACAGTTTCCGCTGGCAAACTCAGGAAGGCGAGCTGTTATTCATTACCGAAACCGAACTATTAGGGCAAAAGGTAAGCCAGCGCCGCCTTCGCGATAAACGCACCGCCACCGACGAAAGCGCCATTATCCGCAACCTGGCGGAACTTTCTATTGGTCAGCCTGTGGTGCATCTCGACCACGGTGTTGGCCGTTATTTAGGCCTTCAAACATTGGACGCGGGCGGCGTAGCAACCGAATATTTGTGCATTGAGTATGCCAAGCAATCTAAGCTTTACGTGCCTGTGGCATCGCTTCACTTAATTTCACGCTACACTGGTGGTGATGCCGACAGCGCGCCAGTTAGCGCCCTTGGCTCTGACGCATGGACAAAAGCCAAGCAAAAAGCCGCCGAAAAAGTACGTGACGTAGCCGCTGAACTATTAGATGTGTATGCCCGCCGCGCAGCTAAGCCAGGTTTTGCGTATAAAATTAACTGGGACGACTACCAAGCGTTCTCAGACAGTTTCCCCTTTGAAGAAACGCCTGACCAAGCCCAAGCCATTGCTGCGGTTATGCACGACATGGGCAGTCCATCGGCTATGGATCGCCTCGTTTGCGGTGACGTAGGTTTCGGTAAAACCGAAGTTGCCATGCGCGCGGCATTCCTTGCAGCTAATGCTGGTAAACAGGTGGCTATTTTGGTGCCCACTACCCTACTGGCTCAGCAACATTACGAGAACTTTAAAGACCGCTTTGCTGCGTGGCCGTTTGAAATTGAAGTGATGAGCCGCTTTGTAAGCGGTAAAGCGCAAAAATCTGTGGTTGAGCGCATCGGCGAAGGAAAGGTAGATATCGTAGTAGGCACACATAAACTGCTGTCTAGCGATATTAAATACAAAGATTTGGGGCTGGTGATCATCGACGAAGAACATCGCTTTGGCGTGCGTCAAAAAGAGAAACTTAAGTCCTTACGTGCCGATGTAGATATCTTAACGTTAACCGCTACGCCTATTCCTCGGACGCTTAACATGGCGTTATCAGGCATGCGCGATTTATCGATTATTGCCACAGCACCAGCCCGTCGATTATCAATTAAAACTTTTGTTCAGCAGCGTAATAAAGCCGTTATTCGCGAAGCCATTATGCGTGAGATATTGCGTGGTGGTCAGGTTTACTTCCTTCACAACGAAGTAGATAGCATTGCGCGAACGGCTGAAGAAATCGCAGAAATTGTTCCCGAAGCCCGTATTGCAGTGGGGCACGGCCAAATGCGCGAGCGTGAACTTGAAGGCGTAATGAGCGACTTCTATCACCAGCGCTACAACGTACTTGTGTGTACTACCATCATTGAAACAGGTATCGACGTACCAAGTGCGAATACCATTATTATGGATAGAGCCGATCATTTAGGTTTAGCGCAGCTTCACCAGCTTCGAGGCCGTGTAGGTCGTTCGCATCATCAAGCGTACGCCTACTTATTAACGCCACATCCAAAGCGCATGACCAAAGATGCAGTGAAACGTTTAGAAGCAATATCACAGCTTGAAGATTTAGGTGCAGGTTTTGCGCTTGCTACCCACGATTTAGAAATTCGTGGTGCCGGTGAGCTGTTAGGCGACGACCAATCGGGGCAAATAGCGAGTATTGGTTTCAGTTTGTACATGGATATGCTCGATAAAGCCGTTAACGCGCTTAAAGAAGGTCGAGAGCCTTCATTAGACGACGCGACCTCGGGCCATACCGAAGTTGAACTGCGTATTCCAGCCCTATTGCCTGAAGACTATATTGCCGACGTTAACACCCGCCTATCGCTATATAAACGTCTGGCAAGCTGTACGTCCCAAGACGACATTGATGAATTCCAGGTAGAATGTATTGACCGCTTTGGCCTATTACCAGAGCCAGCTAAAAACTTGATAGAAGTGGCTGAAATTAAACTAAAAGCCCAGGCGTTAGGCATTCTAAAAGTAGACTTGTCGGCCCAAGGCGGTACCATAGAGTTTAAAGAAACCACTAAGGTTAACCCAGGCTATATTATTAGTTTGGTGCAAACCAAACCAAACACCTTTAAGTTTGAAGGAAGCCAAAAACTGCGTTTGGTGAAAAAGACCGAAACAGCTAAAGAGCGCATCGCGTTTATTAGCGATATTATTGCCGATTTTGCAAAGGAGTCGCGGTAACATGAAGTTATCTCGCTGGTGCCCGTTAGTTGCATCAATAAGCGCCGTTTTCTTAACGACAATTTCAACTGCAGCTAACGCCAATGACAACTGGTGGTTCGATGTGGAAGTTATTGCGTTTAAGCGCAACGTGGCACTAACTGAGTTAGAAGAGCAGTTTTCTTTGGCTGACAACTTGTCAGCCCCTCGCGCTCAGGCAGACATCATCAGCGATATCATTTCGCCTGATATAAGCTATCTAAAACAAGGGTTAGCCGTTTGCGGCGCTGATACATCGGTTAAGTGGCCTAGCAACGGACTATTGAGCGTACCAGCAAAAGATGTAGATTTCTTGTCGCTGCCTGAAGATAACAGTTCACAGTACGGTGACATGTCTCCTAACTCTTACTCTGAAGAAGCGGGCTATGGATACAATGAAACATCCGGCTTAACAGCCAATGAGCCATCTCTTACACCAGACGAAGCGAGTCAGGCACAAAGCGAAACCATTAATGGCGATGAGTATGGCGCTACTTATTCTTCAACAGACTCCGACTATAGCGATAGCCTTGACTACTCAAATGAAGAGGTCATCACTGACGACGCTACACCCGCTCCTGATGCTGCAACCATCGCCAGCTATTGGACGTCATTCTTTGGCGTAAAAGATACTTCGCCTGTCACGGTGCCTGCAATTAAGTACTGTGAAGAGTCCAAGCCTTGGCTTAGCGCTGAGGTAACCACTGCACTAAACGTTGTTGTTCCAAGCGACGACGAACTAAACTCAGGCGTTTCGATAAGCGAGAACAAATCTAGAAGCAGCGCGCTTCAACCTGTAATCGTATGGAAGGTGAATCAGCCTGATAATAGGCTACCCGCTCCAGCAAGTTTGCCTATTATCATTGAAGGTCACGACTGGCCGGCTGCTTCAAAAGCGCATCTGCTTACCAGTAATCAGCAAGCACTGTCTTCAATTTCTCGCCAAATACGTTCTAATCGCGAGCTAGAACGTTTGTTACACGCTACCTGGCGTCAGCCGGTTATGTTTGGTAAGAACAAAGCTTTCAATGTGCGCCTTTATGGTGGGCAAAACTACGCGCAGCAGTTTGACATGAACGGTGATATGCGAGAGCAAAAACTAGCTAATAGCTCAGATAATGAGCCGTACAATTCTGCTACAGAATTTGGTTATGACTCCACCACCGCTCTTTCTGATTACAATAGCAATTATACCTCGGGCACATATGAAAACAGCCTAAGTGATGTAGGTACTGCTTTTGAAGCTGATAAAATTGCAGCGCAAGACACTGATCAATTTATTGCTGTTTCAGATATTTTTGCCGATTTGAACCGCCGTTTGTCAAACCCACAGGCTATAGAGTATGGCGCATTTAAAGCGCTTGATACGCCGATGATTGTAGAGCAAGGTGAAGATGACGCTATAGATGCTTCGTTAAGAACACCTATTTGGGAAATTGACGGCACTATCAAAGTATTTCTTAAATATATCAACCGCGTACCCTACCTTCATGTTGATAGTGAGATGTTTTATCGCCAGCCGGTGCCACTAAGCTACTTCAGCAGTGAAGATGATAGCTCTGGCAATGCCGCTAAGCCCCGTTTGGCACCATCAACAGAATACAAGCTGGTTTCGGTTCCGTTAGCTGAACAAAGACGTGTAATCAGTACGCAACTGCATTATTTCGACCACCCGCTGTTTGGTTTTGTAGTACAAATTCGTCGCTACAACCGCCCTGACGTTAGCGAGTGATTTGAGTAAACGCTTGCTGTAAGCACTTTGGTTTTAAAAACAAAAAATAATATTTGCGATTGATAGAGAGATTTAGGTTTTATGAAGATTTACACTCGCACTGGTGATAAGGGCAGCACACAAATTTACGCTGACAAAGCCGTACGTGTAGATAAGGATGATTTAGTAGTACAAAGCTACGGTGATATGGACGAACTCAATAGCCATATCGGACTACTAGCAGCGCATGTTACTGACAAACATAAGCCAATGCTCCAAGACATTCAGCGCAACCTGTTTCAAGCTGGCTTTGCTATTTCAGCAAGCTCAACGCTGACGCAAACTGATATTGAGAACCTAGAAAGCCTTATAGACAATATTACCCGTCAAATGCCGCCTAATACGTCGTTTGTACTTCCTGGCGGAAGTAAGGCTGCTGCGCAAGCTCATGTTTGTCGTGCTGTGTGCCGGCGAGCTGAACGTGCTGTCATTAGCCTATCTAAACATTATGACGTGCCAGAAGTGGTACATGCTTATTTAAATCGCTTAAGCGATTTTCTCTTCACTTTTGCACGATTTATAAATATAGAAGCTGGCGTAGACGAAGTACCAGTTTAAGCGGCCGGCATTAAAATCAGAAGACGAAAAACGGTAGTTTTAAAAACTACCGTTCGCTTAAGCGCTTCACCAGCTCAACCCCACTGTCGTATTTATCTTTTAGCCCTGCAGGCATAACACGGTCATAAAGCGCCATAACGCGTTCTTGCTTTTGTAAATCGTTGTTAGACAGGTTAGCAAAGCGCGTTTCCAATCCATCAAGGATAGTATCAGCCCCTTGCGGATTGTTGCAGGCAAGTACCATGTCGCAACCTGCTTCTAGTGCTGCCTCAGCACGCTCAACGTAACTTCCTGCGACACTTGCGCCGTGCATGGACAAATCATCAGAAAATACTGCACCGCCAAAGCCTAGCTCCTGTTTAAGTATATCCTGCAGCCATTTAGTTGAAAAACCCGCAGGCTTATCGCACACCTGATTATAAATAACATGGGCAGGCATAACGCCATCAAGCAGCGCACGCTCGATTAAGCGTTCAAATACCACCATATCGGTACTGCGTATTTCATCAAATTCGCGTTCATCGACTGGTAACGCTATATGAGAGTCTGGCGCTACACTGCCATGCCCAGGAAAGTGCTTTCCAATAGCCGGCATATTTACAGCCTTTAAACCTTGGATTAGATGAGCGGCAAGGCGAATAACGTCGTCAGCATTGTCTGAGAATGCCCTGTCACCAATAACTTGCGATACACCATTTATATCAAGCACCGGGGCAAAGCTAAAATCGATATCTAAAGTTTTAAGTTCATAAGCCAATACTAATCCACACGCTTTTGCGTAAGCAGCACTTTCATCTTGATGCTCTGACTGCCTTAAAATATCGCCCATTGCTGGTATGGCAGTAAAGCCTTCACGAAAACGCTGAACGCGGCCTCCTTCATGATCAACGGCAATCAACACCGGCTGCTTCGCAAAGCGTCTTATATCTTGAACCAGCGCCGAAAGCTGACGCTTGTCGTGATAGTTACGGCTAAATAAGATTACGCCTCCCACCACAGGGTGTGCTAATTTTTCCTTTTCTTCAGGCAAAAGTTCTTCAGCCTGACAGTCCAACATTAGTGGTCCCACAGCACCGCCTTAGTATGTGTCATAAAACATCACTTCAAATTTGCAATTTCTGTAGTTAGGATAGAGAAAAATAGGGAGTTTTACACGTGATAAATTGGTTCAAGTGGTTGGTTTTAAGTGTTTTAACATTACTTTTGTTAACAGCATTAGGCTTGTATACATCGCTTCGTCTTAGTTTACCTGCACTTGACGGAAACAGTGCCACTTATCACGTGAATGCACCTACTGAGCTAAGCCGTGACGAACTAGGCCATGCTATTATCAATGCTAACGATATTTTCGACGCAGCCTATGCACTGGGTTTTGCGCATGCTCAAGATCGTTTCTTTCAAATGGATTTACAACGCCGTGCCGCATCGGGCAGTTTGTCACAATGGGTGGGGGACATTGCCCTAGATGTTGATAAAAAAGCCCGCTTTCATCAATTTGAGAAACGAGCAAAAGTCGTATTCGATAACCTCCCCTCAAAACAACAAGAACTACTCGTACGCTACGCCCATGGCGTAAATGACGCATTGTCTGAGTATACGTTGCCACCTTTTGAATACCTAGCTGCAGGCGTTGATATAAAACAATGGCGCCCCACTGACAGTATTCTTGTTATTTACAGTATGTATTTGGATTTGCAGGGTAGCCAAGTAGAACTTGATTTAGCAAGAGAGGCACTGCTTTCAACATTTGGGGACGATTTATACAGCTTCATTACTCAGCCGAGTAATTATCAGGCAGCATTAGATGCCAGCGAGATACCACTGCTTGAGTCTCCTATTCCTGACTACCCTGCATCGCTAGACCCAATTACTCATTCACCAGAAGATAGTGACGACGAGAGCCTTGAGCGTGATCCAGAGGACGAATCAGCCCAGAACTTAAACGATAACGACAATACGGCCATCGCCCGTGCACAATATAACGGTACTGAGCTTCCTGATATCGGTAGCAACAACTGGGCGGTAACCGGGAGTCACACCACGTCAGGCGCAGGCCTTTTAGCGAACGACATGCATTTAGGATTGCGGGTTCCCATCATCTGGTATCGCGCCCAGCTAAACTATCAAGAATCAGGCAGCGATGTGCAAGTAACCGGGGTTTCCCTGCCAGGCATTCCTGGCATAGTTGTAGGCACCAACGGCCATATCGCTTGGGGTTTTACCAATGCAAATTTAGACAATGTAGATTGGATTGAGTTAGACGAAACAACGCCCACAAGCACGGTAACGGAGCGTATCCCTTTACCTGACGGTGAACATACATTTGAGTTTGAAGTAAGTTCGTATGGGCCAGTAAAAGAACTTAATGGCAAGCGCTATGCACTAAATTGGGTAGCGCATCATCCGTTTGCCGCCAATTTGAACATTACAAATTTCGGCACCGCCAAAAATATTCAAACAGCAATAAAGATAGGCCAACGCATTGCTATCCCCACGCAAAACCTGGTAATTGTGGATGAAGGCGGCAACGCTGTATGGCTTCCTGGTGGCGCGGTGATGGAAAGGCAACAGGCTTCATTCACCGCTATACCAGAGCAAGAAGCAGTGAACATAACACCAAAGCGTGCACTAAAGCTTCCCATGGTTTTCAACCCCGATATGGGAAGAATATGGACTGCGAATGCCAGAGTAATTTCAGCTGATGACTTCAAAATCTGGGGCGACGGTGGTTATGCGCTAGGTGCTCGCGGGCAACAAATAAGAGACCGCTTATTTGAAAAGGACACCTTTACTGAGACTGATTTTTACGCCATTCAGTTAGATAATCACGCCCGCTTTCTTATTCCTTGGCAGCACCTTTTATATGGGCTGCTCAACATGCAAGATATCGAATTTAAGCCAGACCTTGCATATCTAAATACTTGGGACGAATGCGCATGTGAAGATTCGGTTGGCTACACCCTGGTAAAATATTTTAGGCAAGAAGTAGTACAAACCCTTTTTGGAGGCGTGCTTTCAACATTAGACCAACAAGGTGTAAACAGTCGTACACTGTTACGTGGCATTGAACCAGCAGTGTGGCAACTTATTCATAGTCAGCCTGAATCTTGGCTGCCTACCGATATTGAAAGCTTTGACGAGCTACTTGTAGACGCCTACAGGCGCGCCAAACACAAGTTATTAGACAAGTATTCACCAGTAGAAGCTAATATGGAAACATTAGCTTGGGGCAAAGTGAACGCACTGTCTGTCAAACATCCATTTGCCGATCAAATTCCGCTAGTTGGTAACATGTTAAACATGCAGCAAGTGGAGGGGTTTGGCGATACATACATGCCCGCCGTACAGGCACCTAGCTTCGGCGCCTCTGAGCGATTTTTTGTCAGCCCTGGCCATTTAGAAGATGCCATTTTAACGCTACCTGGCGGACAATCTGGACACCCGCTTTCAGAATTTTACGCGTCTGGATTTAACGACTACGCAACGCACGCTGCTACACCGTTACTCCCCAATGAGCCCATATACAGCCGAACATTTTATAGAAAAGAGGTTGAATGACACCTGCAATCACACTACTTACCAAAAAACGTATCGCGCACACGGTTTTAAAGTATGACCACGACGCAAATGCGGCATCTTACGGGCTAGAAGCGGTTGAGAAGCTAAACCTTGACGCGGATACCGTCTTTAAAACTTTGGTAGTGAGTACAGATAACAACAAGCTCGCCGTGGCCGTGGTCCCTGTAAACACCAAACTTAGCGAAAAGAAAATGGCCAAAGCGTTAGGTGTCAAAAAGGTAGAAATGGCGCAAGCAAATGCAGTAATGGTTGCAACAGGCTACGTACTTGGTGGTGTAAGCCCATTAGGGCAGAAAAAGCGCTTAGCGAGCGTTATTCATAAAAGCGCTGAAAATCTGCAAACTATTCATGTAAGCGCCGGAAAACGAGGTTTAGAAGTGGCCCTCGCCCCATCTGATCTAGCTACGCTAACAAATGCTAAGTTTGCAGATATTTCAGTAGATTGAACAAAGATTGAGATAGTGCGTTACTTGGCTACTTACTAGCCTGGGCTAACCATTGCTCACGCGCTTCTTTTAGCGCGGCTTCATCAGGCTGCTCGCTTCCTGAAATAGCTACAGCAATTTGTTGAATGATCGTATCACGCTTTTCAATCAGTGCATCAGTGCGGGGAAACAAGTCTTTGGCTTCCGGATATTGCTCTTTAAGCGTTTCTACCTCTTCCAACGCATAATAGCGCGCTTCAAACGCTTCGTTGTACAGCTGGCGTTTAGCATTGAATACAACGTAATCCTTCGCAGTTTCGGAATTAAGATAATCCATATCTTCAGATGACAGGTTAGCAGCTTGCCCTACCTCACGGGCTTGTGCCATCCAAGAATCTACGACTTCGAGATTTTCATCTTTCACGGCCTGCTTAACCCCTTCCTGCAAATCGCTTGCGTGAAGAATTTCCATGACTGTGATTAGCGGAACTTGCGCTGCGTCTTGGTCTCGTTTGTCTGCATCCAGCGACAGATAAGCAAACCATGAAAACGTAGCAGCAATAATAATAGCAAGAACGACAAGTGCTTTCTTCACACTTTCCTCCAAAGAAATTGCATATGAAAACCAGTGCGACGGCACTGTATAAAAGAAGCAATACAAAAAGAGCGAGAGACCCCGCTCTTTTTCAGTATTGTAACGACCTAAAGATTATTGGTCGACAGGTGCAGAGTTTTCAACTCGGCTTTTCAATTTTTGACCCGGGCGGAATGTAACCACACGACGTGCTTTAATTGGAATGTCTTCACCGGTTTTTGGATTGCGGCCAGGACGTTCATTTTTATCACGCAGGTCAAAGTTGCCAAAACCTGACAGTTTTACTTGCTCACCAGATTCCAGAGCGCCTTTAATCTCTTCGAAAAAAAGCTCTACCAGATCCTTCGCATCACGCTTGTTAATGCCTAGTTTCTCGAATAGGTGTTCAGCCATCTCGGCTTTGGTCAATGCCATAGTTTACTCTCTTAACGCGGCCCCAAACTCAGATTCCAGACCTTTAACCACAGTATCCACAGCTTGCTGAATTTCAGCTTCTTCCAAGGTTTTATCCGGATCTTGTAAATGAAGTGACAAAGCAAGGCTCTTATAGCCAGGCTCAATTCCCTTGCCTTTGTATTCATCGAACAAGTTTAGAGCAACTAGTTGATTTACGCCAATTTTTTCTATGTAAGAAAGTACATTTCCTACACGCACTTCATCTTTAACCGTAATAGCAATATCACGGCGGTTCGATGGGAAGCGCGATACCGGTACTGCTGACGGTAATTTGCGGTCTGTAATGGCATCTACCACTAGCTCAAACACAAATACACGCCCGTTTACACCGAGCAATTTTGTAAATTGCGGATGTATAGCACCAATATAGCCAACTTCTTCATCATTAAGCAAAATTTTTGCAGTCATGCCAGGGTGTAGCGCACTGTGCTGCCCTGTTACGAATTGAAACTCGCCTGATTTACCAGTAAGTGCCAATAACGCTTCTACGTCTGCTTTTGCATCGAAGAAATCAACCGGGCTGTCGCCCAAGTCCCAATGCTCTTCGTTACGACGCCCTGCTACTACACCACCAATTACTTGCTGTTGCAATACACCATTTGGCGCATCTTGTTGAGGAATAAAGCGTAATCCGGTTTCAAACATGCGAACACGTTGTTGTTGACGCTTCTGATTATAAGCACTTGCACCAACTAATCCCGGCCATAAACTTACACGCATTACCGACATATCAGATGAAATTGGGTGTGGTAAAACCATGCCCTTTACGTCTGGGAACAAGGCGTTTTGGATTTTAGGGTCAACGAATGAATAGGTAATGGCTTCATTGTAACCACGGCTTAGAAGCAATGACTTCATTGTGTTCAAAGGCAACTTAGCTTCTTGCGAGGGTAACATTGCCAACGTTGCTTTTGGCGCAACGTTTGGAATGTTGTTGTAGCCGTATACACGCGCAATTTCTTCAATCAAATCTTCTTCAATTGAAATGTCGAAACGATAGCTTGGCGCAACTGCTTCCCAGCCTGCTTCGGTTTGCGTTACTTCTAAACCAAGGCGATTAAGCATTTCCGTTACTTTCGCATCGTCAATGCTAATACCAAGCACGCGAGACAAACGTTCGCGACGAAGTGTAACCGTTGCCTGCTTAGGTAACTTGTCTTCTGCTACCGCTTCAACCACAGGGCCCGCTTCACCACCACAAATTTCAAGTACTAGTGCTGTAGCACGCTCCATCGCTTTACGCTGAAGCTGGGGGTCTACACCTCGCTCATAGCGATGCGACGCATCGGTGTGTAAACCGTACTGACGGGCACGGCCCATAATCGCATCACGACTAAAGAAAGCACTTTCAAGCAAAATGTCTTGAGTTTCAGTAGTTACACCTGAGTGAAGACCGCCGAAGATACCCGCCATAGCGAGCGCTTTATTGTCATCAGCAATCACCAAGGTGTTGCTTTGTAGCTTCGCTTCGGTTTCGTCAAGTAGTGTGAGCGTTTCGCCGTCGTTTGCCATACGCACGTTAATATTGCCTTCAATGCTGGCAAGGTTAAACGCGTGCATTGGCTGGCCAAGCTCTAGCAATACAAAGTTAGTCACGTCAACAATAGGGTCGATACTGCGAATACCGCAGCGACGCAGCTTTTCAACTAACCATAGTGGCGATGCAGCTTTAACGTTAACGCCCTTAACCACACGACCTAAATAACGCGGGCATGCGTCATCAGCGCTTAGCGTAATTGATAATTTATCATCAATAGTTGCCTCTACCGCTGCTACTTCAGGTTCGCAAACGTCAAGATTATTTAATACGCCAACTTCACGGGCAATGCCGCGAATACCCAAGCAGTCTGCACGGTTTGGTGTCAGGTCTACTTCGATTGCGTTGTCATCAAGACCAAGATAATCGCGAATGTCTGTGCCAATAGGTGCATCAGCTGGAAGCTCGATAATACCATCGTGGTCGTCACTAATACCTAGCTCAGAGAAGCTACATAGCATACCGAATGACGGCTCGCCGCGAAGCTTTGCTTTCTTAATTTTAAAGTCGCCAGGCAATACAGCGCCAACAACAGCAACTGCTACTTTAATGCCCTGACGGCAGTTAGGCGCACCACAAACGATATCAAGTAGCTCATCGCCACCCACGTTTATTTTAGTTACGCGCAGTTTGTCGGCGTTAGGATGCTGACCGCACTCAACTACTTCACCTACTAGCACGCCTTTAAAATCGCCTGCTACTGGCTCAACACCGTCTACTTCGAGGCCAGCCATGCTCAACTGTTCGGACAGCTCATGTGCCGACAGCGACGGGTTAACCCACTCTCTTAACCATTTTTCACTGAATTTCATGTGTACTCTCTGCCTTAGTTGAACTGCTTAAGGAAACGAAGATCGTTTTCAAAGAACGCGCGCAAGTCGTTAACACCGTAACGAAGCATAGTTAAGCGCTCTACGCCCATACCAAAGGCAAAACCTGTGTACTCTTCTGGGTCAATACCCACAGCTTTAAGTACATTTGGGTGCACCATGCCGCAGCCCAATACTTCAAGCCACTGACCGTTTTTACCCATTACGTCTACTTCAGCTGACGGCTCAGTAAACGGGAAATAAGACGGACGGAAGCGAATTTCTAGTGACTCTTCAAAGAAGTGATGTAAGAAGTCATGCAAAATACCTTTAAGGTCGGTAAAGCTGACATTCTTATCAACCATCAAACCTTCCACTTGGTGGAACATCGGCGTGTGTGTTTGGTCGTAGTCGTTACGATACACGCGGCCTGGCGAGATAATACGCAATGGCGGCTTTTCCGCTTCCATAGTACGAATTTGAACACCAGAGGTTTGCGTACGAAGCATCATGTCTGGGTTGAAGTAAAACGTATCGTGGTCGGCACGCGCTGGGTGATTCGCAGGAATGTTCAGCGCGTCGAAGTTGTGAAAACCGTCTTCAATTTCAGGGCCAGTCTTAACTGAAAAGCCTAGCTCACCAAAGAAAGACTCAATGCGTGCAATCGTGCGGCTAACCGGGTGTAAGTTTCCTGGCTTTTCTGTGCGACCAGGCAAAGTTACATCTACGGCTTCTTCTGCTAGCTTCTTGTTAAGCTCTTCAGTGCGTAAAAACTCACCTTTTGCAGAAATAGCTTGCTGAATAACCTGCTTAGCTTGGTTAATCTTTTGGCCTGCGGCAGGACGTTCTTCGTTAGATAACTTTCCAAGCCCTTTAAGTAAGTCGGTAAGTTTACCTTTCTTACCCATGAATTCGACCCTAACTTGGTCTAATGTGGCTGCATCTTGTGCAGCGTCAATCTGGCTTTGTGCCTGATTGATAATAGCGTCAAGCTCCATGTTTTCCTCAATTTACATGATGACTGCATGGCCAAAGCATAGGAAGAATTATTCTGTGCGCTAAGGCTTGCCTGAAATAAAAGCGGTAGTTTACACGAGTGACTGACATTACCGCTACCCTATATAGCTGATAATGGCGAAAATTTGGCATGCAAACGACAAATTTGAGAGAGCTCTTCAGGTGGAGTGCTGATTAACCAAGTGGTTAGCGCACTTTTTCTACAAACGCCCCGTGTAAGAGTAGAAAACACTTGAACCTTTGGTTTCAATCATAAATGATTGAAGAAATGGAAATAAAATTGCCTATCACAATTCGATACTTACAGGGATTAGTAAAATGCAGTTAAGGAAACCCCTTCCTTCTAATCGGTCATATGATCAAGTATTTAATCATTACCAAGTTGAAAAAAGACTTGCCTCCAAGTTAAAACAAGCTGATAGAAGAGCTCGCACAGAAATATACAGCACTATGTATGACGAACTCTTTTCTAAGGTTCCAGATCACCCTCGATTAACAAAGCGAAACGATGAAGCAGAAAGCCGAAAAAAGGTGGGTCATAGATTAGCTTTTATAAAACGCTTTCTTAAAAAAGATGAAGTATTCGTTGAATTCGCATCAGGTGACGGCAGACTGCTCAAAGAAGCCGCTCAGCATTGTGGGCAAGCTATTGGCGTAGATATATCTGATCAACGAGACAGTAACGAGCACTTTCCTGATAACGTTGATGTAATTGTTTACGATGGATACGATCTATCTTCTATTTCCAACGATAGCGTTGATTTTATATTTAGCGACCAGCTGATAGAGCATCTTCATGAGGAGGATGTTGAACTTCACTTTGAGACAATCAAGCGAATTTTAAAAAAAGGGGGAGCATACGCATTCAGAACACCTCACGCATTTTGCGGCCCACACGATGTTTCTCAGTATTTTTCAGATTCCCCAGAGTGTTTTCATTTGAAAGAGTGGAAATTTAAAGATGTTAAGGCCATTGAGCGAATAGGATTTACACGTGTTAAGTACTATTGGAGCGCAAAGAACATCCACGTGAGAATGCCCCGCCTTTATTTTATGGCGCTAGAGTCGCTTTTAAGCAACATTAACTCATATAAAATGCGTAATATTGTTCAGCTGTTTTTACCGTCTGTAACGTGTGTCCTGGCAAAGTAAACTACTTTTTCAAAGCGTAATTGGCTGCATCTCATTGTACAGCTAACTGTTCACGTGCATTGTTTTACGTAGTATGGTTGCTGGAGAATATGGTGTAGCACAATTCGATAATGACTTTCCATATTGAGCGTTAAATTTGAAGCAGTCCTATTAGACTATTTAAACCAAATCCTCGCCCCATATGAATCATTCTTACGACATAAAACACGCTAGATAACTTCGAAAAAATAAGCGGTACAAATTATGCTTAGAATTGAGCGTTAAAAATTCTAGTATACAAGGCTAATTAGTGCAGTTTAGATATGATATTAATGGACTGAGGGCTATTGCGGTTCTTTCGGTCGTCATATTTCACTTCGTAGAGGAAAAACTCCCTGGGGGGTTTATCGGCGTCGATGTGTTTTTTGTCATATCTGGATACTTAATGACAAGTATCATCATAAGCAAATTTGATAAATCTCGCTTTAGTCTGATGGAGTTTTACCTAGCTAGAGCAAACAGGATCATTCCTGCTCTCGCTTTTTTGTGTGCTAGTTTGCTCTTAATAGGTTTTTTCACATTATCCCCCGTCGAGTACTCGAAGTTAAGTAAACAAGCGGCTTCATCCGCCTTATTTATATCGAATGTAATATACTACATGGAGTCAGGATATTTCTCTGAAAGTTCTTTAGAAAACTGGCTACTGCATACATGGTCACTTTCAGTTGAATGGCAATTTTATTTAATCTACCCTATTGTTTTAGCAGCTTTAAATAAAATTCTAACTCGCCATAAACTTAAAGTGGTTATAGTCGTAACCACTCTTTTAAGCATGCTTTTAAGTGGTTGGCTTACGCAGAAGAACCCAAGTTTGTCTTACTATATCCTTCCGACGCGTGCATGGGAAATGCTGGTCGGAGGGTTAGCATTCTTATACCCCATAAAAAAACTTCAGCCGCTAAGCAAAATCCTCGCTTTATTAGGTGTACTGCTTATATCTGTCTCCTGCTTTATCTTTTCAGAGAAGACAAATTGGCCTGGTTTTTCGGCTTTGGTACCTGTGGCAGGAGCGTATTTAATCATCATTGCTAATCAAAGTAGTAACGCCTTGCTCAACAATAAGCTACTACAACCCTTGGGAACCTGGTCCTACTCTATTTACTTATGGCATTGGCCGCTTGTAGTTTTTATTCACAAGAATGACTTAGACGAAGCCTATGCTTTGGTAGGCTTTAGTCTGTCTATTGCTTTGGGTTATTTAAGTTACAGGTTTATAGAAACAATTAACTTCAATAGTAAAATACAATCACACAAGGCGCTTTTGACAAATAAACCTCTCGTATGTGCAGTCTTAATAGTGCTAATTGGCAGCCTTTCGTTTTTTACCAATGGGTTTATCCAACGAGCCCCAGTCGCATACCAGAATTTAGTTGAAGATGTAGAAGCAAGCCCCTTCAGAAACAAGTGTCATACAAACAAATATAGGGATCCTAGCGAGGCGTGCGAATATTTTGTAAAGGGAAATACAACATGGGCAACTTTCGGAGATAGCCATTCTGTTGAGCTTGCATACGCGTTAAGTCAAAAATTAAAGGCAACTGATGAAGGTCTAAGGCACTTCAGCTTTTCAGGGTGCAGGCCCTCTTATGGAAAGAATGACGATTATTCTAAGTGCGCTAAATGGTATAACTCATCTATAGAGTTTATTGCAAATGAACCAATGATTCAGAATGTTGTTTTTGTTCATAGGTATTCCTATCAACTTGTGGGCGGCAGTAACAAAACTTATCCTCACTTAGGTAATTTAAAGTTTGATAATAAATCTATTGAGTTATTGCAAAATATTGATAGGGCAATACACAAACTAGCCAGCTCAAAACGACGTGTTTATGTTCTATATCCTATACCTGAATTACCTTCCCACGTTACAAAGCTTATCGACAGCGAGTTATCGGTAAATGGAGATCTTGTAAGCATTGAAGGAACCGAGAGAAGTTGGTTCGAAAAGCGCAACGAAG